>NZ_LT906441.1:310749-621498 GCF_900186975.1 Cutibacterium granulosum
CGTGCCGCAGTGCACTGGTTGATGGCACGTTCCGCCGTGACGTCGCCATCGAGGTCACCGACGGGGTCGTCACGAAAATTTCATCCGCCGAGCAGCCGACGAGCCCGCCTGATGTCGACGGGGTCGTCGTGCCGGGATTCGTCAACACCCATTCCCACCTGTTCCACCGCGCGCTGCGTGGCGGAGCCCACGGCGAGGACTTCTGGAACTGGCGCACGACGATGTACCAGGTCGCCGAACGGCTGGATCCCGACCGCTACCATGAGCTCGCACTCGGGGTGTTCGGTGAGATGTTGGACGCCGGCTACACCAGCGTCGGCGAGTTTCACTACCTGCACCATCGCCCGGCCGGGTCGCGCTACCCACATCACGAGATGGAGCTCGCAGTGGCCGAGGCCGCCCGGCAGGCCGGGATCCGGCTCACCCTGTTGGACACCTGCTACCTGCACGGTGGCTTCGGGCAGCCTCTGGAGGCTGGCCAGAAGCGGTTCGGGGACGGTTCGGTGGAGGCCTGGTTGCAGCGGTGGCACGAGCTGGCCGACGCCCTGCCTGCCGATCCGCGAGTGCGACTGGGGGCGGCCCTGCACTCGGTGCGTGCCGTGGCCCCCGACGAGCTGCACCACGCCATTGCAGGCCTGCCCGCCGATGTGCCGGTGCACGTGCACGTCTCGGAACAGCCAGCCGAGAACCGGGCCTGCCAGGAGGCGACCGGGCTCACGCCGACCACCGTACTGGAGCGGGCCGGGGTGCTCTCGGCTCGCACCACCGTCGTCCACGCCACTCACCTGTCCGACGAAGATCTCGCCATGATCGCCCGCACCGGCACCACGGTGTCGCTGTGCCCCACCACCGAGGCCGATCTGGCCGACGGCATCCCCCGCACCGCCGATCTCGTGGCCGCCGGGGTGCCGTTGGCGATTGGTTCGGATGAGAACGTCGTCACTGATCCATTCGCCGAGTTGTGCATGATCGAGTCTGGGGTCCGACTGAGCAGCGGTCGGCGTGGCGTGGTGAGCAATGAGCGGTTGTGGGGCAGCGGCGCACAGGTGCACAGTGTGCTGCCCGAGCTGGCAGCAGTCGACCCACAACGCCCCGGGCTACGGGTGGGCGATCCGGCCGACATGGTGGCGATCTCCCCCGACTCGGCTCGACTGGCCGGGGTGGACCCGCTGCGTTGGCCACTCACCGCGTCCGAGGCTGACGTCACTGCGACGATCGTCGCCGGGCAGCGGGTGCCCTCGCACTCCCCCGCAACGCTGCGCAGCGCACTGCACACCCTGTTCAAGGAGGATTCGTGAGCACCCTCATCACCGGAATCGGCACCCTCGTCACCAATGACCCGCACGTGCAGGACGGTTGCGATGATGGTCACCCTGGCCCCGGAGTGGACGAGGCCTCCACTGCGGCTCCGGCCGGCCCGGCATCGCGCAGCGGGCGCACCGTCTCACACGACACCGACCCGCTAGGTCAACTGCACGGCGCGGCGGTCGTCATCGAGGAGGGGCGAATCGCCTGGGTGGGGCCTGCCGATCATGCTCCGGCTGCCGATGACGCCGTCGATCTGGGCGGGCAGACCCTCATCCCGGGGTTCGTCGACTCCCACACCCACCCGGTGTTCGCCGGGGACCGGGCCGACGAGTTCGACGCCCGCATGAACGGTGAGAAGTACGACGGTGGCGGGATCAGGCGCACCATGGCGGCCACCCGGGCTGCCAGCGACGCGGATCTGCACGCCATGGTCACCGCCGTGGTGAACGAGATGCTCCGGCAGGGCACGACGACGGTGGAGGGCAAGACCGGCTACGGTCTGGACGTCGACACGGAGGTGCGGATGGCACGCATTCTCGCCGAGACCGTCGACGAGGTGACATTCCTGGGTGCCCACACCGTGCCCCCGGAACACAGCGCCAACGAGTACGTCGATCTGGTCCGCGGGCCCATGTTGGATGCGGTACGTGAGCACGTCTCGTGGATCGACGTGTTCTGCGAGAAGGGCGCCTTCGACGCCGAGCAGTCCCTGCAGGTGCTGCGGACTGGCAAACGGGCTGGGCTCGGGATGCGGTTGCACGCTGCCCAGCTCAATCCGTCGTCGATCATTGCTGACGCCGTGGAACTCGGGGTGGCCTCGATCGACCACTGCACCTTCCTCTCCGACACGGACGTCTCGGCCATCGCCGATTCACACACCGTGGCGACCGTGCTGCCCGCGGCCGAGTTCAGCACTCGTCAGCCCTACCCGGATGCGAGCCGGTTGCTGAGGGCCGGGGCGACGGTGGCACTGGCCACCGACTGCAACCCGGGGACGGCGTTCACCTCGTCGATGCCGTTCTGCCTGGCGGTCGCGGTGCGCGAGATGTCCATGACCCCCGAGCAGGCCCTGTGGTCGGCCACTGCCGGTGGCGCGGCAGCGCTGCGCCGTGGCGATGTGGGCGTGGTGCGACCGGGGGCCCGTGCCGATCTGGTGTCCGTGGCCGCACCCAGTTGGCTGCACCTGTTCTACCGCCCCGGGGTACCACTCATCAGCCAGGTGTGGCGGCGAGGTGTGTGCCATCAGATGGGGGCGGTCCCGCTCCCGTTCTGAATCGCTGGGCGCTGGAGGAGGGTCCCTCCTCCAGCGCCCAGTCATCGACATGATCGGGTGCCAGGGCTTTCATCATCTGATTCCGTCTGGTTCCGCGGCGCAAGACCTCATCGGCGCGGATGCCTCACCGGAACGCCCCATGCCCACCACACGCTGCAGCTACTGCACCCGCTCCTGCTGACATTTTTGTCACCACGCAGCCGGTGGCCGCACGACAGTGATCCGCCCCAGCCTCGCGTGACACTTTTGTCACCACCCCAACCACAACCGCACAGGGGAAGCCACCCGCACCTCTACCTGACATTTTTCAACGGCCAGCTCAACATCCCCGTCCTCACCAGGCCCTGGCTCACGACAATTTTGTCGCCACAAGGCCTGTGGCTGCACCACAGTGATGACTCCCAGCCTCGCGCGACTTTTCTCACAACCACAGAGAGGGGGCCGCCCCTTAGCCTCATGTGCGCGCCCGGATCCGATCTGACGATTTTTGCCACCCTCACATCGACACCAGCACCACGGTGATCCTCCCCAGCTCCACGTGACATTTTTGTCACCCCAACCACTCGCTCGACGAAACAGCCACCTCGACCGCCCCTCGTCGGTTACCGTCAATTCGTGTCACCAGGCTCGCCAGTGTTGGCGTGCCATCACCCAGGAGGTTCTCATGCCCGTTCTCATCGGACCCGATCTCACCTTCGCCGATGTCATTGCCGTCGCACGCCACGACGAGCCGGTCGAGGTGAGTGAGCAGGCCTTGACCGCTGTCGACCGAGCTGCCGACCACGTCGCCCAATTGGCGGATGACGTCGTCCCGCACTATGGGATATCCACCGGATTCGGAGCCCTAGCCTCCAAGCGAGTGCCAGTGGAGCAGCGGGCCATCCTGCAACACTCCCTCATCCGTTCCCATGCGGCCTCCACCGGCGCCGAGGTGGAGCGTGAAGTTATCCGTGCCATGATGCTGCTGCGTCTCAAGACGATGGCTTCGGGCCACACCGGGGTACGCCGCGAGGTGGTGTTGGGCTACGCAGCGATGCTCAACGCCGGAATCACCCCCATCACGGGCGAGTATGGATCGCTGGGCTGCTCGGGTGATCTGGCACCCTTGGCCCACGCCGCCCTGGCCCTCACCGGCGAGGGAATCGTGCGAGACAAGGCCGGTACCCAGATGCCAGCCGCCGAAGCCCTGGCAGCGGCCGGCCTCGAGCCAATCACCCTGCGTGAGAAGGAGGGGTTGGCTCTCATCAACGGCACCGACGGCATGCTCGGTCAGCTCATCCTGGCTCTGACAGACCTCAACACCCTGGTGACGACGGCCGACCTCACCACCGCCATGACGGTGCAGGCGCTGTGCGGCATCGACGCGGTCTTCGCCCCCGATCTGCAGGCACTGCGCCCACACGAGGGGCAGAAACTGTCGGCAGCCAACATCGCCGCGCTGCTCAAGGACTCACCTCTCATCCAGGCTGGCAAGAGTGAGGAGTCCAAGCGAGTGCAGGACGCGTACTCGCTGCGCTGCGCCCCGCAGGTCACCGGCGCGGTGCGTGACACCATGGCGCACGCCGCCCACGTGGCACAGGTGGAGCTCGTCTCGGCCATCGACAACCCGACTGTCACCGACGACCTTCGGGTGGAGTCCAACGGCAACTTCCATGGCGCCCCGGTGGCCTATGTGCTGGACTTCCTGGCGATCGCGGTGGCGGATCTGGCGTCCATGAGTGAGCGCCGCACCGACCGAATGCTTGACCCGGCCCGCAGCCGTGGTCTCAACGCCTTCCTGGCCAACGACCCGGGCGTCGACTCGGGCTACATGATCGCCCAGTACACCCAGGCGTCGATCGTCTCGGAACTCAAGCGACTCGCGGTGCCCGCCTCGGCCGATTCCATCCCCACGTCCGCCATGCAGGAGGACCACGTCTCGCTGGGGTGGTCGGCGGCACGCAAGCTGCGTCGTGCGGTGGATGGCCTGGGCAAGGTGCTGGGTGTCGAGGCGCTCACAGCGGCTCGAGCCATCGACATGCGTGGTATCGGAGCCTCCGAACCGGTTGCTCGGGTCATCAAGCTCATGCGTGAGTCCCTGCCCGAACCCGGACCAGACTCATTCCTGGCCCCGGACATCGCCGAGGCGGATCGTCTGGTGGCCAGCGGCAAGCTGGTCGCAGCAGCTCTGGAGTCCGTCGAACTGAACTGATCTGTGTGCGGTCCGAGACACGGGCTGCCAGAAGGCACAGTGACTGTCACCATCGATTCGATCGACGAGGTTGCCGGCGCTGACGAGCCCCGGCAACTGCAGCACACCATCTGACAGCCACTTCCACGTGGTCCGAATGACACCGCGTCCAGGCCGCCAGACGGCTAGCTGTGGCCGCTTCCGGGGACGAGCTTGGCAGCCGCGATACGCAATTCGGGTAACCATCTCTGAAGGTCCGGGGGCAACACCGGGCTCAGACTGCCGACCGGCGTCCGGCCACTGCCCGACATTCGATCCGGCCCGGGAATCCCGTGGATCATCACAAGGTTGGTGCCCATCGCCCAGATGGGGCATCGCCCGCACCAGCCGATGGCACCAGCCTGGCCAGGGCGGGCCGCTGTTCATGCAGCAGGCGGGGTTGCGCCGGGCAATGCAGCCGAGCCGCGCCCACCAGACTCCCCCTGCAGCCAGGCCCATCCGTCACACCGCGAGCCGCTGCGCCTCCACCCGCTTGCGCCACATCATGGCGAGGCTGGTGGGGGCAGCCATGATGACGAACGAGAACCACGCCGCCGTCAACCCACCACCGGCAGAGACGATGATCCACGCGATGACGACGACCGTCCAGTTGGATATCGCCTCGACGATGAGCGGGCTCATCGGGGCACGCATGGCACGCAACGCACCGGAGTTCTGGATGGTGAACGCCCAGAACGGCTGGGCAAGCATCATCACCGGTAGGGTGCGCACGGCAATGTCGACGACGACCGGGTCGGTGGTGAAGACGTGAACCAGCGGCTTGGCGAAGATCGCCACGAGGACGCCTAGCATGACGGCAACCCCGAAGGCCCACCGCTCGGTACGCCCTGCCACCTGACGAGCCAGCGCCGGGCGTCCGGCACCCAAGGCCTGCCCGACCAAGGTAGTCGTGGCGATCATGAGGGCCAGGGCCGGGAGGAAGACGAGGCCTTGCACGCTCATCTGCACCCGCTGGGCAGCCATGGAGGCGGTACCCAGCCGCGAGACGACCATGGTGAACACCAGCCACGCCGTGGAGATGACGAGCTGCTCCCCGGCTGCGGGCAGCCCCAGGTGCAAGACGGCCTTGGCAGCGTCCCAGCGCGGTTTCCAGGACACGAGGATGGTGCCCACCGGACGGCTGAGGCTCACCCCGGCTCGACCACGGGCCATGAGCCACACCAGCACGACGAGGGCCAGGGTGCGCGAGATCGCCGAGGCGATGGCGGCCCCGGTGACGCCGAGCTCGGGAGCTCCCCAGTGTCCGTGGATGAGCACGAATGCAAGCGTCATGTTGACGACGTTGGCACCGATCGTCACGTACATCGGGGTGCGGGCATCACCAGCACCGCGCAGCACCCCACTGGACATCATGAGCATGGCGAGCACCGGCACGGCTCCCAGCGAGACCGACAGGTAGCTGGCCGTCATGGCCGTGGCGTCGGGTGGCAGACCGAAAATTCCCGCCAGGCCGGGGGCGAGGATCACTCCCATGACTGCCATCGGGGTGAAGATGATGAAACTCCACATGAGTGCCTGCCGGGCCAGCCGGGTGCCCTCGGCCGGATTGTCGGCACCCACCGCGTGGGCGACGAGGATGGAGCCGCCGGTGGACAGCCCAGCCAGCGCCGAGAGCACGATCTGCATGATCTGGATCGCGGCACCAGCACCGGCCAGGGCCGCCGCCCCCAGCGCCGCCACCAGAATGGTGTTGACGATGTCCAGGCTCATCTCGAGCAGGTTCTCCCCGAAGATCGGCAGGCTCAGGAAGATGATGCGCCTGCGCAACGCCCTGGGGTCGGCCAGGGCGCGGGCCTTGACGACCTGGGGGTCGGGGGAACTGGTGTCGTCGACGCCTGGGGGCAGCAGCGGCTCGTTGAGAGGTTTCTTCTCGATCATGGCTCCAGGGGCAGGGCTCGGGGGAAAAGGCTCAGCGGACGATGTCGCCGTGGACCAGTTTGATGAGCCGATCCAGCACGCCTCCGCCGGAGGCGTTGGATCCGTTGTGCTCGTACTGGCTGGTCACCCACGGGTGCATCCCGGGCAACAACGCCGCGGTCTGCAGGGAGTATTCCCGTGGTACGTAGGCGTCGTCATGGTAGATCGCAGCGGCGCACGGCACCTGGCTGGCGGCCAGGGCGTCAGCGTCGTACAACGTGGGCCAGGGGTGCTCGGCGATGATCTGGGCGACGTCCTTCCACGGCTGCAACGAGGAGTCCTCGTCGAACCATTCGGGCATGACGTGTTCGCCGGTGAGCAGGGTGGGATCGTCATGGAAGGCCTGCGGTAGGCAGCGGGCAGCAGCCCAGTTCGTCGTGACGCCGTCGGCATAGGAGGATTCGTGGATGACGGTGTAGAGCACGTTGCGTCCGCCGAACGGCAGCAGGTCTGCCAGGTCGTAGCGGAAGCAGCGGCTGGTGGGTTCGTACTCCAGCAGGTAGTGCAGTTTCTCGGCCCCACCGGATCCACCGAGCAGGTGGCCCAGGGAGCGCACTCGTGACGGGCTCACCGGGTCGCCGTTGGGGGCGCGCAGCTCGCCGCTGGCGGCAAGGTCGAGGACGGCGCGCATCCGGCCCCGGTCGCCGGGGAAGCGCCGGTAGTACTGCTCGGACTTGGCCTGCATGGTGTGGTAGCAGGTGGTGTAGACCTCGTCGGCGCTGCATCCGACGGCCGATAGCCCACCGGTGAAGTAGCCAGCCAGTAGGGATGACGAGTGCACCGAGAGGTAACGCAGCATGGTGAACCCACCGAATGACTGGCCGAGTGCTGCCCACTGCTCGACTCCCAGGTGGCGGCGCAGGTCTTCACAGTCCTCGACGATCTCGTCGGCTCGCAGGTGGGTGAGGTACTCGGCCTGGTCGGCTGCCGAACCGACCGGTTCGCTCACTGGCGACGACAGCCCGGTGCCGCGCTGGTCGAGCAGGACGAGGCGGTAGTCGTCCAAGGCGCGACGCAGCCAGCCGGGAAATCCGGGGTCGACGAGGGCGGGGCGTGGCGACTCACAGCCTGGCCCGCCCTGCAGGAAGACGAGCCACGGTTTGTCCTGGTTGCACCGAGTGGAGACCAGTCGGGCGTAGATCTCGATGGTGCGAGGGTCGGAGTCGTCGAAGTGGTCGAGGGGGACGGTCAGCCGCACGTCGTCGGTCAGCAGGCCGGGGATGCTCGTATCGCTCATGGCTCGACTCTAGTTGTTTGCGTCGGACGGCGAGGGGACGGCCATTTCCCGATATCTGCGTGGGAATCGTGACCGTCGTGGAAATCATGCTGTCCCGGTGTGGGGGCCGACGAGTTCGGACGCCGCCGCACTGTTGCCGCACCATGTGGGTTCGTCAGTGGTGTCCCGCAGCACACCTCCGACCTCAACCCGGGATCGCATCAATGCAGGAGCGAGACTGGCTCCGCACGACATGGGAAAAGGGCCGCACCCATGCGGATGCGACCCCGGCAATCGGTAGGTCTCAGAACGATCTGGTCATTCTGATTCCACTACCCCGGATAAATCAGAAACCGGTGGCAGGCAGGCCTTTCCCCTTGGCAACAGGCGCTGCACCTTCGCCCGCACCAGCCTGGTCGTCGTGCGACACCTCGGCCCCGCCTCCGAACGAGGTCTTGAGGTTGAGTTCTGGAAGCTTGAAGTCTTTCTCGCGATGGGCGTTTCCATCCAATTCCAAATGGGACTTTCCACTGAAATGAAGATGCTTCAGGGGGTGACCATCAAAAAGTGGGAGCCCCTTGAGGTGCAGACCGTCACCCCGCCCCACGTGGGAGTCCCCGTCCAGGTGAAGGTGCCTGAGACGGAAGTCCTTCGTACGGTGCAGGCCGCGCACCGTGACACGCTTGTCGTAGTGCACCGACGTGTGGAGGGTACCGTCGCCCCGGTCCACGGCGCAGTCGCCGGTGAAGTCGATGACGAGGTCATAGTGCTTGCCGGGGGTCAGTCGGGCGAGGCTCACGTCCACCGATCCCTTGCCGGTCTCGTTGATCCGGGCATCCCCCCAAGCCACGGCCCGGGGGTCGTGGCCCTTGTCGGGATTCGTCCCCGCCGGAACGATCTGCCAGGCCACGGAGCCGCTGAACACACGCTTGACGCTTCGGTCGCCCTTGTTGGGCGAGAGGAGGTCGTAGTTCACCTGCACGGTGAGGTTGGACCGATCCACCTTGACGTCCCTGCCCGCCTGGAAGTCGCCGCCACCCACCGAGAGGGAGACGTTGACGTCGCCATCGGCAACCTCACCGTCCTCTGAGTCATCGGTGCCATGCCCGGCACCAGTGACGTCGTCGTTGCCGGCCGGCAGATCGGACGATGTGTTGCTGCTGGGGGGCTTGATGGTGGTGGACGATTCGCTGTAGGGGAACAGCTCGGTGGTGCGCTCGGCGCTGGGCGACTCGCCAAGCGGCAGCAACGGTGTGGTGCTCTCGGCCTCGGGCGAAGCGGACACGGATGTGGTGGTCGCGGGCTCCGGGCCCTCATCGGCGCTGGCTACGGCCGCGCACGACAGTGAACCGAGCAGGGAGAGGGACAGTGCAGTCGCCACTCCCACACTTCTGCGCGCCTTGAGCTGCTTCATACGAAATCCTTCCACGGGTTCAGGGGGATCGAACACCCCTGTCAGACATTCAAGCTCGCTGCCGGTGCGTCTGCAACTGTATCGGGCTCCCCGCCCATACCGAGCTGCTCGGCGACGTGATCCACATCCTTGTCCCCACGCCCGGAAAGATTGACCACCAGATAGGAGTCACGCGGCATCGTCGGAGCCATGGCCATCGCATGAGCAACGGCGTGTGCCGACTCCAGAGCCGGGATGATCCCCTCGGTACGGCTGAGGTGGAGGAAGGCGTCGAGCACCTGGTCGTCGGTGATCCCCACGTACTCGACTCGCCCGACCTGGTCGAAATAGGCATGCTGCGGTCCCACGCCGGGGTAGTCCAACCCGGAGGCGATCGAGTGGACGGCGTCCGGCTCGCCCTGGTCGTCGACGAGCACCTTGGTGCGCATACCGTGCAGGACGGCGTCGGCACCCTTGGCGATGCTCATGGCGTGCTCACCGCGCTGCTGGCCGCGTCCGGCCGGCTCGACGCCAATGAGTCGCACGTCCGCGTCGTCCAGAAAGGCGGTGAAGGCACCCATGGCGTTCGAGCCGCCGCCCACACAGGCGACGACTGCAGCCGGGAGCGCCCCGCGGGCAGCAAGCAGTTGGGCGCGCGCCTCGCGTCCGATGACCGTCTGGAAGTCGCGCACCATCGATGGGAATGGATGCGGGCCGACGACCGAGCCGATGGCGTACAGGTGGTCATCGCAGTTGCGGGCATAGACCTCGAATGCGGAGTCGACAGCCTCCTTGAGGGAGCGCCCGCCGGTCTCCACGGCGACGACCTTGGCCCCCAGCATCTTCATGCGCACGACATTGGGGTGCTGCTTGGCGACGTCGATGGCACCCATGTGAATCTCGCATTTCAGCCCGAGCAGCGCGGCTGCGGTGGCCAGTGCGACGCCGTGCTGACCCGCACCGGTCTCGGCGATGACGGTCGACTTGCCCATGCGCTTGGCGAGCAGGGCCTCTCCGAGGCAGTGGTTGATCTTGTGGGAGCCGGTGTGGTTGAGGTCCTCACGCTTGAGGACGATCCGTGCCCCACCGAGCTCCTGGGAGAGTCGGTCGGCGAAGGTGAGGGATGACGGACGTCCGACGAACTCACGCAGCAGACGCAGGTACTCGGCGTAGAACTCGGGGTCGTTGCGGGCCTCGTCATATGCCTGGGCCACCTCGGCCATCGGCCTCTCCAGGGCAGCGGGCAGAACACTGCCGCCATAGCCACCGAAGACTCCGTCGGCGGGCAGCGTGAGGTGTGGGGTGGTGACGACGTCGCAGGCCTCGGCGATGGTGCGCGGGACGGCGTCGGTCACCGGTGCGGTGTCACAGGCATTGGCGGTGTCGATGGTGGTCATGGGGGTCTCCTCGGAAAATGGGTCCGGGGGCCCGCAGACACAGGTCGAGCCGCCCGGAATGGGGCGGCTCGGTACTTTTCTCAGTGCACGACAAGATCCGCCCTCAGGCGGACCACCACTGCCGTGCATTGAACTTCATGGCTGAAACCATAACCTGTGTCTGTCGAAACGGAAACCCCTGATCCACATGGTGAGACGCCTGCTCTCTCGGTCTGCATGCTGGCTCCCCGATCCGCATCTTCTGAGGAGCTGCCTACGACGACCCGATCAGAACTCCCGAGTGCCCAGAACCACGGCTCCCGTTGCCCAGGATTGCACAAAAACCACTCCTGCCACTGTGCCCGGGCAATTGCCTGGACGTGGCCATCCCCGGGTGCTGGCACTGGCAAACCGATGGGTACTCGATCCCCACTCGCGGCGCTACGGACCCGTTGCGTCCAGTACCGTGCGGATCCCCAGCTGCTGGCCTGCGCGGGAGGGATCCGCCTGGAACAGTGCTCAGCCCTTCGCCGGACCGTCGCTGTTGATCGTGATGTCCCAGTTGGAGGCGTCGCGCACATAGGCACGGTCCTCGTAGTCGACCTCGCCCCTGGAGTCATCCGGCGCATCACCGTCGTCCTCGGTCTGCTCGCCCACGGACCGTTCACCCTGATCGGCATCAGGCTCAGGTGCGTCGACGGTGTCGAGCTCATGCACCTTGCCGTCAGCGTCCTGCCAGCAGACGACCTCACGACGCACCGGCAGCTGAACTGGCACCTGCACCGTCACCATCTCGGTGACGACGTACTTGCGCAGCTGTGCCTCGGCCGGGAGCCCGAGCACCGCACGCTGCGCGGCCTCCACCGATGAATCAGCCTGGCCGTCCTGCTGCTCAGTGCTGGCGAGCTGCTCATCGTGGGATTCGGTCTCGTCCTCATCGGTGTCCTCGGGCTCATCGTCGTCAGCAGCCCCGGACGTGGCCGACGGTACGGTACCCGGCACGACGAAATCGTACGGGGTGAACACCCGCGGCGGAACCTCATCGGCCTCGTCCTTTGAGCTCTGCGCGGGAGGCTCCTCGTCGACGCTGTTGAAGGGCTGCTCAGCGTCCGGGCCGTCCTCGTCGTGGCCGGTCTGGTGCGCCTCACTGGACGTGTCGACCCCATTGTGTGGTTCATCGGAATCGCCCTGCAGCAGGCCGTAGTGACGCCGGATCTCCTCCTCCGACGAGGGGCTGAGGTCCTCGTCGGTGTGCGCCACCGGTGCAGCCATCATGAGCTGCCTGTCGTAGGGCATGCTCACCGTCTCCTCGACGTACCGGCCCTCGTGGGCTGGGACGAAGTGCTGCTCACCAGACTCGTTGATGACGGTGATGAAAGTTGCCGCCCCAGTGGAGTCGCCGGCAAAAATCTGCTCGACGGTGCCCACCTTGACCCCAGCACTGTCGACAACGTCAGCATCGAACAGCTCACGGAGATTCCCCGGATCCATGGCACTGATGTCCATGCGCATTCCTCTCGTCGGGCCTGGTTCGGCCGCTCAACCGACAGTTTTCGTCTTCACTGTGTCACGTCAACCCCCATGACGGCGATCTAGCGCGCCGAAAAAAGTCAACATCGCTGCACAATCGTCACTCCGGTGCCCTCGCTGTCGACCTGGCGACATTTTTCGCACACCCCGGCGATGTCAGGATGGCCCGGCCCGATGCCCGGAGCTCGACTCGATACCAGGGCGGGATTCGATACCAGGACGAGACCCAATGCCCGGAGCCCGACCTCGAGCCAAGATGAGACCCAACCGGGTGGCTGGAGGGGGCCCGACCGGGTCGCCGACTGGGGCTCGCCCCGTGATTCCTGCTGGGGCCCGCCCTGATTCTGATGAGGGTTCTGAATGAGTTCCGCCGGAAGAGGATGGGGTCTGACGGATGATGGGTTCCGACAGGATCATCAGCACGGTGACCCGACGTCTGCCCACCTGTGAAAAATCGTCACCCCGCCCATGGGTGCCGCAAAAATGCTCACGCCAAAGCTCACGGGAGGTGACTACTCACGGAAGGGGTGCCGGATGGCCCCAACGGACGCACCTTGACCACTGATGGCCCCAACGGATACACCCTGAGCACGGATGGCCCACCGGATGTTCCTTGAGCAGTGCTTGTCGAGAGTTCCTTCCGGCGATGGACACGCCGTCATGACAGCAGATCTCGAGCCCATTCTGAATCGTGATCCGCCGACATCCCGGCACAGATCACCCGGCAGACGTGAGTGTTGGGCAGATACCGGTAGAATGGCGATGTGATCTTCAAACGAGTTGGTGACAGGCGCCCCTACCCGGACCATGGCTACACCCAGAAGCAGTGGTCCGAGATCCCGCCGGTGCAGGTGCGACTCGACCAGCTGACCACGACCAAGAGCACCTTGGACCTCGACAACCTGCTCGAGGAGGATTCCACCTTCTACGGCGATCTCTTCGCACATGTCGTCTCGTGGCGCGGTGAGCTCTACTTGGAGGATGGCCTGCACCGCGCACTGCGCGCCGCCCTGCAGCAGCGTCAGACCCTGCACGCACGCATTCTCGACCTGGACTGATCCGCGCCCATGAGCTCGAGAGCCCGTCACGTCCTGCACCTGGTGGCAACCCCCATCACATTGCTCATCCTCGTCGCCATCCTTCTGGTGGCCGCCAAACTGGGCATACGAGCACTCACCGCTCCCCCACCCAGCGCGAAGATTCCGCCGTGCGTGTCCACCGACGTCGGCGGCACCCTCAAGTCCTCCGACATCGTCGTGTCCGTGTTCAATGGAAGCCACGAACGCGGCCTGGCCGGCAAGGTGAGCAAGCAACTCACCCAGAAGGGTTTTCAGGAGGGTGAGGTCAGCAACACCGACGAGCGCATCAAGCAGACGATCATCGTCGGGCACTCCAAGGACGATCCACAGGTGAAGCTCATCGCGGCGTTCTTCCCCAAGGCGATGTTCCGCGCCGATCCTGATCGCCCCGACCATGCCGTGCGAGTCCTCGTCGGCAGCGAATTCGGCGGATTCAACGCCAAGGCAGCCACCTCGATCCCGGTGAGCGGCCCAGTATGCCTGCCTCCAGCCGAGGGCCTCGCCTCACCCAGCGCCACTCCTTCCGAGGAAGGCTGAACGAGCCTCCCATCCCGCACCCAGCTTGATCCTGCACAGCTCACGGGGAGCTTGCCGCCGCCGATCGCCCCCACATCTCCTTGGTTCAACTCACACTTCTGCCACACGAGACCAGACACGTTCGGTGCCAACCGGCGCGACCGATTTGGGCTGGCCCATGACCAGGGTGTGAGGCACAAATCCCCATACATGGCCGTCCCGGCGGCAAGAGGATCAGGAGATCTTTCGGGCTTTCGCGGTGGAAAGGCCGAGGGGCGGTCAGTGCGGAGCTGAGGGATGGTCCGCGAGACCCCAGCAGTACGCAGCCAAGGAACGATCCGCAAGACCTGAACAGCGCGGAGCCGAGGGGATCACATGGCACACGGTTGGTACGGGGGCTGAGCCGTTCACCTGTTCGAGCGGCCCGCCCCGGTCTGTCAGCCCCCAGGTCCGTCAGCTCTGGTCTGTCTGCCCCCGGTGT
The DNA here is from genome assembly GCF_900186975.1 of Cutibacterium granulosum. Classification (NCBI taxonomy): domain Bacteria; kingdom Bacillati; phylum Actinomycetota; class Actinomycetes; order Propionibacteriales; family Propionibacteriaceae; genus Cutibacterium; species Cutibacterium granulosum. Next base: position 325,069 of record NZ_LT906441.1, read on the forward strand.
CCTGAATCACGTGGGGTTTGACTGCCCTGATCACCCGACCCCCTGAGGCACCGAGCGGACCGGCCATCGTGGCCAATCTCCGTGAGTTGCTCGGCGACCGCATGGCGCTGTGCCGACGGGGTGACGATGAGCAGCTCGTCGTTGGCGAGAAGACACGTGTCCGCCCCAGGGGCGAAGGACTGCTCACCCCGAATGATGAGTGAGACGATGGTGTTGGCCGGGAGCTGCAACTCACCAACCGTGGTTCCAGACAGCTGCGACCCGATCGGCACGTTGACCTGGATGAGTTCGGCGTCGACATCTCCCAGTGGCGCCACCTCGATGTCGACGTCCTTGACGGCCGAGGCGTCGACCAGTCCGAGCAGTGCTCCCACCGTCGGCAGGGTCGGCCCTTGGGCAAGGACGCACACGACGACGAGCACCAGTACTGCGTCGAAGATGCGGTCGGCACCGACGAGGTCGTCCGAGATGGGAATCGTCGCCAGAATGATCGGCACCGCCCCGCGAAGACCGGCCCACGACAGGAACACCTGGTGCCGCCACGGAGTACGGAACCAGACCGTGCTCACGAACACCGCCAGCGGGCGTGCCACGAGGGTGAGGAACAGACCGATGACCACTCCCTGCAGCACCGGCACCCAAGTCAGCCGGTCCGGGTTGGCCAGCAGCCCCAGCATGACGAACAGGCCGATCTGGCAGATCCATCCCACACCTTCGGCGAACAACTCGGTGGCATGTTGGTAGGGCAGATCGGAGTTGCCGATGACGACGGCAGCAACGTAGACGGCTGCGAACCCCGAGACGTGTGCCAACACCGCCAGCCCGTAGGCGAGCGACGCCCAACACATCGCCACCACTCCGTACAGGCTTGAAGAGGGAAGTTTCACGCGACGAGTGACATGCGACCCGAGCCATCCGACGAGCAGACCCACGAGAACACCCGCCGCCAGTTGGACGGCGATCGAGACGATGAGCCCCCAGACTCCTCCGGGAAGAGGGTCGCCGGTCGCCATGGCCGACAATGCGACGACGACGAGCACCGTCGGGGCATCGTTGAGCCCCGACTCGGCCTCCAGGATCGACTTCAGACGGGAGGGAAGCGACACCCCACGCAGGATCGAGAAGACGGCAGCCGAATCGGTGGGGGCGGTCACGGCACCCAACAGGGCGGCAACCGTCCAGTCGATGGAGAAGGCGCAGTGGCAGAACACTGCCATGACCTCGATGGAGGTTGCCGAGCCAACCGTGGCCAGGAGCCCGGCCGGGGCCAAGGCCGGCCTGATCTCATGCCACCTGGCCGAGAGCCCACCCTCGGCCAGGATGAGCGCCAACGCGGCCAGCCCCAGGCCACGAGCAAGCTCCGGATCGTTGAACTGCACCCCGAACCCTGCTGGCCCCAGCACCATGCCGATGAGCAGGAAGAGCAGCAGCGCCGGCAGCCCGAGACGACTCCCGATCCGAACCGCCAGGGCAGCGAACAGGATGATGACCGCGGTGAGCAGCAGGGCAAGGTCGAACACGGTCATGGAGGTATTGTCCCCCATCCCGCGCCTCGAGCACGAGTCGCAGAAGCTGATTTCGCCATGAGGTGCCCACGACGCGAGTCGAGCGGGCATGGAACCGTCACGTGGGACGTCTGCGCCGCCAATCACTGACTATCACTGACGCGGGGGAAACCTGGAGCAGCTGGACAGGCACGGGAACCTGGAACCGCTGAGCAAGCACAGATCTCTCTCCCCCCCGCCCCTCTGGGCGCAGTGATCGCCACCTGGGATGTTGTCGAGGCGAGCAGCCGTCCGTGATTCTCATCACTCCCCCGGAATGTCCACATACCGTGGCCCCACATGTGTGATCCGCGTCTCGGCAGCCCATGCCCGTCATCCACATGCATGCCCTATCGATGTGTGGAGCTGCGGCGGCTCGGCACATCATGCTTCCCAGAAGGCCGTCGCCGCGCCAGGAGTTCCGAGCAAGGCCCCGGGCGACAAATTCCGGATCCGAGCAGGGCCCCCGACGACAAAGCCCCGGAGTCCTGATCTCTCAGGGCTCCGGGGCCATCTGGCGGTGACGGAGGGATTTGAACCCTCGGTAGCTCTCGCTACACCCGCTTTCGAGGCGGGCACTTTCGGCCGCTCAGACACGTCACCGCTGGTTATTTTAGCGGAACGTCACCCGTTGTTGGCAAATCAGTCACTTTGCCGAGTCGTCAGACTCAGCGGTGGGCTGCAGATCGTTGGCGTGCTTGCGGTCGAAGTTCCACGCCACGATCAGGGCCAGCACGATGTAGCAGACCAACAACCCGGTCTGCATCCACGACATCATGGAGACCGTGTGAATGATCGCCCCGTGTGCTCGCGACAGGTAGGTGAGCGGGATGACGGCGTAGATGATGGCAAAGATGAGCGCAATGCCGTTGTTGCGAGTGACGATGAACAGGTTGCTCACCGGCGAGGTGACGAAGTTGAGGAACAGCCACGGCACCAGGGCCACCGCCAGATCAGCCACCGGACGATAGGACGCGCCCATGAGCAATGGCAGGATCGGTGGCACGAGCAGGTACAGCAGGCCGAACGGGATGATTCCCACCAGGAACGACCGCACGATGGACCTGCGCACCATGGAGAACATGTGTCCGGCATCCGTCACCGACAATTTCTGGTAGAACACCTGCGACATCGCCTGATTGATCACCGCCGCGGGCACCTGCATGAGCTGCCAGGCCATGGTGAACAGTCCCATGGCAGCCCCCGAGTAGTGGATACCCATCGACCACGGGATACCCTGCAGACGAATGGCGTCGACGATGGCATTGGGCGCGGTGAGCAGCGGCATCTTGCGGTACCGCTTCATGAGCGTCCTGGTCGGGATGTCGGCCGCCCTCACCTCGACGACGTCCTTGCCGAGGCGGCGTCGGAAGTTGTTGAGTCCGGCCATCTGGCCGAGGATCACTGCGACGATCTGCCCACCGGCTCCCAACCCGGCGAAGGCGCTGCCGATACGTCCTGCACCTGCCACGGTCTGCTTCCACACGGCATTGGTGCCGATGACCCCGAACTGCTTGCGTCGGTTGGCCCAGAAATTGGCGATGTTGTACTGACAGTAGGTGAAGATGAATCCGCCAACTGCCAGCATCCACCAGCGGGTCCCGGCGGGGGCGTCGAGCAGACCGGAAAGATAACCGCCCAACGGGATCATGATGATGGTCGCCAGCAACGAGACGATGACATTGATCCGAGTGGCCAGGTTGAAGATGGCACGTGCCTCGCCGTCGTCCCTGGGCAGCACGATCGCCATGTCGTAGCGCAGTGCGGCCACCGGGATGACGAACCCCGCCGTGGCGTAGACAGCGGAGTAGATACCCCAGTCCACCGGGTCGACCTTGTGGGTGACGATGAGGACGGCGATGATCGCCACCAGCTGGGCGACTCCCGTGCCACTGATCACCTTGAGCACCGAGCTGAGGAACTCATGGCGGCCCAGGAAGGCCTTGAAGCCAGATTTCTTCTCGCTACTCGGTGCTGTCATGGACGCCTCGTCCGGATTCTCAGACGCAGGCGTCGTCTCCGACGATGAATTCACCCGACCACGGTACTCGCCGTGACGGAAAATACCGAGTCGGGAACCATGGCGTCACTTCTCGCACGCACACCAAGCCCACCTGACAAAAATTGACACAGCACGCCGGTACAGCGCGCCAGGGCCGGGTGGGGGCACTGTTCGCCGCTGCACAAGTCGCCCAAGTCGCCGTTGATGACCCCTCGACTCTCTCCCCCCAGTGATCGAACGCTGCGGCGACCTCAGAGCATTCGGTGAGTCGTCCGCGCGGGGTGCCGACCGCAATAGATCGGTGCCCTCGGATCTGTGCCTTCGCGGAACCTGGGGTCCCCTCTCTGCGCGTGGGCATGCTCGCAACGACGTTCGGACAAATTGATCTTCGAGAGCGTCCTTTCCCTGCGCGTGGGCATGCCCGCGGGGCATCCGAATGCTTGCTGACAGTGGGGGAGCCCCCGGTGTGTGCATGCCCCCTCATCAGAGCAGTGGATGGCCATTGGGAAGAGCTTTCAGCACTTGGGTATGTTCGGATGACCCACTTGGGCCGTAGCAGCGAGGGCTGAGCAGGCCCGTGCAAAAAATGCCGTGCCAAATCAAGTCGAGTCACTACTCTGCACCGCACCCCAGCCAACCGACGAAAATCGTCACACCAAGCAAGGTGAGCGTCGCTGCAGAGCAAGGACACACCTTGCACCTGGGCATGCTGGAGTGAATCACCGGAGCTGCAGCAAGCTCGGATAAACCACCGAGACTGCAACGGCAGGGGCGCAGCTGGGTGGTGCAAAAAATGTCGAGCCAGACCAGGTCGAGTCACTGCTCTGCACCGCACCCCAAGCCAGCTGACAAAAATCGTCACGCCAAGCCGAGCGAGTGTCACGACAACGCAGGAACACCTTGCACGTGAACACCCCAGCGCGTAAACGCGCGAGCAGTGACCACTTCGCACGTAGGAAGCAGCGCGTAGCCAGTGTGGGGTGTGTGGACACACTGCGCACTAGCGTGGACCTGCGGGCCACCACCAACAAGACCGACGACGTCCTGAACACACTGCGCACGTAGCGTGGACCCCACGTTGGCCTGCCGAGACACCCGCCAGCGAGGGTGGGCACCACGCTTGCTTGCAGAAACGCCTGCCAGCGGGGCAGGGGCGATTCTCTGCGCTTCCCGACTCCGCGCCAGAAAATCGTCAGTGATCGCCACTCACCAGCACTGAAATATCTTGCCGCCCGCCGAGGTGACAATTTTTGACATGCCGGATGCCCGAGTGCCGAGCACGTCCTACGAATTGCGCCCCCAGCCTCAGCGCCTCGTCATGAAGAACTCGGTGAGCAGCCCCGCGCACTCCTGGTCACACACCTGGGAGACCACGCGTACTCGATGATTGAGACGAGGGTCGCGCACGACGTCCCACAATGAGCTCACCGCCCCGGCCTTGGGGTCGAAGGCGCCGAACACCAATGTCCCAATCCGAGCAGCGACGATGGCGCCAGCACACATCGTGCACGGTTCGAGAGTGACCACGAGGGTGCAATCGTCCAAGTGCCACCCGTCATCCTCGTCGCGGGCCTGCAGGGCCTCGACACCGCGCCGGATCGTCACGACCTCGGCGTGAGCGGTGGGATCGCCGGTGAGCTCCCGTTCGTTGGCGCCAGCAGCCAAGACTCGTCCGTTCGGGTCGAGCAATACGGCGCCAATTGGCACGTCCCCCCAGTCAGCAGCTGCCCGAGCTTGGTCCACAGCATGGCTCATGGCTTCTTGCCACAGACTCATGGGGCCCGAACCAGGCTGGCCCAGCTGTGTCCCGGCCAAGCCGCTGCTGGTACGTCTCGAACCGTCATGCGGATGATCCGAGTTCATGCCAAGATGACTGCCTTGGAGCACGTACCGGTCCTTGCCATTCACCACGGTGTCGCCCCCACCACGTATTGCCTGATCAGCGCAATCAGCTGGAGAAACTGAGTCGTTTCCGTGGCCCACTGGCTCCACCACTTCGCAGAGCGAAGTTGCCAGAACCACCGGCACCCTCGAAGCACTCAGCGCCCAGAATTCTCAACGGCACGTTGAAAGATTGGGCCAAAGTTGATCCGCCGGGCCACGATGCTCAGCTGCTCATCGGAATCCTCGTCCAGATCCGCGATGGCCTCCAGGTCAAACTCGCTCAAACCCACGTCGGAGAGCAGGTCGAAGTCGCCCATGGGGTCGGCGTCGTCATCGACATCGGGGATGTCCTCGCCGAGGAAATCTGCAACGTCACGCGCGATGGGCCAGTCATTGGCCTCGACGCCGTCAGACAGGAAGACCTGAACATTGCGCCCCCGCACCCGCACGATCACGAAGAACTGGTGGTCGATGGACACCATGGCGACTGCCCCAGCATCACCGGGGAGCCGTCGCAGCTGCATGATGAGTTCGTCGAGGTCATTGGCGAGCTGGAGGTCCAGTGGCGCCGACGTCCGCTCACCGTCATCGGCATACAGGGCGACGACGAAATCGATCTCGTCATCGGAGGCATCCTCAAGATCGTCGTAGTCATCATCGGAGTAGTAGTCATCGTCACCGTCGTCGAAGTCATCGTCGTCGGCAAGATCCAGCTCCTCGGAATCGGTGAGATCGTCCACGTCGTCATCGCTGGCGTCGTCAACAGAAACATCGTCGGATGCGGCAAAGTCCTCATCGTCGGTGAATTCATCATCACGATCGGTACCCACGATGACCTCCTCGAAACACGGATATCTGTATCGTGTCAGAGTTTCGAGTCAGTTCACAGCCCCGACTCCAAAATTGTCCAGGTTTTCATCTGCCAACCAGCTGGCGTCCGGGCAGGGATGCTCGCTGACACCCGGCAGACCTGCTCGGCTGAACGTTCGTCCTACGCGGCAGCCCCCTACCGGGTGGGAGGGGGCAGGCAGACCTGCTCGACTGAACGTTGCCCTGTGAGAGCTCTGCGGGACAGACCCCTGCCGGATGGGGTGCGGAGACCTGCCCAACCAGACGCTCGTCCTGAGGGGGACTCACGACCTGACGATTTTCGACACCACTCACTTCATCGACGCAAAGCTCGGGCCCACCACCCCGTCGCATGACAATTTTTGTCGCTTGGCCACATCCCAGCGCAGAAAAATGATGTCCAGTGTCTCTGCACGGCATTTTTCATCATCCAGATGATCCGCCCCTGCCGACCGATGCAGTCGGTACCAACCAGCTGGTGCGCAAGTGCATCCCCGTGTCTGTAGCACAGCCAGTTGCAACACCTCTGGCAACCAACAGCCAGCTTTTTGGCGTGACATTTTCGTCGTGCCACGACGCACTCTGGCAATCGAATGGCACGCGCTCTCACCAAGTGACAATTTTCGTCACTCCCAGTGTCAGGAGGCAGATCAGCGACACCACACCCTGTGAAGTGGCATTTTCGTCGTGCCCTGACGTCCTCCGGCAGGCGAGTGGCAGGTGTCCTCATGTGGTGACGATTTTCGTCACCACCAGTGGCCAGGAGGCAGGCAAACGACACACACCCTCACGAGATGACAATTTTCGTCACCTCCAGCGGTCAAGAAGCAGACCAACAACACCACACCCCGTGAAGCGACAATTTTCGTCACACCACGACGCCCCAGACAGGCAAGCGGCACGCACCCCGTGGGGTGACGATTTTCGTCACCCCACGCCGAACATCTCACGCTGGTCCCCCACGCCGCTTCACCTCCCGCTTCATCCCACGCCGAATGCCCTCCCCAGGCATCTCCCGACACACCCCTGCCGTACCGACCCGCCCCACGTCATGGCCAGATGTGCGACACTGTGGCCGTGGAATTGCGCGTCATGGATCATCCCTTGGTTTCTCACAAACTCACCCTGCTGCGATCGCAGGACACCACCAGCCCGGTGTTCCGCCAGCTCGTCGAGGAGCTTGTCACCCTGCTGGCCTACGAGGCCACTCGCGAGGTGGACGTCGTCCCGTGCACGGTGACGACACCTGTCACCCAGGCCCGAGGCGTGGAGCTGGCCAGCCCGAAGCCGCTCGTCGTGCCGATCCTGCGGGCCGGTCTGGGCATGCTCGAGGGCATGCTGCGCCTCATCCCGAGCGCCGAGGTCGGTTTCGTGGGCATGGCTCGCGACGAGGAGACCTTGCAGCCGATGACCTATGCAGAGCGTCTGCCATCAGACCTCTCCGGACGGCAGTGCTTCGTGCTCGACCCCATGCTCGCCACTGGAGGTTCGTTGGGCGGGGCCGTGCAGTTCCTCGCCAAGCGTGGGGCCAAGCACGTCGTATGCCTGTGCATCCTGGCCGCCCCGGAGGGCATTGAGCGGTTCCGCGGCCTGGTGAAGGATCTTGGCATGCAGTGCACCCTGGTCGTCGCCGGGGTGGATGAGAAACTCAATGAGAAGGGCTACATCGTCCCTGGCTTGGGAGACGCCGGGGATCGACTCTACGGTCTGGCCGAGTGACGGCTCAGCACCGTGTCATCACAGCACAGTGGTGTTCTTCGAGGTGACGACTTCACCGGGCTGGCAGCCTTCCTGGGGGTGAAACGGCCCGAGGTCGTCGTGCCGCCATGCTGGCACTGGTGTGTGCTCAACGACCCCGTCGATCCGAAGGCCTTGGATGATCGCGGCCAGGTGCGCGATTCCCCGCTCACGCCACCGCCGGGAGTGACGCGGATGTTCGCCGGCGGTCGGGTGCACACGATCACCCCACTACGCCTGGGCCTCGAGACGACCCGCACCACCGAGCTCACCAGATCCGTCGCGAAACAGGGGAGGCATGGTCCGCTGCGGTTCGTCACCCTGACGACGACGTGGCGTCAGGCGGGGCGCACGGTCCTGATTGACGAGACCGACCACGTCTTCATGGGCTGCGCGCCCCACAGCTCCCCCACGACGACGCCCACTCACGCCACCTCGGCTCGGCCCTCGCCCATGGGATCTGACGCTGCGCCGAATTCTGCACCAGCGGATCGGCCTTCACCCACGGGATCGGGTGCCGCACCGAGTCCTGCACCGTCTGATCGGCCCGCTCCGGCCCAGCACCTCGTCGACCCCACCTTCCAAGCCCCGGTAGCGCACCGCATCGACGTGGACGAGCTCACCTTGGTCACCTTCTCGGCTCTCACCGCAAACCCGTACCGGATCCACTGGGACCGACGGTTCTGCGCACAGGCCGGTCACGACGGGCTCGTCATCCACGGCCCGCTGCAGGCCCTCTGGATGGCCGAACAGGCATTTTCCGGCGTGGACCCGGCAAACCTTGCCGACGTGACATTCAGCTACCGGCTCACGGCTCCGGCAACTGCTCCTGCCGTCATGACGGTCGAACCCCATCAGGTTCGCAGACCTGACGGGGCTGTCACGGCCGTGATGGAGGTTGCCGCCGGAGGCCGCCCGAACAGCTGAGCCGGGGCCAGAATCGGTAAACCGTCCTGTACGCCCAGCCCCGCCCGCGCTCCTCAGCCCCGGGACCGGACCGAAAAACCATACCCCGGCAGCGCCCCAGACCAGTACCCAGACCCCCAACGCAGGGCAGGAACAAGCCGCACAGGAGCCGAAACCAAGCTCAGCCGTCGGGGGCATCAACCATTCTGTCGACCAGAGAACAAGCCACACTGGAGCTGAGGCCAAGCTCAACCGGGGCCGGGCCGAAAAAAGTCAGACCACGGCAGCGCCCCATTCCCGCCTGTCCCATCCGGGTGCAACAGCCGGGAATGGCAGCGGGGCAATGACGCTGTTCACCCGCTCCCACCCTGGTGGAGGGTGGCCCATCCGGTTCACCTTCTCCCCTGTTGCTGTCCCGCTCACCTCCCCCGGGCGGAGGCGGGGATGGCCCCCGATGATCATCGGGATGAAGAGCCGCTCACCTCACCTGTATGGGTGTGGGAGCGTTGAGCGGCGTTCTCGCTCGAAACACACGTGTTGACCCCACCCGGATGGGGGTGGCAGCCGTCTTGACGATGAAATCAGAAGAGGCCTGAGGCTCACTCCACCCGGATGGGGGTGGCAGAGACCCTCCAGACGTTGTCGGCGTAGTCCTGGATCGTGCGATCCGAGGAGAACCGACCCGATCTCGTGATGTTCACCCACGCCTTGCGGGCCCAGCTCTTCTCGTCCTCGTAGTCGGCTGCCATGCCATCCTTGGTGGTGCGGTACGACTCGAAGTCGCCCAGGACGTAGTAGGTGTCGGCCTGGTTGCCGCCGTCCAGGAGGGAACGGCGCAGGTCGGCGAACCATCCCGACCCGTTGTCGTCCAAGGTGCCGTCGACCAGGGCATCGAGCACCCGCGCCAGCCCCGGCACGTTCTGGTAGTACCAGGTGGGGTCGTAGTTCTCCCGCAGGCTGGGCAGCTCGTCCTTGGTGGCGCCGAAGATGTAGGCGTTGTCCTCACCCACGGCGTCCAGGATCTCCACATTGGCCCCGTCCAGGGTGCCCAGGGTGAGCGCCCCGTTCATCATGAACTTCATGTTCGAGGTGCCCGAGGCCTCCTTGCCGGCCATCGAGATCTGTTCGGAGACGTCTGCGGCCGGGATGATGTGTTCGGCCGGGGACACGTTGTAGTTGTGGACGAAGACCACCTTGACGCGCGAGTTGACCTCCTCGTCATTGTTGACGAGGTCGGCGATGGCATTGATGAGTTTGATCACGGCCTTGGCCCGCACGTACCCGGGGGCGGCCTTGGCACCGAAGATGAAGACGCGCTTGGGGGTCTCCAGGTCCGGGTCCTCCTTGAGTCGGAAGTAGAGGTCGAGGATGTACAGGGCGTTGAGCAGCTGGCGCTTGTACTCGTGCAACCGCTTGATCTGGACGTCGAAGATGGCCTCGGGATCCACCTCCACGCCCTCGCGACGCGCCACCCAGGTGGCGAAGTCCACCTTGTTGGCACGCTTGATCTCGGTCAGACGCTCGTAGACGTTCTCGGGAACCGAGTCGGTGTGCTGGGCGAGCACGGTGAGGTCGCGCACCCACTCGTCGGAGCCGGTGACGTCGTCGAGAAGATCGGCCAGCCGCGGGTTGCACTGCTTGAGCCAGCGGCGTGGGGTGACACCGTTGGTCTTGTTGTTGAACTTCCCCGGCCACAGCTCGTGCCAGGGTTTGAGGGTGTCGGCCTTGATGATCTCGGTGTGCAGGGCGGCCACACCGTTGATCGAGTACGACGCGTAGCAGGCGATCCACGCCATGCGCACCCGCTCGTCGGCCACCGGGGCCATGTAGTTGGCCGTCTCGGGGTCGACGCCACGGCTGGCCATGTCCTCGCGGAACCGGCGATCGATCTCGCGCACGATCTCGGCGATGCGCGGGAAGAGCCGCTCGAAGATCGACATCTCCCAGGTCTCCAGGGCCTCGGCGAGCACCGTGTGGTTGGTGTAGGCGAAGGTCCGGGTGACGACGGCCCAGGCGGCATCCCAGCCCAGGCCGTGCTCGTCCATGAGCAGCCGCATGAGCTCGGGGATGGCCAGCACCGGGTGGGTGTCGTTGAGCTGGATGGCGTTGAAGTCGGCGAATCCGTTGAGGTTGGCCCCGTGGTGCTCGACGTAGTTGTCGATGAGCTCCTGCAGGGTGGCCGAGCAGAAGAAGTACTGCTGCCGCACCCGCAACACCTTGCCCTCGTAGGTGGTGTCGTTGGGGTAGAGCACCCGGGAGATGTCCATGGTGCGTTCCCGATCGACGATGGCGTCGGTGAAGCGCTGGGAGTTGAAGGCGTCGTAGTCGAACTCGTGGATCGGCTCGGCCTTCCACAGCCGCAGGGTGTTGACGTTGGAGGTGCCGTAGCCGGTCACCGGCATGTCGTAGGGCACGGCGAAGACGTCGAGGTCGGCGTAGTGGACGACCCGCCTGGCCTCCTCACGGCGAATGATGAATGGGTACTCGTCCTCCATCCAGGAGTCTGGCTCCTCGATCTGGAAGCCGTCGGAGAAAACCTGACGGAACAGCCCGTAGCGGTAGAGGATGCCGTAACCATCGACGGGAAGGTCGAGGGTGGCGCACGAGTCGAGGAAACAGGCGGCCAGACGTCCCAGGCCCCCATTGCCCAGGGCGGCATCGGGCTCCTGCTCCAACACGTCGGTGAGATTGAGTCCATGGGCGGCCAGGGCAGCTCGTGCGTCGTCCTCGATACCCAGGTTGGAGAGATTGTTGAGCAGGGCTCGTCCCATGAGGAACTCGGCGGACAGGTAGTGCTCCATGCGTCCGGCCTTGTAGGTGGCCGTGGTGCGGTTCCAGTCGTCGGCCACCCGATCGATGACGCTTCGTGACAGCCCCTGCCACACCTCCATGGGGGTGGATGCATTGACGGGACGGCCAGAGCCGGCCCGCACGTGGGCGGCCACCTCGGCGGCGAAGTCCTGAGACATGTGTTCCCTTCCTCCGGACTGATGATCACCGTCACCCTAATGCGTCGGTTCCACTCAAACCAGAACATGACCGCAACCACTGGCCGAATTCTTGGCAAACAGAGCTTCAACTCACCCTGAATCCCCGGTGGGTGACACTCCCAGATTTTTCACTGACTGGGTTGGGCCTCATACTTGTCTGGTGCACGACAAACGTGAGAGCGAAATTGTGGCTGCATCCAAGGCAGATCCGCCGACACCACAGCAGTCGCCGGGTTCCGTCCAGCACACCCCCACTCAGCAGGGGCCAGCCCCACGAACCCACTCCCCACAGGGCAAGGGACGTCTCTTCGGACTGGCGCTGGCAGCTCTGGGCATCGTCTTCGGCGACATCGGCACATCACCGCTGTACTCGGTCCAGACCGTCTTTGCCCTGGAGCACAACACCATTCCCCCGGACTCCCGCAGCATCCTCGGTGTCATCTCCATGATCACCTGGACGCTGGTGCTCATCGTCTGCATCAAGTACCTCACCTTCGTCATGCGGGCCGACAACGAGGGCGAGGGCGGCATCCTGGCGCTCATGGCTCTCATTCGCCACACCCTCAAGGATCGCAAGAAGATCCGGCGGATGGCTCTGCTGCTCGGCCTCATCGGGGCCTCACTGTTCTACGGCGACTCGATGATCACCCCGGCCATCTCCGTGATGAGCGCCATCGAGGGCCTGTCGGTCATCAACCCCGCCGCCGACCAGATCGTCCTGCCGGCGGCAATCCTCATCCTCACCGTGCTCTTCGCCATCCAGCGCAAGGGCACCGCACGTATCGGACGTGCCTTCGGGCCGATCATGACGATCTGGTTCCTCACCCTGGCCTGTCTGGGCGTCCCGTGGATCGTACGCAACCCACAGATCCTCAAGGCCCTGTCGCCGCACTATGCCGCCCTGTTCTGGATCGACCGGCCGTGGATGGCGTTCATCTCCATGGGCGCCGTCGTGCTGACGATCACCGGCACCGAGGCCCTGTACGCCGACATGGGGCACGTCGGGGCCAAACCCATCCGTCTGTCGTGGTTCTGCCTGGTGGGCCCGGCCCTGCTGCTGGACTACTACGGGCAGGGGGCCATGTTGCTCATGCACCCGGACTGGATCGACAATCCGTTCTTCCGTCTGGCCCCGAGCTGGGGACGGGTGCCACTGGTGCTCCTCGCCACCATGGCCACGATCATCGCCGCCCAGGCCGTCATCTCCGGTACCTTCTCGCTGAGCTACCAGGCCTCTCGCATGGGTCTGCTGCCGAGGCTCTCGGTCAAGCACACCTCCAAGGAGGAGGGCGGCCAGATCTACATTCCCGAGATCAACTGGATCCTCTACTGCGGGGTCCTGGTGCTCATCGCCATCTTCAAGTCCTCGGCGCGGCTGGCCACTGCCTATGGCCTGGCCGTCACGGGCACCGAGATGCTCACGACGACACTGTTCCTCACCTGGGCACGGTGCGCCTGGCGCTGGCCCAAGTGGGCGGTCGCCCTGCTGGGTGTGATCATCTACTCCGTCGAGGCGACGATCTTCTCGGCCAACCTGCTCAAGATTGCCTCGGGCGGCTGGATCCCGCTGGTCATCAGCGCCATCACCATCGTCGTCATGACGACGTGGCGCCGCGGTACTCGGATGGTCTACGGGCAACGTGCCCTCGCCGAGGGGCCGCTGGAGGACTTCCTGGACTGGGTGCGCAAGGAGAACCCGCCACGGGTACCCGGGCTGGCCGTCTACCCTCACCCCGACCGGGTGACGACACCGTTGGCCATGCGCAACAACATGCGTTTCAACCATGTGCTGCACGAGCACAACGTCATCCTGTCGATCGTCAACGAGAACGTGCCGCACATCCGCCACAAGCAGCGGGTCGCCGTCACCGATCTGGGTGATCCGGCCGACGGCATCTCGTACGTGGAGTGTCATGTGGGCTTCGCCGACTCCCAGGACGTGCCCAAGGCGCTCGCCCTGGCCTACGACAGGCTTCCCGATCTCAATGGGCTCGACATCACCAAGGCGGTGTACTTCCTGTCGGTGGCCGACGTCAAGCGTGGCGACCCGACCGATCCGGACTCCGTTGCCGCAACCAACAAGATGGTCGGGTGGCGCAAGATGCTCTACGTCACGATGAATCGCAACCAGGCCGATCGCACCAAGGTGTTCCGTACCCCGCGGGTGCGCTCGGTGGTCCTGGGGGAGGTCGTGGAGATCTGAGGAAACGCACGACTGCTGAACGCATTGCCGTACGTACGGCAGCGCCCTCATCCACCACTGAACGCGATCGGGTTCTGCCGCCCGCCGGAGGCCACGGCGACGGCCACCTCGGCGGGATAATTCGTGATGACGGCGTCAACCCCGAGGTGGGCGGCCTCGCGGGCCTGCTCGGTGTTCACCGTCCAGGCCCGCACTCCCAGCCCGTGCTCGTGGAAGGTCGGGACGTCGTCACGCCCGCTCAACAGCTGGTGGCGCGGATGCACTGCCTGCACCTTGAGGGTGGCGGCATAGCTCCACGGATCGACGAGATCGTCCTCGTAGAGCATCCCGCGCCGGATGTCGGGGGCCAGGTCGGCCAGCAGGACGAGGCTGCGGTGGTTGAAGCTCGAGATCACCACCCGATCCGCCATGTGGTGGCGCCGCACCGCGTCGACGACCTTCTGCTCCAGACCCGGGTACCGGATGAGGGAGTTCTTCAGCTCGATGTTGACGATGGCGTCGCAGCGGCAGCTCAGGGCGAGGACGTCGTCCAGCTCGGGGATGGGTTCGTACCCCCAGCCGGGTTTCCCGGAGGCGAACGAGTAGGCACGCAGCTGCTGCAGTGACTGATCGACGATCCTCCCGTGGCCGTTGCTGGTGCGGTCGATCGTCTCGTCGTGGCAGACGACGACATGGCCGTCGCGGGTGAGGTGAACGTCCAGCTCGATGGCGTCCGCCCCACTGACCAAGGCTGCGAGGAATGCGGACATGGTGTTCTCCGGGAGCCGTCCGCTGGCGCCCCGATGTGCCCAAATTGCCGTCATGACTCGATGATGCCACTGAGGGCTCGGCCCATGGACGGCGGGTGCGCCGGCATCTCCTGGCACCTGTGCCCCCGATCAGGGAACAGAGTCATGTGAATGACATGTTTCGTGGATGATCACGGAGGACAATCGGCAACAGCGTCAGAGAAGCTTGTCTGGCGCGCCCGGAGGGATTCGAACCCCCAACCTTCTGATCCGTAGTCAGATGCTCTATCCGTTAAGCTACGGGCGCTTGTGCCTTGGCACTCGATGTACTTTACAACATCCAGCCAGCAATGCAAAACCGACGTGGCAGCTGAGCTACCGTGCATCTG
Source organism: Cutibacterium granulosum (assembly GCF_900186975.1). NCBI lineage: Bacteria > Bacillati > Actinomycetota > Actinomycetes > Propionibacteriales > Propionibacteriaceae > Cutibacterium > Cutibacterium granulosum. The sequence continues at coordinate 340,301 of NZ_LT906441.1, forward strand.
TCGTGCCGATGACATGCGATGACCCGGACCGCTCAGCCCGGGCCATCGCACCACGCGGAGGCGGCGGGATTTGAACCCGCGATGGGAGATAAATCCCAAACCCGCTTAGCAGGCGGGCGCCATAGACCTGACTAGGCGACGCCTCCAAAAGGTGCCCGGCCAGCATATCGGTTTCCCGGCGCGGACTCAAAGCATGTTTCGTTCGCCATGTAGCATGGGGACGATTCCACGTGGCGCGGCCCGTCTGGGACACGCCACGACGCAGAGACGACTCCAGGGTCAGGTGAGAAGTGACCCGCACGGAGACGCACTTCACGGCACCGGGGAAGGCACGATGGCAGACGACGGCTTCGACAGGCGACCCACCAGACCTCGTCGCGCCGCACCAGATCTCGACGTCACGGACTTCTACGACGAGTTGCGCATGCCTCGGCGCTATCGGGAGAGCCCTGAGGACTCAGCCGCACACAGACCCAGTCGTGCCGACTACGTGGCCTCCCACGCCCAGGACCAGGACCCCGAGTTCGACGAGGTCACCCGGGCACTGAATCGTCCTCGCTCCAACCGAGCACCGGCACACGGAATGCCCGGCAGTCACGGCCGCTTCGATGGCAGTCACGACGCTCGTACGCCGCGTGATGGTCGTGCCCAGCATCACGGCAGCAGCTCCTCCGGGTCTCGCTCCAGGAACCGGGCCGGTGCCACTGGGACAAGCGCTGGCCGATGTCGCCGAGCTGCAGCCACCAGTCGCTCCGCCACACCATCCTCCGGGCATGCACCGACTCATGCAGACGCATCCTGGCAGCGTGCCCACAAACGTGACGTGCAGTTCCGACGGTCCATCCTGTGGACGCTGCTGGCGGCGATCATCCCTGGCCTGGGATTGTCCCGCAGCTCCCGACCCCGACGCCGGGCCTTCGGCATGACCCTCACCGCGGTGGCCCTCGTGGCAGCTTTTGCAGCTGGGATCACGCTGTGGGTCAAACCGACCAATGCTGCCGCGATCGCCGTACGCCCAGGGATGCTGCTCGCGATCGTCTGGGCCCTGCCCATCATGGCGGTGGTGCTCACCGTGGTGCTCATCCTCACCCACCTGGATCTGCGTCCGCGCGGCATCACCCGGGCCCAGCGCTGGATCAGCTCGATCGTCGTCGCAGCACTCACTCTCATGATCTCCGGGCCGATGGCCGTGGCCTCCCGATACGCCTATGACGACTACGCCCTGCTCAACCGGATCTTCGGGGACGCCCCGTCGGCCACCCGTCCGGACATCGACACACATCGCAGTGTGAAGGACATCTGGGCCTCGAAACCGCGGGTGAACGTCCTGCTCGTCGGTGCCGATGACACCAAGCAGCGTCATTACCGTGACCGGGGTGAGATGAACACCGACACCATCATGGTCGCGTCCATCGACACCCGCACCGGCAATGGAACGATCATCCAGATTCCCCGCAACACTGCGGCGATGCCGTTTCCAGAGAACTCCAAGCTTCACACCATCTACCCAGAAGGTTTCACCACGGGTCACGGTGACGACTCGAAGTCCTTCGCCAATGCCATCTGGTCAACGGTCGAGGCTGAGCACCCCGATGCCATCGAGAACACCAAGTACCCCGGCGCGGACGCATTGAAGATGGCCGTGGGTGAAGGTCTGGGGTTGAGCATCGACTACTTCCTCATGATCGACATCGACGGTCTGCAGAAGCTCATCGACTCCCTCGGCGGGGTGACGGTGAACATCAACCAACGCCTGCCCATCGCCGGAAACTCCGAGGGCAAGCCCCCGACGGGATACCTCGAGGTCGGCCCGGAACAGCACCTCAACGGGTACAACGCCATGTGGTACGCCCGCAGCCGTTCCGAGTCCAGCGACTACGACCGGATGGGACGCCAGTCGTGCCTCATGAAGGCCGTGCTCGACCAGACGAATCCCGAGACCGTCCTCACTCGTTTCGAGGCCATTGCCGACGCCTCCGGCGACATGGTCGTCTCCGACATTCCCCAGGGCATGCTCCCGGCCTTCGTCGACCTGGCGATGCGTATGCAGGACGCCAACCTCAACCGGCTGCTCTTCGTCAACGGCAAGAATGGCTTCCAGCCCTGGGACCCGAACTATCCCATGATGCGCGAACAGGTGGCCGAGACCATTGCGCGGGCCTCGGACTCGTCCAATGCCAACAAACCGGTGACCGGGAAGTCGGCGCGCCCATCAGCCACGAAGAGCAAAAAGGCCGCCCCGAAGCAGGGGAGCCACGCCGCCGGGGGAAAGGCGGCCAGGGGCACCTCAGCCCCCACCAGCGCCTCCCCCACCCCGAAGGACACCGAGAGCTCGTTGACGGATGTGTGCGGATTCCATCCCATTGACGAGCAGAATCGCTGAATCATCGAGCTTCAACGAGTCATGCCCCGACCAGCTCTCAGCGCTCCCGACTGGCTCCAGCGACCCGCGCCCCGACCGGTCCCCGCACTGCCCCCGAGCAGCCTCAGCTCACCCGCGCCCCCGACCGGCCCGGCGTCACACCGTGGATCTTCGGAGCGGTGAAACCGTGTTCGCGGTACTGGGCACGAACGGCGTCCTGCACGGCTGCACCGTCAACCTCACGTACCAGGGCGATGGCACTGCCTCCGAACCCGCCGCCCGTCATACGCGCGCCCAGCGCCCCGGCCGAGCGCGCCGCTGCGACGGCCACGTCCAGTTCGGCACAGCTCACCTCGTAGTCGTCGCGCAGTGACTCGTGGGACTCGTTCATGAGCGGACCCACATCGAGCACCCGACCGGCATCCATGAGGGCCACGAAGTCCTGCACCCGCTGGATCTCGGTGACGACGTGGCGAACTCGGGCTGCCGTGGTGGCATCCGGCATCATGGCGATGGCCGCGCCGAGGTCGTCGATCTGCCGCAAGGTGTCGACCCCCAGCAATGCCGCCGCCTGCTCGCAGGAGGCACGTCGGGAAGCGTACTGGCCATCGTTGAGGGAGTGCTTGGCCCGGGTGTCGATGACGAGCAGCTGCAACCCGGAAGCGGCCAGATCGAACGGCACCTGACGGGTGGAGGCGTCCATGCAGTCCAGCAGCAGCGCCCTTCCCTCCTGGGTACGCAGTGATGCCGCTTGGTCCAGGCCGCCAGTGGGTGCGCCGACGACGGTGTTCTCGGTGGCCACCGCGATGTCCACCAGTTCTGCGCGTCCCCGGTCATCGGCTGCCAGCCCGAACCCGTCGAGCTCGTCCAGTCCCAGGGCGACGGCACACTCCACTGCCGCCGACGACGACAGCCCGGCCCCGAGCGGTACGCAACTCTCCAGGGCCACGTCGAACCCGGTGCACTGGTACCCGGCGTCGTGGAATCCCCACACCACACCGGCGGTGTAGGCGGTCCACCCCTTGACCTTGCGCCGCAGGATCTCACCGAGAGTCCCCTGCCAGGTGACGACCTCCCCGTGCACTCGGGAACAGATACGGACGACATCGTCGTCCCGGCGGCTCATCGCAGCATAGGTGGCATGTGGCAGGGCGATGGGCAGACAGAGACCACCGTTGTAGTCGGTGTGTTCCCCGATGAGGTTGACCCGTCCTGGACTGGCCCACACGCCGTGCGGGGCGGTTGCGTACTGCTCGGTGAACAGGTCGGCAGCCTTGCGGGCTCCCTGCCCACGACTCCATGCCGTCTCGGTATTCGGTGACCCGGTACTCCTCTGCTGGGCGTGTGCTGTCTGCTGAGTGGGGGTCTCGGCGTCGTCCGACTCGATGCTCCGATGGTCCACGGTGACTCCACGGGTAGAGGTTTTTCAATGCACGTCCAGAGCTTACCGATCCGGTGAATCCGCGGGCACCGTTCCCTGCACTGTCGACCCGAGCAACCGGATTGCTGCATCGCTGCCGGATTCCCGGGGCAGCTGGAGTTCCCACGCAGGCGAGGCACGCATGCCGATTTCTGAGGTCCGAGGGCCAGAGGAGCCGACGGCCTGAGGGTGGCATGCCTCTGAGGGGTCTCATGGTGCGGCCACGGCGGAGCAGCGCGGTTGACGCTCGCGTGTTTCGCGCTCACTGGACTCGCGGTTCGTGGACCCTGTCTCGGCAGAGCCCACGCCTTGCCAGGGGCAACGGCACGCCAGGGACGACCTACCGGCCTTGGTCCAGGTGGTGGGACCGGTCGATGTGTCTGGCAACATCGGCTGCCAGGGAGTCCATCTCGGCCGGGTCGCCCTCCCCGGGACGCACGATGTGGGTGCGGCCCACCTGGCCGTGGTAGAGCGTCAGTCGAGAGCGGTTCGGGGTCATGGCGGCCTTCGTCACCGACGTCCAAGTGCCTGATCGGTCCTGTCCAGCTCCGTGGATGCGGTAGCCCTCGTCATTGAGATCGACGAGCAGCCGCATGCGTTGCGCAGCCCAGATGGAACCGGCGACCATGAGCAGCCCCAGCCCGAGCAGAATGGCCGAGAAGACGATCCATCCCGTCGACCAGTGGGTGACCAGGGAGAACACCAGCAGGAATACGCCGATGAGGGTGACGACCCCGCTGATGACGAAGGCGCCAATCGGAGGTTCGGGCCTGAGGACGTGCCGAATCGTCCCGTCCGGCAACGTCTGCACTGTTACTGCGTCGGCCATGACAACCACTCCCGTCTCATGGAGAGCCCCGCGGCGAGAGTGGGATTCGAACCCACGGAGGTTGCCCTCGGCCGCTTTCAAGGCGGCTGCACTCGTCCACTATGCGATCTCGCCACACCCCCAAATCGGAGGATGGGTTCATCATAGCGGTGAATCAACGCGACGACACTTCTGCCGCGCCGAGACTGTGGCAGGCTGGCAGACATGTACGCGATCACTGTGCGACCGACAGACAAGACCGACGCCAAGGGTCGACACCGCCCCGGCCCGGAGAACATGGAGTGGACGCAGGTCCCCACCCCCGCCCCGGCATCCGGCGAGGTGCGGGTGGCCGTGAAGGCCGTCGGCATGAACCGAGCCGATCTGCTGCAGCGGCAGGGCCTCTACCCGCCCCCACCCGGCGTGAGCGAGACCATGGGGCTGGAGGTGTGCGGCACCATCGACGCCCTGGGCGACGATGTCGACGGTTGGCAGGTGGGTGACGAGGTCGTCGCCCTGCTGGCCGGGGGCGGGTACGCCGAGCAGGTCATCGTGCCAGCCGGCCAGCTGCTGCACATGCCCGACGGTGTCGAACCGGCCGTGGCGTCAACCCTGGTGGAGGTGGCAGCCACCGTCATCTCGAACATGGATCACGTGCACCTGCATGAGGGCGAGACGATCCTCGTCCACGGCGGAGCCGGCGGCATCGGCCAGTTCGCCATCCAGTACGCCAAGGCCCGCGGCTGTCGGGTCGTCGTCACCGCCGGCACCCAGGAGAAGCGTGACTTCTGCCGCGAGCTGGGGGCAGACGTCGCCATCGACTACCACGAGGACTGGGTGGCGGCCGTCAAGGAGGCCACCGACGGTGCGGGGGTGGACGTCATCCTCGACATCATGGGGGCGAAGTACCTGGGTGCCAATGTGGACTCCCTGGCCATGGACGGACGACTCGTCATCATCGGCATGCAGGGTGGCGTCAAGGGTGAACTGCGCATTGACAAGGTGCTGGGCAAGCGCGCCACAGTCACTGCGACAAGCCTGCGATTCCGTGACCTGGCCGACAAGGCACGTATCTGCCGGCTGGTCGAGGAGCAGGCCTGGCCGATGTATGCCAGCGGTCAGATCAAGCCAGCCCCGGTGGAGACCTTCGCCCTGCCGGACGCCGCGGACGCCCACCGGCGACTGGAGTCCGGGGAGGTGCTGGGCAAGATCGCCCTCACGTTGTGACGAGGCATGCCAAGTAGCCCCGATGCGTCTTACCGGAGTCATGAGGAGAGCGCCGTCATCGTACGTGGCGGTCGGGCCTCCCAAGTGGCCACTGATCCCTGCCTCCGGCTGACAACTCTGGCTAATCCGCGAGTCCCCCAACGCATCTCGACCGCATATTCATTTGCAACTCTGCATAGATATGCGTTAGCATCATGGTGTGTCCAAGGTACTCAATGAACTTCCATCCGGCGAAAAGATCGGCCTCGCATTCTCCGGAGGCCTCGACACCTCGGTAGCGGTGGCGTGGATGCGATCCAAGGGGGCGATCCCGTGCACCTACACCGCCAACATCGGCCAGTACGACGAGGACGACATCGAGTCGGTTCCCGGTCGCGCCCTCGACTACGGCGCGGAGATCTCGCGGCTGGTCGACTGCCGCGCAGCCCTCGTCGAGGAGGGCCTCAGCGCCTTGGCCTGCGGCGCCTTCAACGTGCGCTCGGCCGGTCGCCCGTACTTCAACACCACCCCGATCGGTCGCGCGGTCACCGGCACCCTGCTGGTGCGCGCCATGGCCAAGGACGACGTCTCCATCTGGGGGGACGGCTCCACCTACAAGGGCAATGACATCGAGCGGTTCTACCGCTACGGCCTGCTCGCCAACCCACAGCTGCGCATCTACAAGCCCTGGCTCGACGAGGGATTCGTCAAGGAGATCGGTGGCCGTGACGAGATGAGCGTCTGGCTCACCGAGCACAACCTGCCCTACCGCGACTCCAAGGAGAAGGCGTACTCCACCGACGCCAACATCTGGGGTGCCACCCACGAGGCCAAGACGCTCGAGTCGCTCGACGTGTCCATCGAGTCCGTCGAGCCCATCATGGGCGTGAAGTTCTGGGACCCGGACGTCACCATCGACGCCGAGGAGGTCTCGGTGACCTTCGAGCAGGGCGTCCCGGTGGCCATCAACGGCGTCGAGTACGACGACAAGGTGGCCCTCGTCCTCAAGGCCAACGAGATCGGCGGTCGGCACGGTCTGGGCATGAGCGACCAGATCGAGAACCGCATCATCGAGGCCAAGTCGCGCGGCATCTACGAGGCTCCCGGCATGGCGCTGCTGTACATCGCCTACGAGCGGCTCATCAATGCGGTCCACAACGAGGAGACCATCGAGACGTACCACAACGAGGGACGTCGGCTGGGACGCATCCTCTACGACGGTCGCTGGCTGGATCCGCAGGCCCTCATGGTGCGCGAGTCGCTGCAGCACTGGGTGGCCAGCGCCATCACCGGCACCGTGACCCTCAAGCTGCGTCGCGGATGGGACTACTCGATCCTCAAGACGCAGGGCCCGCGCTTCTCCTACCACGCCGAGAAGCTGTCGATGGAGCGTGTCGAGGGGGCGGCGTTCAGCCCGACCGACCGCATCGGCCAGCTCACCATGCGCAACCTCGACATCGCCGACACTCGCGAGAAACTCGAGCTGTACTCCTCCCAGGGACGCCTGGCTGGCCAGGCCGACTGGGTGGGTTCGTTGGCCGAGGGAGGCGCCAAGGCCATCTCGTCGTCCTCCCATGAGGATGACGACGCCCAGCGCTCCCTGGACCACGCCGCGATCGACTTCGGGGTCGACTGACCCTCACCCATGGTCTCGAGCCTCCCCGGTTCGAGACTGCCCCCAGTCCTCGGACACCCCTCCCGGTGGCTGCACACGCTCGTCTAGAGTTGGGCCGTGCGCAGCTATCGGGAGGTTCTTGCGATCCGGGAGGTCTGGACGACCATCCTGCTCAGTGCCCTCACTCGCCTGCCCATCTTCGGGTTGACGATGCTCATCACCCTGCACGTGGTGGAGACCCTGGGAATGAGTTACCGGCTCGCCGGTGCCGTGACGACGTTCGTGACGATCTCGTCGATGATCTCCGCCCCGTGGCGCGGCTCGATGACCGATCGCAGGGGGCTGCGTCGCACGATGATCCCGTCGATCGTCGTCATGACGGCGGTCTACGCCGTCGCCCCGTGGTTGGGCTACTACCCCCTGCTGGTCATCCTGGCCCTCGGCTACCTGTGGAACTACCCGATCTACACCATTCCCCGTCAGGTGCTCATCGCCACCGTGCCGCTGCGCAAGCGCCGGGCTGCGCTGAGTCTGGACGCGGTGTCCATCGAGATCTGCTACATGTTCGGGCCGATGGTCTCCATCATCATTGCCTCGTCCGTGGGCACCCGTGCGACGATGATCGGCTGTGCCGTACTGGCGGCGCTCGGAGCCACCGGGCTGACGGTCCTCGATCCACCCATCGCCGAGACGAGTGGGGCCGCATCCGAGGGGCAGACCCCCAGCAGCTCATCACCCGACGGCAACCCCTCACCCGACCCGCGTTCTGCCACGGAGCCCGTCGCCCCGACACAGTCCTCGGCCACCGAGACGCTGGCGGTGGAGGGGACGACACACGATTCCGACTCCCCCACCATCGACGTTCCCACGGCGCATCCCTCCACGACGCCTGCCCTGGCATGGGTGAACCGATTCACCGTCGCCATCCTCATCGGATGCCTGGCCGCCGGATATACCCTGGGCGGTATCGAGCTCACGACGGTCGGTGCCATGCGTGAGATGGGCAGCACCCAAGCCATCGGCTGGGTGCTGGCCTTCTCCGGGTTGGGATCGGCACTGGGTGGCACCATCTACGGGGCATTGAACCGTTCGGTGCCCATGCCCGCTCTGCTCACCCTCATGGGCCTGACGGCAGCTGCGACCACCCTGGCCACCTCTCCCCTGCAGGCTGGCCTCATCCTGCTGATCGGCGGCCTGTTCGTCTCCCCGACCCTCACCGCCAGCATCGACCAGCTGACCAACCTCACCCCACCCAGCAGGCGTGGCAGCGTCATCGGGTGGCAGGGCTCCTTCCTCAATGCCGGGGTGGCCATCTCCGCACCGACGATCGGTGCGGTCATCGACGGGGTCGGCTGGCACCAGGCGTTCATCCTGTCCGGAGCCATCGCCGCCGTCATCGGCCTGGCGGTGGGAGCCGTCATGCGCACCAGGGGCAGCTGACAAACGCCCGGAACTCATTCGACCAGACTCCACGCATTCGACCAGCCCTGGGATCACCCCATCCCTACGGGATCGTCTGCCCCACCGAGGTGAACACACGAGCCACCCCGGGCTCCCCCCGTCGGTCCCAGCCCCCGGTGCGTGCGATCCTCGGTGTGTACGGTCCTCGGGAAGGCAGTTCCGGCAGCTGCCCCTCACGTGGTCGACTCAGTGGTCGGATGACCTCGCATCCGGCTGGTCCGGATCCCCGGGAACGACCGTGCCGGGGATGACATCCCCAGACCCGGGCTGCGAGCTCACGTCTCGGACGTGCTGCCCATCCTTCCCAGACTGCGGACGCCCCTCGGCGTCAGCACGGGCGTTGGCCCGTTCACGCACCTGTTCCTCGGCCGATGAGGTACTCATCGACTCGCGCAGGGTGTGCACCTTGGCGCGACGACGGGCCTTCCCGTCCTCGGCATCTTGATCGGCCCGGGGAAGTTCGTCGATCCTGGGAGTACGTCCCAGGTAGACGACGATGTCGCCCATCTTCGGATTGCCCATGTCCTCGGTGGCCACCACCGTCGATCCGGGGCGCACGATGAACAGGATGACCGCCCCGGACACGTAGTGGGTGAACTGGTCCCAGCCGAACTGCTCGGTGATGGGCAGTGCACGCACCCGCTGACCCTCACGCCAGTGCCGCTCCATCTCGGCATGAGTGAGCCCCGGATTGAACGCCGTTCGGGCCTTGAGGGTGGAGACGGTGCCCGTGGTGCGATCCTTGGGGTGGCCCTCGTCGGCACGTCTGACCTGGAAGACGTTGGCCCGGCTCAGGACACGTCGGTACTGCACTGCGGCAATGGAGTTGGTGTTGTCGTCGGGGGTGCACGCCACCATGTAGTTGATGCCCGACAGGTCCATCTCCTCCACCGCGTACTCACTGAGGAAATCGGCGGCGACGGTGCGCAGACCGGCCTTGCGGGCGGTGTAGAGGTCGTAGCTGCGACGGGTGACGATGAGGGTCGGCACGTCCAGGGAACGCAACAACTTGGCCGCGTCGACGGCCCAGGGCGGCGATCCGGCGAACATGACGCCCCGAGGCTTGGCGCTGGCCAGGCCGAGTCTCTCCGCCAGCCGTCCGATCCCCAGGCCGTAGATGGCCACGGTGCACACGATCATGAGGAAGACGATCGGCACCAACTGGTCCACCTGGTCGGAGAGCCCAGCGAGGTTCTGGGCGAAGGAGGAAAGGTCGGCAGCCCGCTGCGGATCGGTGGCCATGAGCTGTTCGGCCTGGTGGGCGATGGAATCGGCGGTGTCGGAAAAACCCAGGGCGAAGACGGAGGTCACCGAGGCGGCGACGATGCCTCGCGGGGCCATGAATGCCATGAGCACCCGCTCCTGGCGGGTCGTCTCGGTGCCGTGCAGGCCGATGAACACCGAGAGTGGGCGGATGAGCAGCACCGAGATGGCGACGAAGGCCAGCCCGACTGGCAGCACCCGGACGATCTCGTCGGGATTGACGCGCCCGGCAAGCATGATGAACAGCGCCCCGACGAGCAGGATCTGCAAATGCTCCTTGAACTCGACGACGACGTCCAGCTCGAGGTCCTGGTTGGCCAGGAAGATGCCGAGCAGGGTCACCGCCATGAGCCCAGACTCCTCCTGGATGAGGTTGGCACCCACGACGGTACCACAGGCCACCGCAACGAAGATGACCCCCTGCAGGAAGTCCGGGATGAGCAGGCGCCGCAGCATGAAGGTGAGTATCATGCCGATGGGGAAGGCGACGAGCACCGAGACCACCATCGTCCAGCCCAGCACGGCCAACCCGTGGCCGATGTGGTTGCCCCCGATGGACGTGATCGCCTGGTAGACCAGCAGGGCGAGGATCGCGCCGATGGGGTCTACGACGATGCCCTCCCAGCGCAACAGGGCCGAGACCCGTCTGGTGGGGCGCACCTGACGCAGGATCGGGTTGATCACCGTGGGGCCGGTGACGACGAGCAGGGCCCCCAGCAGCAGGGCGACCCGTATGTCCATGCCGAGCAGATGCGCGGCAAGAGCCATGAGCAGCCATGCGATGACGACCGTCACCGAGCACAGTCTGAGGATGGGTTTCCCGAGGTCACGCACCTCCCGGAGCTTGAGGGACAGCGATCCCTCGAAGAGGATGATGGCCACAGCGAGGTTCACCCCGCCGAAGAGCAGACTCTGACCGAACATCTCATCGGGGGTGACCCACTGACCGAGTGCGAAACCGATGATGAGCAGGAAGAGCAGCGCGGGCAGCTTGAGTCGCCAGCCGAGCCATTGAGCAGCCACGGCCAGCACCAGGACGAGGGCCAGGTACGTTGCTGGATTCACTTCGCAAGCTTAACCGAGGAGACGGGTGGGAACGAGCTGTGTTTCACCCCAGGCCCACCGGAACGATCACGCCCACCGCATAGCGAAACAGCCATGTTCACTCCGCGTTCACGTGAATCTGGCAATCTGTAACCCATGACGTTCTCCCCGCAGCTCGTGGCCCTGGACATTGACGGCACCATCGTGGATCGCGAGGGGCGTCTGCCAGATTCCGTGAGGGCAGCCGTCCACCGAGTGTGCCAGGCGGGGGTGCCCGTCGTCCTGGCGACGGGACGCGGGGTGACCGGGGCCATCGGCGTGCACGAGGAGCTGGGGCTTCCAGCAGGCCTGCTCGTCGTGTCGAACGGGTCGGTGCTGGCACACAGCGATCCACTGCGCGTGGTGAGCAGGCACACCTTCGACCCCTCCCACGTCATCGACGAGGTGCTGCGGATCCATCCACAGGCGCGTATTGCCGTGGAGGAGGTGGGCGTGGGTTTTCGCGTGAGTAAGCACTTTCCCGACGGTGAGCTCGCCGGTGAGATCCACGTGGAACCGGTCGAGGAGCTCAAGGCCACCCCTGCCACCCGCATCATCGTGCGCGACCCGGATGCCTCCCCCGACGTCTTCGTCGAGTTGGCGAACCAGCTGGGGATGACCGGGGTGACGTATTTCGTCGGTTGGTCGGCCTGGCTCGACATCGCTCCCCGTGGGGTGACGAAGGCGTCCGGCCTGCAGGAGGCGTGCGACATGCTGGGAATCCCCGCAAGCTCGGTGCTGGCCATCGGTGACGGCAACAACGACATCGAGATGCTGCGCTGGGCCGGCCGGGGAGTTGCCGTGGGGGATGCCCTCGACCAGGTGCGAGCCGCCGCCGACGCCGTCACCGCGGATTTCGACGACGACGGTACCGCCGCCGAACTCAACCGCTGGTTCGGCTGAGCCGGGGACTGCCAACGAGCAGGCCAGCGCGCCGCCACGAGTCCATCGCCCGGGCCCATCGACCGCGGCATGACGTTCCCGGGAGGACCGATCCGAAGGAATGTCCTCCTGGACTGCCGGAAAACAGCAGCGTCAAAAACAGCGTCAGCCGTTCACCGCATCCGTGTGCAGGCGAGCACCCCGCGCGGGATCTTGCACTCCTCGCCCAGGTCCATCGGCGCGATACGGCCGGCACTGCGCGCGCTGAACAGCTCGGGCAACAGACGGGCCGCCAGTGCGGCCGGCGAGATGGTGTTGACGTAGATCTTCGTACCACCCTCGAAACCGGCCAGGGTCGACACCCGCAACTTGAGGTTGACCCGCCACGGCACCGGCACGCCGACCCCGACCGGGCGGTGGTGCCACTCCTCGTTGCACGGCACGTGCGGGCCCACTGCCACGTGCATGGCGTGCAGCAGGTCTGCCACGGCACCGATCTCCTCGTGTATCATGCGCCACGGCTGGTCCAGGGCGCTCGTCGACCAGATCTCCACCGAGGGGTATCGGTGACCGAAGCCGACGGTGGCCACGGCGTGCTCGTTGCGTGCCAGGACCAGTCCGTGGTCTGCGGCGAAATCCGGCCCGTACTCGTTGTGGATGTTCGGGTTGAGCACGACCTTGGGAAGCAGGGTCTGATTGTTGATACCCAGCTCGTCGATGGCGACGAGCTGCTTGTGCAGGTGGTCGAACGACGCCCCAGCCGGCTTGAGCCAGTTCTGGAAGGCGACGACGTAGCGGGCCTGCGGGTTCTGGGCGTACAGGTCACCCATGGCATGCACCGTGAGGCCGATGAAGGCGCGATGGTCGGCCACCGACAGACTCCCCGACCCGGCTAGGTCTGCCGTCGTCTGCCCGGAGTCGGTGTAGTGACGCCGGGCGACGATGACGTCGTGACCACCGGCGAAGAACGGTGCGGACCGTTCCCGGAACTCACGTTCGGTGAGTTCCTCGGCCTTGAGGCCGGCACCGTTCGCGGCGAGAACGGCGTCAAGGACCTCACAGACGTGCGCCCTCCCGTCGGGATGGGCCAGGTAGGCCTCCTGACGCTCCCGCTGCTGCGGGGTCATCGTCATCCCGTGGTTGACGCGCCAGTAGCTCCACGGGAGGATCTCGAAGAGGTTGGGAATACGGCGAAACTGCGCCACCGTGTCGTCCAGCTGCCAGGACGGCACGTTCTCCACCAGGCGATGCCCGAAGAAGCTCCCCTGCGCATCGGCAACCAGACGAGCCTTCTCCGGCGGGGTCTGCCGCAGTCGGGACGGGCAGAACGCGCAGCTGGTGAGCCGGTCGTCCGCACTCAGCGGGCGGGCATCGGTCACCGGGGTGGCCAGCGGACGGGCGCCTCGTCCCGGAACCGTCCACACCTGGGTGCCGGTGAACGGGTTGCGCTGCTTGATGGTGCCGTCGGGCAGTTCGCGATAGTAGTCGTCGACCTCGTCGCCCATGAATCGATCCTGCTGCGCGCCCACCTGCCTCAGTTCTGGGGGCGCAGCACCTCGGCGCCGCCCAGGAAGGGGCGCAGGGCCTGCGGTACCCGCACCGAGCCGTCGGCCTGCTGATGGTTCTCCAGCACCATGATGATGATGCGGGTCATGGCGCACAGGGTGCCGTTGAGGGTGGCCAGCGGTTCGACGCCGTCGGGGCCGCGGTGGCGGATGGACAGGCGTCGGGCCTGGAAGGTGGTGCAGTTGGAGGTCGAGGTGATCTCGCGGTAGCGGTTCTGGGTCGGCAGCCAGCCGTAGCAGTCGTACTTGCGTGCCGCGGACAGTCCCAGGTCACCGGAGGCCACGTCGAGCACCTGGAACGGGATCTCCAGGGCCTCGATGAACTCCTTCTCGAATCCGAGCAGCTTCTCGTGCCATGTCTCGGCATCGGCGGGCAGACAGTGGACGAACATCTCGACCTTGTCGAACCAGTGGACGCGGAAGATGCCCCGGGTGTCCTTGCCATAGGAACCGGCCTCGCGTCGGTAGCACGGGGAGAACGCCACGTACTGCCTGGGCAGCTCGGCGTCGTCGAGGATCTCACCGGAGTGGAAGGCGGCCAGGGCCACCTCGGAGGTACCGACGAGGTACTGCTCGTCCTTGGGCAGGTAGTAGACGTCGTCGGCGGCCTGGCCGAGGAATCCGGTGCCCTCCATGGCCGACGGCTTGACCAGCGCCGGGGGGATCATCGGGGTGAATCCCCACGTGGCGGCCTTGGACATGGCCAGATTGAGCAGGGCGAACTCCAGCTGGGCGCCGACACCGGTGAGGACGTAGAACCGCGACCCCGAGATCTTCGTGCCGCGTTCCATGTCGATGGCGTGCAGCGCCTCGCCGATCTCCAGATGGTCCTTGGGCTCGAATCCCTCGGCTGCGAAGTCGCGCGGGGTGCCGATCGTCTCGATGACGACGCCCTCGTCCTCGCCGCCAGCGGGCACGCCGTCGATGACGATGTTGCCCAGGGTCTTGGCGAGCTCGGTGAATCGCTCCTCGGCTGCGGCGGCCTCGTCCTTGAGCTGGCCCACCTGGGCGGAGAGCTCCTTGGTGCGGGCCAGCAGGGCGGCCTTCTCGTCACCCTTGGACTGGGCGATCTTCTTGCCCAGACCCTTCTGCTCGGCACGGGCCGACTCATGGGCCGCGATCGCGTGCCGGCGGGTCTCGTCGGCGGCGATGAGCTCGTCGACCACCGACGGGTCAGCGCCCCGGGCGATCTGGGAGCGACGGATGACGTCTGGATCTGTGCGCAGCAGCTTGGGGTCGATCATGGGTAGGAGTCTAGCCGTGCCGTGCGAGTTCGGTGAGCATCTGGGGGCCGGTGAGACGATGCGGACGCCACCGCGGCCCGGGCGCGGCAAGGGCCCCGGTGAGCTGACGGAGGTATTCGGCGCGGTCGATCTCGACGGCTCCCAGGCTGGCCAGATGAGGCGTGAGCCACTGCACGTCGAGCAGTGCGGTGGGGTGGACGGGCACGGGCCGCCATCCGGAGGCAGGGCAGCCGGAGGGGGCAGCCTGGGCGGCACTGGTCGACTCACCGGACGCGGACGGTTCAGACAGGGTGTGTGATGTGGCGTCGCGGCAGGGCTCCTGATCGACCGTCGGAGCATGGCTGCTCTCCCCCAGCTCCAGGACGAGTCGGATGAGCGCGGTCTTGGAGGCGTCCCTGCCGTGCACCGGGTCGTGGAACATGGATTCCCCGCTGAACAGTCCACCGACACTCACCCCGTACAGTCCGCCGACCAGCCGTCCGTCCTCGTCCCACGTCTCCACCGAGTGGGCCCAGCCGTTGTGGTGCAATTCGGTGTAGCTGTCGATGATCGTCGAGTCGATCCAGCCACCCGGTCGAGACGGGTCGGCGCAGCGCTCGATGACCCGGTCGAAGGCCTGGTCCACCGTGGTCGTGCGATGCTTGGTGGTCTTGCGCAGGCTGGAGGAGAGGCTGAGGCGGTCCAGGGGCAGGACGCCGCGACGTTGCGGCGACCACCACGCCGTGGCACCGCGGTACTCACGCGGTGCGTCGTCACCCAGCGGCATGGGAAAGACACCCTCGTGCAGGGCGGCGAGCACCAGATGCGGGCCAAGCACCCCCGTCAGACACAGCAGGTCGGAGTCAGGCCACTGGTCCGGGTCACCGAAAAGGTCCATGTACTCCAGCCTAGGCAGCCAGCCTCGGCAGAACAGCGAGGCATGACGCCATCGGCGGCCGAAGCTGCGCCGAGATTCGCGCATCCCCACACCCCATCATGGTTCAGGCCACCTCGGCCCTCTCACACCACGTGGCGGCAACGGTCATCGGGAGAGGCCGTCGTGCAGTCTTCGCCCAGCTGCGTCACGCCGGTTGCGGGCGTCGATAGGCTGGAGGAGAGTCTCAGGAAGGATCGTGGCCATGAGCAAGTCTGGCGAAGCCCTGTCCAAGGCCCTCGTCGTGGCACCGAACGCGGCGTTGTCGGTGTTTCGCACCATCATGGACGTCGCCATCGACGGTGCCGGGCCGTTACCGGGAGCTCGCAAGGCTGCTGGTGCGACGCTGAACCGCAAGGGTGAGGTCGAGGCCGCCATCGACGCCTTGGTGCGCAGCCACATCGGGATGGCCGGGGCCCAGGGATTCCTGGCAAATCTGGGCGGCTGGGTCACCATTCCGATGGCTCTGCCGGCGAACATGAGCGCCCTTGCCACTCTGCAGGCACGTATGGTCGCCGCGATTTCCCACCTGCGCGGTTACGACGTCGACGATCCCCGGGTGCGAACCGCCATCTTCACCTGCCTGCTCACCCAGGACAGCGTGGACGAGCTCATTCGAAACGAGAAGATACCCAGCACCCCCATGGCGATGGCCACCGCCCCGGTGAGTGATCCGGAGCTGGAGAAGACCGTGGCCACCCACGTCGTCGAGACCTTGGGCAGCCTGGCCACCGGCAAACGGGTGGCTGTCATGGGTATGAAGAAGATCCCGCTGCTCGGTGGAGGTATCGGTGCCGGCACAGACGGCATGGCCACCTGGCAGGTCGCACACTACGCCAAGGAGCAGTTCCCGTCCCGGCGGATGGGCTGAGTCGACTTCGCCGAGGCCCTGGACACTCCCCAGGCGTGGGCCGATGCACACGCGACCTTGGCGCGGCCTGCCGTCATCAAGGACGTGACCCGCTTCAACGCGGTGCTCACCACCAGTCTCCTGGCGCGCATTGACAGTGCCGCCGCCGCTGCTGGCCTGTCACGTTCGGAGTGGATCAGGCGACGCTGCGCCGAAGCCACCACCGACGACGAGCACTGACCACACACGCCCATACTGATATAATTCAGCTGCCGCGCGAAAGCGTCATCACAAGCGAAACCACGATTGTTGCGGAGACAGACCAGTGGCTGATTTCAGTGTTTTCGGCGATTACCAGAACCCCGTTCAATTTGATCCCGGAGTTGCCGAGGACTTCTCGGCCCAGTTGCGGTGGACGTCGCAACGCATCAATATCTTCAACGCGAATCTCTCACTGGTCCAGTCGACGGCCTCGCGGCAATTCCGAGGGTTCTTCGCCGAGGTATTCAGCCGCAACATGAAGGTTTGTTCCCAGGATGCGACGGAGTTGTCGGAGGCACTGACGGCCGCCGCCGACCAGGTCGACTACTTGGCCGAACAGGCAAAGTTGGAGAACCAACGGCGCGAGCAGGTCCGTGACTACGTGTCCGCCCACGATGACTGGTGGGAGAAGGGCTGGGACTGGTTGGCAGGCACGGATGCCCCGCCGAGTCTGGCTCCTGCCGAGCCACCTGCCACCCCACCGCTGAACCTGCCGTTCACCCAACCGCGTCAGCAGGACAGGTCAATCCGCGGTGCCTCGGGCGGGGTGACGTCGGCCAACCCGAGCGACCTGACACGTGCCGCCGGAATCCTGGGTGACGCCGCTGCCGACGTTCCGCCAGGCAGCACGTTGAGAGCCGACCACGACTCCTTCTGCCGTGCGTGCAGGTATGGCCAGCTCGTCGTCGGCGACCTGTTCGAGCAGCTGGATCGGTGGCGCGAGCTCAACACCGGCGACGTGAACTGGTTGAACGCCGTCGCCAAGGCGTTCGAGGCGGCCGGCGGCTCAGGCACCTTGAGCCTACCGAACTCGGCCATCAAGCAGTCACTGAGGGCCAACGGGGCGTCGGTGAACCGCCCCGATCTGGACATCACGGTGCCGGCATTGGCTGGCATCGACCCCGCCACCGGGTACATGGAGGATCCCATCAACTCCGCCACGGGAAACTTCGTCGAGCCCGAGATCGATCTGGGGTTCGACGGCGTGGGGACGGCGCTCGTGGTCGAGCGCGTGTACAACTCGATCCAAGCTGCCCAAGGTGTCTCCGGCGTCTTGGGGCCCGGGTGGTCGTGCGTGGCGGATCAGTGCCTGACCATCGAGACCGATCACTTGGAGTGGGTGCGCCCCGACGGGCGTCACGTCGTCTTCACCGCCCCAGCGGACTCCTCGACTGCCGAGAGCGACCCGGAACCGATACGGGCGGCGGAGGAGAATGCGTGGCTCAGCCACGTCGACTCCTCCGAGTTGCCGGGGTTTGCAGACGTGGGACAGGACGCGAGTCGTTTCTGGTTGGTGTCGGACAACCGCGGCGGCAGGTGGGTGTTCACCGAGACCGGTATCTGGGTGTGCTCTGGCTCGTCGACCACCGACGTCGTGCGGGCACACCGCGAACACGGCCGCCTGAGCGGGCTGGACACCGCGTGGGGACGACGGATCACCTTCTCCTACGACGACGCCGGCCTTCTCGCCGGGGCAGCCACCAACGATGGACGACGCGTGCGTTACACCCACGACGACCGCGGTCGGCTCGTGCAGGTGGATCGTCCCGACGGTTGCCGACGCTACGAGTGGGATGGGACCTTGGTGACGCGGGTCATCGACGCTGCCGGGGTGTGCGAGTGCGTCAACACCTACGACGAGCGTGGCCGGATCGCGACCCAGCAGACCGCCGATGGTCGTCTGGTCCACGTCAACTACCTGCCCGGGGGTGTGACCGCCGCGTCAGATGCCGACGGCACACGCGCCAACACATGGATCGGTGACGCGCATGGACGTACCGTCGCCGTCATCGACTCGGACGGGGGCCGGGTGTCGATGATCCATGACAGGTTCGGCAACCTTTTGCGCGCGGTCGACCGGGCTGGTGCCATCACCACGCACCGCTACGACGAAAGGGGCCGGTGCACCCATACTGGTCTGCCCACCGGAGCGAGCATCGACTACTCGTGGGACGCCTTGGACAGGCTCGCCGCGGTGAGACTGGACAACGGTGCGACGACGACGTTCACCTACGCCGACACCTCACGCGCCCCGGCAAGCGTCACCGACCCGGTCGGGGGCGTCACCCGTTTGGAGTGGACCAATGGGCTGCTGGTGGGTACCACGAACCCAGTCGGGGTGACCCTGGAGCTGGGCTACGACGCCCACGGCGATCTCGTCAGTCTCACCGACTCCGACGGGGGTGTGACGCGTCTGGTCCGTGACGAGGCGGGACGCGTCGTCGAAGCAACGTCACCGGCGGGTGCGACGACACGACTCAGCTACGACGACGCCGGACGGCTGACGTGCAGGGTGGATCCCGACGGTGCCACGTGGACCCACCGTCGCGACCAGGGCGGCCGCCTGGTCGAACTCGTCGCACCCGACGGGGGCGTCATCCGCTGGGGGTACGGCACCGACGGGCGCCTGGCGAGCGTCATCGACCCGGCCGGGCACGTCATCGACCACACCTTCGACGACCTCGGGAACCTCTCCGGCCTCCACCTGCCCGACGACACGGTGTGGAGCTTCGACCACGACGCCCTGTCACGACTGACCGGGCTGGTCTGCCCCGACGGCGCCACGTGGGGTTACGGCTACGACGTCGACGGGAACCTCACCCGTGTCACCGACCCATGTGGGGGCGGCCAGATCTTCTCCACCACCGGTACGGCCCAGGCCATCTCGACCCCCACGGGTCGTATCCTGGATCGCGTCGACACCGACATCCACGGCCTGCCGGCCACCCACACCAACGTCACGGGTGCCAGCGAATGCCTCACCAGGGACCTCGCCGGACGAGTCATCGAGTACCGGGACCCCGCCGAGCAGACCACCCGGTACGACAGGGACCTCGCCGGACGCATCACCCGCGTCGTCAGCCCCACCGGACTCGTCACCAGCTACCACTATGACGCATGCGGACGCCGTGATGCCGTCACCGACCCCGCCGGGGGCGTGACCCGCTACACCTACACCGCTGACGGGCAGGTCGCCACCGTCACAGACCCCACCGGCGAGATTGCGCACTACAGCTACGACCCGTGCGGGCGTCTGACGGCAAGCCGGGTTCCCGGTGCCGGAATGTCGCAGTGGCGCTACGACCCGTGCGGACGGCTCGTCTTCGCCGACGATCTGGTCGAGGGTCCCCGCCATTTCCGCTACGACACCTGCGGCCAGTTGGTGGCCTCCACCAATCCCGCCGGTGGAGTGACGCGCTACTCCTACGACCGGTGCGGACGCCTGGTTTCCTCCATCGATCCTGCGGGTGGGCTGACGACCTACCACTACGACAGCTGCGGACGACTCACCGAACTCACCGACCCGCTGGGACGGACCACCCAGTACACTTGGGACGCTGTGGGCAGCCTCGTATCCGTCGGGCGCCCCGACGGTACCGTCCTGACGCACCGTTCCGGCCCTGACGGCATCGACGATCATATCGACGACGAGCTCGTGACCCGCACCCTGACCGACGCCAGTACGCGCACGATCTGCATTGACGACCACGCCGGTCCCGTCACTCGGCGCCACGTCCTCACCTACGATCCGCGTGGACTGCTGCTCACCCACACGAGTCTGCCCGTCGCGGAATCCGACGAGCCGGGCACCGGGCAGGAGGCGAGTGATCGGGGCGGGTCGGGTGTCGTCTCCGAGCAGTGGGTCTATGACGACGAGGCGCGCCTGAGACGCCACGTCACCGCAGCCGACGAGACCATCGAGTACGACTACGATGCCGCTGGGCGACTCGCCACGATCCGCCACACCCGCCTCGGCGACGTCCGCCTGGACTGGGATGGAGCCGGACGTCTCACGGACCTGGCCAGCCGCAGCAGCAGACAGCACTGGAGCTACACCGACGGATTCGTCACCAGCCACACTGGCCCGGCCGGCTCCACGACCATCGGACGCGACGAGACTGGACGTGTCACCGAGCTGTCCACACCTGACGGCCACTGGTACTACGCCTACGACGGCTCCGGCGCCCTCGCCGAGGTCCATACCCCTGAGGCCGCGCTGGCAAGCTGGGCATACGACACGTGCGGCAGGCTCACCACCGCCGTCACCGGGGACGCCACCCGTCGCTTCACCTACGACGCCGCGGGCCAACTGGCCACCGTGACCCACACCGCTGACGGGGCCACGAGGAACATCCGGTACCGCTACGACTCCTGCGGTCGGCGCGTCGAGGCCACCGACGACGTCGCCACGACGACGTACACGTGGGATCGGCGCGGCTGGTTGGCTGGCCTGACCTCCGCCAGCGGCACAGGAACCAAACACTGGAGCGTGCGCGTCGACGCCTTCGGCTGCCCCATCGAGGTCACCAGCCCCGGCGGTCACAGTCGGCTCGATTGGGACGTCAACCAGCACCAGCCCAGCCTGCAACAGGCCGACGACACACCGGTGATGGCACTTCCCGACGGCGGCCTGCTCACCTCCGATGAACCCGACGGGGCGTGGCGTCATCCCGACATCGACCCCGCAGACCCCTACCACCTCGCCAGTCGGCTTCTCACGACCGCCCTCGGCCACACCGGCGCCCACCCCACGCTTGGCGGTCTCGTGTGGATGGGTGAACGTCTGTACGATCCCGAGACTGCGAGCTTCCTCACCCCCGACCCGCAGCCCGCACCGACGGGTGCCCTGTGGCAGACCAGCAGCTACGCCTACGCGGCCAACAGTCCCTTGACGCTTGCGGACCCGATGGGGCGCAACCCCGTCACCGACGCCCAGATGCGCCAGTTCACGGACACCCTCGACCTCCAAGGTTGGTGGGGTCGGCATGGTCACGACGTCCTGTCCTGGCAGACCGGGGTGGGCGTGGGACTCATGGTCGTCGGCGGCATCCTGACACTCGTCCCGATTCCGGGACTGGGAGAGGTACTCCTCGGGGCCGGACTGGACATGACCATCCAAAAGGTCACGACCGGACACGTCGACGGGGTCGAGGTCGCACTGTCAGGCGCGCTCGCACCGATCGGTGGATTCGCGCTGGGCAAGACGGCCACACCCCTGGCCCAATCAGCCGTCGCACGCGGAGTGACACTGAACGGCATGCAGGGCTTCACCATGGGCAACTACCACTGGGCAACCTCTCCAAGCCCCCACAACGCCCGCAGTTACGCATCACAGGTGGGTGGTGAGACCCTCAGCGGAGTGGCGCTGGGAGCCCTCACCGTCCCAGCCGGGAACCGCATCGGTCAACCCATCTATGATGCTATGCCCGAGGCCATTCCCCTCGGACACTTCGACGGTGCCCGGAGCTACGACATCGGCGGGCCCGGGAAACTACGAAAGTTCGCACGCGGAGTGACGGGACAGCTGACAACTGACGACGCCAATTCCTTCCGTTCCTCCTCCTACGACAGAAAGCTTTCCCTCAAGCCGTTCCCGGTCTACCGGGCGTGGGGCGGCGTCGGCGAGCACAGCGGGAAAGAGGTCGGGCGATTCGTCAGCCGGACGCGGCCGACCGGCCCGATGCAGGCACGACTCGACAGCGCCCTGGTACCGCAATGGGGCAACGCCGCCGACCACGTCACCAAATTCCCCATGCCCACGGGAAGAATCTTCTACGAAGGGGCAACAGGCGAACAACCCACGATCTACTCCGACGACCCCGCCTACACCCTCGGACAGCTCCCCGGGGGCGGAAACCAGATCATGTTCAAGAAAATCCCCAAGGAATGGAAAAGGCAATGCCATCCAAAGAAGCGATAATCGACTTCCTACTCACCAGAAAAGTCAAACTCTCCAACGTCGGACCCCTCGTCACCTACAAACAAACAACCATCAACCTCGACGGCAACATCTGGATCGGACGACCCGGCGACAACGTCTACGTCATCACCTCATACGACTACCAACAAGGACACCACCTCACCCTCGAAGGCTACTCACACCCCTCCTACTTCCGCGTCACCGTGAACTCACCGACCCACGCCGAACGAGACCTCGACACCCTCCGCATCTACGGAGACGGACCCATCACCTTCCACCAGTACACCTCAGCCCAACACCCAGGCACTCTCGTCACCGGACACGACTACGCCGAACTCGAAGACCTCTCCCCCTACCTCCTCTGGCCACCCGCCGCCTTCTCACCCAAATACCTACGACGATGGACCGGAAAAAGAGACTACAACCTCCCACACTCCCCCTTCCGACCCTCCCAAGACCGATAAACCCAACCACCAACCCAAAACCGAGACACCCCACCAAAACCTCACACCCACAGACAGCAGAATCCACCCAAACAATCCTCGGGCAACTCCCGGAGACGGAAACCAAATCATGCTCAAGAAAACCCCCAAGAAACGGAAAAGACAATGCCACCCAGAAAGGTGAAACTCTCCACCGTCGGGCCCCTCGTCACTTACAAAAAAGCAACCATCAACCTCGACGGCAACATCTGGCTCGGACGCCCCGGAGACACCGTGCACATTGTCACTTCCCATGACTACCAAGAAAGGCGTCACCTCACTCTCAAGGGTTATGGATTCTATCTCACCATAACCTCACCGACCCACGCCGAACGAACTTTCGACGCCCTACGCATCTACGGAGAAGGTCCCATCACCCTCACCGACGATTTTTCCGGCATCACTGCCATCGCCACGGGAGGTGAAATCCCCACTACCGTCACTGGACATGAGTACGCCGAATTCGAAGACCTCTCACCACTCATCATCTGGCCCTTCAGCGCCTTTTCACCCATGCATCTGCGAAAATGGGTCGGGAAACACCGCTACGGCCCGCATTACCCCTTCCGGAACCGATAAGCCCCAGCCACCACCAACACCGTCCCTAGACCAAGCTTCCTGGTCGCGCGCCACACATAAGGCGACGACGACCCCGCCTACACCCTCGGACAGCTCCCCGGGGGCGGAAACCAGATCATGTTCAAGAAAACCCCCAAGGAATGGAAAAGGCAATGCCATCCAAAGAAGCGATAATCGACTTCCTACTCACCAGAAAAGTCAAACTCTCCAACGTCGGACCCCTCGTCACCTACAAACAAACCCTCATCAACCTCGACGGCAACATCTGGCTCGGCCGACCACGAGACAACGTCTACGTCATCACCTCATACGACTACCAACAAGGACACCACCTCACCCTCGAAGGCTACTCACACCCCTCCTACTTCCGCGTCACCGTGAACTCACCGACCCACGCCGAACGAGACTTCGACACCCTCCGCATCTACGGAGACGGACCCATCACCTTCCACCAGTACACCTCAGCCCAACACCCAGGCACACCCGCCACCGGACACGACTACGCCGAACTCGAAGACCTCTCACCCCACATCCTCTTGCCATCCTCAGCCTTCTCACCCAAATACCTACGACGATGGACCGGAAAAAGAGACTACAACCTCCCACACTCCCCCTTCCGCCCCTCCCAAGACCGATAACCACAGACAAGAGCCACGCATCGTTCATCCCGATGAACCCACCACACAGAGGTACGGGGTGCCGACACATCCCAGCCCCGACAAGGCGTCGTTCCCGTCGTGGGGGCAACCAGTGGGACAATGACACCCATGCCGTACTGCCCCTCGCCCTCCCAAGCCGTCGTCGACCTTGCAGCCATCGTCCACAATCTGGGGCAGGTTCGTGAGCAGGCCGGGGGGCGACAGGTGATGTTCGCCGTCAAGGGTGACGGCTACGGTCACGGAGCCAGCCAGTGTGCCCTGGAGGCCCAACGCACCAACGCCGCCGACTGGTTCGCCGTCGCCAACGTCGCCGAGGGCCAGGAACTCATCGCCGCCGGCATCACCAGACCAATCCTCAAGCTCTCCCCCGCCCTGCCACACGACCTCGATGCCGCCGTCACGTCGGGGATGCGGCTCACCGTCACCGACGACACGAACATTGCGGCCACCGGCCGGTCCGCACGCCGTCTGGCTCGCACCGTCAAGGTCCACATCGGCGTGGACACGGGCATGGGACGCATCGGACTGCCAGCCGGGGAATTGCTGCGTCTGGCAGACCTCGTCGACCGGGAGCCCAATCTCGAGCTCGAGGGAGTCTTCACGCACCTTCCCCTGGCAGACACCCCTGACGGTGAGGACTTCACCACCCACCAGATCGAGGACTTCCTGGCTGCCGTGGAGCGTACCGCCACGTCCCGAGGACCCATCGCCCAGGTGCACGTGGCCAACTCCGGTGCCGTCCTCGGCCACGATCTGGGAGCGACGACGATGGTGCGCACCGGCATCGCCGCCTACGGCTACGACCCCAATCCGAGCCTGCAGCGCGCCAACCTGCGCCCTGCCCTCGCGTGGCGCAGCTGGGTGTCATTCGTCAAACAGGTGGCCCCCGGCACCAACATCGGGTACGGACGCACGTGGACCGCCGAGCGAAGCACGACCATCGCCACCATCCCGGTGGGGTATGCCGACGGATTCCCCCGGCTGCTCTCCAACCGGGGCGTCGTGCTGCTGGGTGGTCGGCGCTGTCCGGTGGTCGGACGGGTCTGCATGGATCAGATCATGGTCGACGCCGGCCCGCACGCCGGAACCAAGGTGGGCGACGAGGCCGTCCTCATCGGCAGTCAGGCAGGCGAGACGATCACCGCCGACGACATGGCCACAGCTGCCGAGACGATCAGCTACGAGATCACCAGTGGACTCACCGCTCGGGTGGATCGGTACTGGATCAACGCGAGCCAGTGACACCATGCCGCACGCCGGCGAGCGCGACCGAGCACTCCGAAAGTCATCAGCGCAGGGGCGGCCCGTAAACGGTTCTTTGATATGGACTCAACCATAACCGAAAGTCATCAGCGCAGGGGCGGCCCACACCCGATGACACCTGCACGTCAGTACAGCCACGCCCAGCAGCGCGGATCAGCCGCGAGCACTGCGCAGAGCTGGACCATCGCAGCCTGCTCCAGCAGCTCGGTGTGATCGGCGCTGGGGCGTCGGTACAGTCCCGAGTCCTGGTCGCAACGGGTGCGCCACATGCGTTCGGCGTAACACTGTGTGATGCGTACGGCGCGGTCATCGGGAATGATCGCCGAGGCCAACAGCAGGTTCTTGAGGAAGATGGCGTTGAAGAAGATCGGCTGCCCGTCGAACGGCCCGTCCGGCTCCTCGGGACGAAAATACGCCAGGGACGCCTCGATGATCTCGTCGAAGCGACGTCGGTGCACCACAGACCCGGTGATCTGCCAGGCCAGGGCCTCCACACCGATCGGCACCCCCTGGTTGTAGCTCCAGAAGGTGGGGTCGATGTTCCCAGCCAGGTCGATGTTGTCCCAGAACAGACCGTCCGGGCTGAGCATGTGTTCCCTGGCCCACTCGTAGATGGGCCGGGCGTCGCGCAGGAAGCAATCCTCCCCCGTGACCTGGTGCAGTCGCAGGGCCAACTGGGTCGGCGGCATGGTGGAGACCGTGTTGCGACTGTGGTTGCCCGAGGCCGACGCGCCGAGCAGGTGCGACGCGCCGAGCAGGTGCGACGCGCGAGACAGGCCCCCGGACAGCGCCGATCCAACCCGCATCCCAGAACACCGCCCATCTGGTGCAGCGCGCAACCGTGAATCCCCACGGCCCGAGCCATCGCCCGACCGGCAATGGCTGAGCAGTGTGGCCCAGATCGGCTGGGCCATCCAGAACACCCCGCCGGGAGCCGGATGACTCGGATCGGTGTCCCGGGAGCGCTGGATGAAGCGATGGATGGCTTGGGCGCGACGAAGGTCCTTGTCGGAGCCGATTCCAGCGAGTACTCGTTGGACGTGGATGAGCGCCATCCAGGCGTTGTCGTCGATGTAGATGCGTCCACCCACCCCGTGCGGCGGGCGCGGCAGTGATGTGTAGGCACCCAGCAACGGGCTCCAGTAGGTTTCCTGGCCAGCGTCGTGGGCAGTGGCCAGGCCGATTCCGACGCAGGCCAGGTCGGTGGCGGCGGCCGTGACCTGGGAGTGCGGCCACTCGTAACTGTGCCGTCGGTCCTGGCGGCGACGTGGCACGGCCTCGTGCAGCAGCACCCGGCCGGCTCGGAAGTACTGCCGGAGGGTGCGATGGGCCAGACGTGCCCTGCGAGCCCAAGCCTCGGGATCTGGGGTGCGGCCTGCGTCTGGCCGATGGTTCCGTGGATGGTTCGCGTTGCTGGTGGGATTCACTGCATCTCCTTGGGCCAGACCGAAACGATGACGAGATGGCTGCGTCGCGTCGCGGGTCGTTCACCGCGTCACCGCCGCACCCCGCCCTGCTCCGCGCTTTTCGGGCACAAGTCCGGTCAGTACAGCAGCGCCGCGGTCGGGTCGGAGAGGATCTCTGCCAGGTCGTGCAGGAAGGTCGAACCCTGTTCCCCGTCGATGAGACGGTGGTCGAATCCCAGGCTCATCGTCGTCACCCAGCGCGGGACAATCCGCTCGTCGTCTCCGGTGCCCACCACCCAGGGTCGTCGATCGATCGACCCGAGCACGAGGATGGCGGACTCGTCGCGGTTGACGACCGGAGTGCCGGCATTGAGCCCGAACACCCCCACATTGGTGATGGAGAAGGTGCCGCCGGTGTAGTCGGCGGGTTGCAGACGGCCCTCCTTGGCCACCGCGATGATACGGGTGAGCTCCTGGGCGAGGTCGAGCATCGTCATGTCCTGGGCATCGCGTACCACCGGAACCATGAGTCCACGTGGCGTGGCGGCGGCAATGCCGAGGTTCACCTGCTCGTGGTGGACGATCTGGCCAGTCTCGTCGTCCCAACTGGCGTTGACGACGGGGGTGCGTCGCATGGCCAGGGTGACGGCCTTGCACCACACGGTGAGTGGGGAGACCCGCAGCCCACGGAAGGCGCGGTCGGCTCGTAGCCGGGCGACGAGGTCCATCGTCGGGGTGACGTCGCAGGTGAGGAAGGCGGTGACGAGTGCCTTGGTGTCCATGGACGTCTTGACCGCTTCTGCGGTCACCTTGCGCACCCCGTGGATGGGGACGCGCCGTTCCCCCGGTGCGGTCGGCTCACCGCCGAGCATGGTCCGGGAGATCCACGACTGGGCGAAGAGTTGGGTGTCGCCGCTGGTCTGGGCCGGGATGACCGGCTGGGGCGTCGAGTCTGTTGTCTTTCGATCGGCCGGGTCGTTGCCGGCAGCCTGCTTGACGTCGGTGCGGGTGATGACGCCGTCCCGCCCGGTACCCGTGACGGTGGTGAGGTCCACACCCAGCTCGGCGGCCAGCCGACGAGCCGGGGGCTTGGCCAGCACGTGCTCTGGGCCGGTGCTCGCGTCCATGCGTGGCGGATTCGACGGATCGGGTTGGGGCGCCGTACCGTGCGCCTGGGGATCAGCGTCTCGTAGCGGGGAGACGGCGCTCCGATCCTGTCCGGCCGGGGCGGAAGGTGGCGTGAGGCCGTCCTGGTGCGCGGAAGCTGCAACCGGAGGCTCATCAGGGGTGGTCTGCTGAGTGGCACCGCGCGCCGCACTCGCCTGCTGCCCAGCTCCGGCCCCGCGACGGCGACGTCGTCGACCACCTTCGGCCGCCGGGATGTGGCCGACGAGCAGCTTCTCCTCACCGTCTGTGGCCGCACTGCCACCGGACTTCCCCGCGTCGTCGGTCCCTGCCTGGTCGGCACCGTCACCGGGGTGGGAATCGTCTGCACCGGAGCCGTCGTCGATGACGATGAGCGCTCCGCCCACCGGCACCGTCTGGCCCTCGTCTGCGGCAAGGCTGTGCACCGTTCCGGCGAACGGGCTGGGAAGTTCGACGATCGACTTGGCGGTCTCCACCTCGCACAGCACGTCGTTGATCTTCACGGTGTCGCCGGGGCTCACCAGCCACGAGACGACCTCGGCCTCGGTGAGTCCCTCGCCCGGGTCGGGCATGGTGTACGTCTTCACGGTGTCTCCTGGCCTCCTGACAATGACAGAATTCAGTATGCAAGTGATCGGTCGACGGCGTCGAGGATGCGGTCGACGTCGGGAAGATGACTCGACTCCACCCGGGACGGCGGGTAGGGGGTCGTCGGACTGGTGACCCGCAGCACCGGTGCCTCCATGACGTAGTAGAGCGACTCGGTGAGGCGAGCGGACAGCTCGGCGCCGATGCCCTGGGTACGAGCTGCCTCCTGCACGACGATCGCCCGGGTGGTGGATCGCACCGACTCCTCGACGGTGGCCATGTCGATCGGTGAGACGGAGCGCAGGTCGACGACCTCCAGACTCATCCCCTCCTGCTCGCCAGCCTCGGCGGCAGCCAGGCAGGTGTCGACCATCGGCCCGTAGCACAGCAGGGTCGCGTCGGTCCCCGGGCGCACCACCCTGGCCTGGTGCAGCCCCGTTGACGCCGCCGAGGAGATCTCACCCTTGACGTAGTAGCGCCGCTTGGGCTCGAAGAAGATCACCGGGTCATCGCAGTCGATGCTCTGTCGCAGCATCCAGTAGGCGTCGTCGGGTGTGGCGCAGGTGACGACCTTGAGGCCGGGCACCGAGGCGTAGAACCCCTCGGGCGACTCCGAGTGGTGTTCGGGGGATCCCACCCCACCACCGTAGGGCACCCGGATGGTCACCGGCAGCGGCCACCGGCCGCCCACCCGGGCCCGGTAGCGCGCCAGCTGCGAGACGATCTGGTCGAAGGCCGGGGCGGTGAACCCGTCGAACTGGAGCTCGGCCACCGGTCGGTAACCGCGCATCGCCATGCCGATCGCCGTGCCGACGATGCCCGACTCGGCCAATGGGGTGTCGATGACGCGCAACCCGCCGAACCGCTCCTTGAGCCCGTCGGTGATGCGGAACACACCGCCCAGGGTGCCGACGTCCTCGCCCATGACGAGCACCTTCGGATCGACCGCCAGGGCGTCGGCCATCGCGGCATTGAGGGCCTTGGCAATCATCGTCATCACTGACCTCCCTGCAGCCACTCGGCGAGTTCGCGTTGATCGGCCCGCACGTCCGGGGTGGGTTCGGCGTAGACGTCGTCCAACAGGGCCACCGGGTCCGGGTCGGGCTGGTGGACGGCGTCGCGCACCTGGGCGCCGAACTGCTCGGCCCGCTCGTCGAGTTCGGCGAGCCAGGCGTCGTCGATGAGTTCCCGGGAGCGCAGATACTTCTGCATCCGGACGATCGGGTCCAGACCGGCCCAGTACTCGTCGGTCTGCGCAGTGCGGTAGCGGGTCGGGTCGTCGGTGGTGGTGTGGGCTCCGGTGCGATAGGTCCACGTCTCCACCATCACCGGTCCCCGGCCGGATCGGGCATGGTCCAGGGCCGCCGAGAGGACGGCTGCCACCGCCAGGACGTCGTTGCCGTCCACCTGCACCGAGGGAATCCCGAATCCCAGTCCGCGTCGGTACAGCGAGGTCGGTGCCTGCACGCTGGTCGGTTCGGAGATCGCCCACTGGTTGTTCACCGCGCAGAAGACCACCGGGGCCTTCATGGCGGCGGCGAAGACGTAGGCCTCGTTGGTGTCGCCCTCGCTCATCGCCCCGTCGCCGTGGAAGTCCAGCACGGCGGCGTCCACGCTCGGATCGGCGGCCTTGTCACGCTGGATGCCCATGGCGTAGCCGACGGCGTGCAGGGTGCCCGAGCCGATCATCACCGGGTAGGCCGAGAAGTGCGTGGCGACGGTGTCCCACGGGCAGTGTGCGGTTCCCCGCCAGGTGGCCAGCACCTGGGACAGTTCGACACCCATCCAGGTGGCCAGGGCCTGCTCGCGATAGGTGGGAAAGACCTGGTCCGCACTGCCCAGGGCCAGCCAGGCGCCCACCTGGGTGGCCTCCTGGCCGATGAGGGGCGGCCACAGGCCGAGTTCCCCGTGTCGTTGCAGGTTCGTACCCTCGATGTCGAACCGCCGGGCCATGACGAGTTTCTCGTAGGCGTCGACGAGCTGGGCGTCACTCACGTGCACGGGGAGGTCGTCGCGATCGGTGCGCACCCCGTCGGGTGAGAGGATCTGGATCATGTCGGACGCGGGCTGGTCCACCGGGAACTGCTGGGCCAGATCGGCGAACAACGGGCAGGTGCCGTCTGCCGAGGTGGCTGTGTCGTGCTGCCCGGAATCCGGCTGAACCGGACCAGTCGGCTGAAGCGGGCCAGACTGCGCCGGGTCCGACGGCATGGGGTTCGACGGCATGGGGTTCGACTGCCCCTGCTGCATGGGCTCGGACCCGTCGTGCCCTGCCGCGCTGCGCGGCTGGGACGCGTCCCCTCGTGACAGGTGGTGGGTTGATGACCCCTTGCCGTGTGTGGCGTCGCCGTGCGAAACCATGTACTGCCTCCCAGCAGGGTCGGGTGCGTGACTCACATACCTACCGAACGGTAAGTTACCGATCGGTAGCCAATGTAGTACGCCGTCGTCCACTCGGCAATGACCTGTCCCCCGACAATCCTTGCGAAAGACCGGCAGTTCGCCGGTGGGAGGAACCCTCGACCAGGCACGTCCCCGGGAGGATTGTGCGCCGCGGTTGAGGTACGTTTGATGACGTGAATGCTCGCCGGGTCATCGTCGTCGGGGGCGGGGTCTGTGGCCTCGTCGCCGCACACAGTCTGCAGAAATCTGGGTGCCAGGTGACACTGGTCGAGGCCTCGGACGGTTTGGGCGGACAGGTCCGCTCAGCGCAGCTGGACGGCCAGGCCGTCGACCTGGGTGCCGAGGCCGCGCCGCTGCGTGCTCCGGGAGTCCAGAAACTCATCACCGAACTCGGTCTTGACGAGTCGATGATCCACCCCACCCAAGGAACCTCACTGCTGTCCAGCCGGCACGGAGTCGTGCCACTGCCCGACGGGGTGACGCCGGTGGGGCCGACCAAGCTGTTCCCCACCATCGCCTCCCGAGTGCTCTCCCCGGCCGACCTGCTGCGAGCTGGTCTGGAACCGGTCCTGGCACGCCCTCAGCCCGCCGGGGTCACCGTGGGCGAGTTCATCGGGGCACGATTCGGCAAGGGGGTTGCCACGGCGATCGTCGATCCCCTGGTGGGGGCGATCCACGCTGCGGACATCAATGCCTTCGCACTGGAAAGCGTCTCGCCGGGCCTGGTGCGGACGGCGACCTCGGGAGACTCCATTCTGCAGGAGACCGTGCGCCGGGAGCTGGGACTCGGCGAGAACGGATCGCGCCCGGGCCGTCACGCCAAACACCCCACCACGGCCCCGCGCACACCAACCATGGGGTCCTGGCGTCAGGGCATGGGCGAGCTGACCACTGCCCTGTCGGCCGACGTCACCGTACTCACGGGTACCCGTGCCGTGGCACTGACCCGGGGAGAGGCTCCTCAGGACGCCACTGCACAGAGCGTCACTACCCGAGGCACCACTGCCCGGGGCGCCACGCGAAGCGGGATGGACACAGACGATGTGACCCGTACCGAGGACAGGACCGCCTCGGCGAATGGTCGGGAACAGCAGGGCACGTCAGGCCGCTGGCTGCTGGAGGTGGCCGACGAGTCCGGGCAACGCACCCTGGCCGCAGACTCCGTGGTGCTGGCCACCCCGACGGCCGTGAGCGCCGAACTGCTGCGCTCGGTTGCCCCCGACACCGCCTCGACACTGTCGAGGGAGCGCGCAGTGACGGTGGCTGCCGTCGTCCTGCGCATCGACCGTCCGACGCATCCCCTCGCCGAGGCGGTGGACTGGTTCGTCGGTTCGGCCTGGTCGCCACTCATCCGTCAAGTGGTCAACCTCACCAACAAGTGGCCCGACCGACACCCTGCCGACACACATCTGCTTCGGCTCAACGTCGGACGAGACCGCGGGATCAACATCGACCAGTGGTCCGACGAGGAGCTCGGCGCCGCCTCGGTGGAGGAGCTGGGACGCATCGGGCTGCGGGTGAATCCACACAACCACTTGGTGCACCGATTCACCGCCGCCATGCCGCAGCCCGGTCCACTACATCACGAACGCATCGACGCCGTGCGTACCGGCCTGAGCAGGCTTTCCGGGCTGTTCGCGGCTGGAGCCGGCGTCAACGGGGCAGGTGTGCCCAATGCCATCATCGCTGGTCACCAGGTGGCCACCGACGTCCTTGAGGAGAAACTGCATGACTGAACTCGCGACACCCCGACACGGCTCCACCGGCCACCCCGGACACTCTGGTGGTCACCCCGGAGCTGCGGGAGGACATCCCGGTGGCCACCCGGGCGGGCATCCCGGCCACGGCCCGCTGGTGCGCGAAATCAAGCACGATCTCAACGACAAACCATTCCTCGTCATCTGGGAGGTCACCCGCGCCTGTGCCCTGGTGTGCCAGCACTGTCGGGCCGAGGCCCAGCACCGTGCCGCTCCGGGTCAGCTCACCAACGCCGAGGGTCACGAGCTCATCGACCAACTCACCAGCTACGAGCGTCCCTACCCGATGCTCGTCCTCACTGGCGGCGACTGCTTCGAACGCCCCGACCTCGTCGACCTCATCGAGTACGCAGTTGGCAAGGGCCTGCACGTGTCGATCTCGCCATCGGTGACGCCGCTGTTCACCCGCGAGCGCGTCAAGGCGGTGCAGGACGCCGGGGTGTCGGTGATGTCGATGTCGCTGGACGGTGGATCGGCCGAGACCCACGACGCCTTCCGTGGATTCCCGGGAACCTTCGATCGCACCATCGAGGCATGCCACATGCTCAACGAGCTGGGTATGCGGTTCCAGCTCAACACGGTGTTCACCGCCAAGAACATCCACGAGGCACCCCAGATGCTCAAGAACGCCATCGACCTCGGGGCGTTCATGTTCTACACGTTCATGCTGGTGCCCACCGGTCGCGGTCAGCACCTCGACATGCTCACCCCCCACGAACGTGAGGACGTCCTGCACTGGCTGCACGACAACTCCACCCGTATCGCCATCAAGACGACCGAGGCACCGCAGTATCGCCGTATCGCCTTCCAGCGCGAGGCAGTTCGTCAGGGCAAGGCCGCCCCGGCCAGACACGGCGAGCTGTACCACTGGCTCACCAAGGAGACCCACGAGTTGCTCGGTGAGAACATCGAGGAACCGCGTCCCCCACGTACCCCGCTCGCCATCAACTCCGGATCGGGGTTCGCGTTCATCGACCACACCGGCGACGTCTACCCATCGGGATTCCTGCCGATCCATTGCGGATCGATCAAGGACAAACCGTTCCCACAGATCTACCGCGAGTCGGAGGTGTTCCGGGCACTGCGCAACCCGTCGGGGTTCGAGGGCAAGTGCGGGGCCTGCGAGTTCAACCACTTCTGTGGCGGATCCAGGTCCACGGCCTACGCCATGACCGGCAACTACCTGGCCTCCGACCCGTCGTGCGCCCACATCCCCGCGGGGTACACCGGCGAGCTGCCCGAGGGCATCGAGCGGTGATTCAGCCGCTGGTTCCGGGGGCGATCCGGCGCTTGAACTCTTGGTGACAATTTCCCCCGGGCCTTGCCACCAGGACTTCTCACGGGGTGAGATGGTGATGATGGTCCGTCACCCATGACGCGCCACCTCACCACCCCGGGAGAAGAACACATGATCAACACCCCGACGCACCGCATCGCGTTGTCGGCACTGTGCCTCACCGCGATGATCGGTTCGATCGCCGTGACGGGTCCGGCAGCAGGTGCCACCCCCAGCGAGTCGCCGAGTCCGAGTGAGTCCGCAACACCGAGTGGCGCGAGCACCCCCACCGGCAGCGCAGCCCCCACCGGATCTGCCAGCGCCGCTCCGTCAGCGAGCGCATCGGCCAGCAGCTCACCCAGCAAGGACGCCACCCCGTCGACCAGCGCCGCGACCGGCTCTGCCCAGGCCAGCAGC
The DNA here is from genome assembly GCF_900186975.1 of Cutibacterium granulosum. Taxonomy (NCBI): domain Bacteria; kingdom Bacillati; phylum Actinomycetota; class Actinomycetes; order Propionibacteriales; family Propionibacteriaceae; genus Cutibacterium; species Cutibacterium granulosum. Next base: position 374,911 of record NZ_LT906441.1, read on the forward strand.
TCCCCGGCGACCTGCACCCCGGACTCCGACGTCACCGTCTTCAGCTTCAACGACTTCCACGGTCGTATCGGTGAGGCTGCCAAACTCTTCACCCCCGTGCAGCAGGCCCGCACCGACAAGGGGGCCGACCACGTCCTGCTCACCTCGGCCGGCGACAACATCGGTGGATCGACATTCGAGTCCGGTTCCCAGGACGACAACCCGACGATCGACATCCTCAAGGACGCCGGCCTGGAGGCCTCGGCGGTGGGAAACCACGAGTTCGACAAGGGACTGACCGATCTAACCGAGCACGTCAACAAACGCATCGACGGGGATTTCCCATACCTGGGAGCCAACGTCTACAAGAAGGGCACCACGACCGTCACCGACGATCTCAGGGCCAGCACCGTCTTCACGAAGGGTGGGGTGCGTATCGGCGTGATCGGCGCCGTCACCAAGGACCTGCCCTCGCTGGTCTCCCCGGCCGGCATTGCCGACCTGACGATCGGCGATCCGGTCGAGGCCGTCAACGCCGAGGCCAGACGTCTCAAGTCCGAGCACCTGGCCGACGTCGTCGTCGCCTCGATCCATGAGGGTGCTGCCTCCGGTGGCGACTTCGCCCCTGCCAAGGTCAACGGCAACTTCGCCCCGATCTACAACGACCTGAGCACCGACGTGGACGTCGCCTTCAACGGACACACCCACCAGCTGTACTCGTGGAAGGGACGCAACGGCGCACCGCTGCTGCAAGCCGCATCCTACGGCACCCACCTGGCCCAGGTGGACCTCGCCTACGACACCAGGAGTGCCCAGTTGTGCTCCACCGCCGCCAAGACGGTGGCGGCCCCCAAACAGGCCAACCTCGCCGACCCGGTGATCGCCAGGATCAACTCCGACACCGAGGCTGCCAGGAAGCAGGCCGACGTCATCGGTGCCAAGGTGATCGGCACGGCGACGGCGCCTATCACCACCGCCTCCGACGCGCAGGACTCGTCGTTCGGCTCCAGCGTGCGCAACCGCGAATCGGCCATGAGCAACATGGTTGCCCAGATGTTCAAGGACACCTTGGGCAAGGACGATCCGAACTTCATCGGCATCCAGAACCCCGGTGGCACCCGTGCCTCGTTGCAGTCCGGTGAGATCACCTACAAGGACGCCGCCCTCGTCCTGCCGTTCGCCAACTCGCTCATGACCACCACAGTCACCGGCGAGCAGTTCAAGCAGGTGCTCGAGGAACAGTGGCAGCACGACGAGAAGGGCCAAGTGCCCTCGCGCCCGTTCCTCTCCCTGGGGCTGTCGAACAACGTCTCCTACACCTACGACGAGAACCTGCCGGAGGGGCAGCGCATCACCAGCGTCTGGGTCAACGGCAAGCCGATCGATCCGAAGGCCAGCTACACCGTGGGATCCGGCTCGTTCCTCATCAACGGCGGTGACAACTTCCACACCCTCGCCAAGGGATCCAAGCCGGTTGACACCGGCAAGATCGATCTGGACACCTGGGTGGGCTGGATCAAGGATCAGGGCAAGCTCACCCCATCCTTCGCCCGCCGTGGCGTGGCAGTCACTGCCACGCGCGTGAGCGACACCGCATTCTCGTTCACCTTTGGTCAGACCGCCGAGAAGGGCATCGCCCCCGACACCCTGGATCTCACCTCCAAGGGCGCCCCGACGAACACCAAGCTCGTCGCCCGCACCTCCCAGGATGCGAACGCCAAGGCCTTGGCCACCTTCGACGTCAAGGACGGTGTCGCTACCGGCACGATCGACTTCTCCAAGACCTCGCTGAAGTCCGGAACGCACGTCGTCTACTTCACCGCCGAGGAGTCTGGCACCGTCATCCCGGTGGAGGTGACCATCACCAGGGACGACGCCTCAACGCCCGAGCCAAGTGCCACGGCGGGCACCCCGAGCAGCAATCCCAGCCCGAGCGTCGACGTCACCCCGGGGGCAGACGAGACGCCCAGTGCAACTGGCGCAACGGCAACGCCCAGCGATCCCGCGACGCCAAGCGCAACGCCCAGCGCCGCTGCGGGTACCAGCGCCGCTGTGGGTGTGGAGTCGGGTGCTGGCGCCAATGGAACCATCCCGGGCAGCGACGTCACCTCCGCGGGAGCCACCCCTGCCCTGCCACGAACCGGCAACTGAGGTGGTCCAGAACCGACGTGTTTCGGACTGACCACATCGATTGATCAGTTCATGGCGGGGTCTCGGGAACGCTCCCGAGACCCCGCCACTGTTTTCTCGCGCACTCGCCCCGGTAGGTCAAGAATGATTGTGCTTACGTTCCCACCGGTGGGGCAGTTCTCCTCATTTCCACCTCACAGCGTGAACATTTTTCCCACCACACGGCCACACGTGTCAGGACAATGCCCTGCCCCTCGCTCTGGCGTCAGAAATGTTCACCACACGTCAGTACTGTTCCCGGGGCGGATTCGACCTGGCCACCGACTCATCGGGCGCCCACACCCCCGCGGGGTACACCGACGAGGGCCTGAGGGGATCAACAGCTGAGTCGGATTCTCGGTGACAATTCCCGAGCCCCGGTACGTTCCCGAGCCCCGGTACGCTGAGCCCATCGCAACGGGAAAGTGGAGCGTGCCGGCTCACCACCACGCCACCGTTGGCAGATGGCATGGCCAACACCCACCCGCACCGTTGAGCCATCGTGTCGGCACCGTGCGTGACCTCGATGGCAGTGACAGGCCCTGCCAGCCTGGCCAGCCAGCACGTGGGCCTTTCCACCCTGTCGACCACCAGCGTCTGAGAACGGTTTTGGGCACAAAACGAACATCAAGGATACCGCTGACCGAGGGCACCTCCTCACCACTTCCAAATCGGGATGAATCCATTGCGGGCCGACAATGGATTTTCTATGCTCAGAAAAAATATTCCTACGCCCTCGAGGGGAAGTGAACATTGATGACGTACCGTTACGACAATTCCGAGGTCGGCCGGTGGGCCTTCGGCACCCGCTCCATTCATGCGGGTCAGCCCGTCGATGCAACAGGTGCCCGGAACATGCCGATCTACAACACGGCTTCCTACGTCTTTGACTCCTGCGAGAACGCCGCGAAGCGATTCAGCCTGGAGGAGGACGGCCCGATCTACACGCGTCTCAACAACCCCACCATCACCGCCCTCGAGGAGCGAATGGCGTCCCTGGAAGGCGGTAGCTGCGCCGTGGCGTTCGCCTCGGGTATGGCCGCGATCACGGCGACGGTTCTCAACCTCGCCAGCGCCGGTGACCACATCGTCTCCTCCCCGCGTCTGTACGGTGGCACCCTCACCCTATTCGAGTTCACCCTGGCGAGGCTGGGCATCGAGGTGAGCTTCGTCGACGACCCCGACGACCCGCAGTCCTGGCGTGACGCCGTCCGCCCGAACACCAAGCTGTTCTTCGCCGAGAGCACCGCCAACCCGCTGGCCGACATCCTTGACGTCCCCGCGGTCGCCGCCGTCGCCCACGAGGCGAAGGTGCCCTTCGTCGTCGACAACACCGTCCCCACCGCGGCGCTCATCCGTCCGCTCGAGCTGGGGGCCGACGTCGTCGTGGCCTCGCTGACGAAGTTCTACACGGGCAACTCGACTGGCATCGGCGGCATCGCCATCGATGGCGGCACCTTTGACTGGACCGTCACCCGCGACGAGCAGCCGATCTTCCCCGGCTTCGCCAACCCCGATCCGACGTACCACGGCATTGTGTACGCCGGTCTGGGCGAGATGGCGTTCGGCGTGAAGCTGCGCGTGGGTGTCCTGCGCGACATCGGCGGCTGCCTGTCGCCGTTCAACGCCTGGGTCACCTTGCAGGGCCTCGACACCTTGGAGTTGCGGATACAGCGTCACTGCTCGAATGCCCTCAAGGTGGCGCAGTTCCTCGCCGATCAGCCGCAGGTGACGAAGGTCAACTATCCGGGTCTTCCGTCCTCGCCGTGGTACCCGGTCAAGGAGAAGCTCGGCCTCGACGGGGTCGGCGCAGTGTTGTCGTTCGACATCAAGGGTGGACGCAAGGAGGCCTGGGCCTTCATTGACGCGCTCAAGCTCCATTCCAACGTCGCGAACATCGGCGACAGCCGGTCCTTGGTGGTGCATCCGGCCACGACGACCCACGCGCAGTGCGACGAGCGCGGTCAGGAGGTTGCCGGTATCACCGAGGCGACCATCCGACTCTCGATCGGTCTGGAGAGCCCCGAGGACATCATCGACGACCTCAAGCTCGGCTTCGCCGCACTATCACAGGCCTGATCACATCTCTTGTTGACGCCGTCCCTCCCGGGGCGGCGTCAACCTGCAACGTCCCACACCCATCCACGGCGTATCGCGTACGTCGTGGATGCCATGTGCCGCAACGCCCGCAGCACATGTATGTACACCATCCGCACACCCAGGAGAGGAGGCATGGTGATGAAGTATGTTCAACTCGGCGATTTCACGACGCAGGCCGGGGCCGTCATCCCGCAGGTGAGGATTGCCTACGAGATGTGGGGGCAGCAGCGTGGGAACAACGTCATCCTCGTGGAGCACGCGCTCACCGGGGACGCCGACGCATGCTCCTGGTGGCCCGGGCTCATCGGGCCGGGTCTGGTCATCGACACCGACCGGTACTGCGTCATCTGCACCAACGTCCTGGGTGGATGTTCGGGATCGACGGGCCCCGGAACCCCAGCCCCTGACGGACGGGCCTGGGGGTCGAGGTTCCCCGCTCTGTGCATTCGAGACATGGTGGCTGCCGAAAGGCAGCTACTTGCGCTTCTGGGCATCGACGAACTGCTGGGGGTCATCGGGGGCTCGATGGGTGGCGCACGAGCCCTGGAGTGGGCGGCAATGTACCCCGAGATGGCTGGGTCGGCCTGCGTCATCGCGACCTCGGCGCGATCCTCGGCCTGGCAGATCGGCATCCAGACCACCCAGATCTGCGCGGTCGAGGCTGACCCCGACTGGCAGAACGGCGACTACTACGACACCGGACGCTGCCCCGACCGGGGCTTGGGGGCAGCGCGACGGATCGCCCACCTGACGTATCGGGGTGAGCGTGAGCTCGACGCCCGCTTCGGATCGGCTCCGCAGAAAGGTGAGGAACCGTTCAGCGCCTACCGCAGCTCGCAGGGACGCTTCGCCGTGGAGAGCTACCTCGACCACCAGGCCAGTAAGCTGCTCCAACGCTTCGACGCCGGCACATACGTCGCCCTCACCCACGCCGTCAATCGTCACGACGTCGGACGTGGGCGCGGCGGCGTCAAGGAGGCCCTCGCCTCGATCACCATCCCGGTGCACGTGGCCGGAGTCGACACCGACCTGCTGTACCCCCTGCATCAGCAGGAGTTCCTCACCGAGCACCTCGGCAATCCCATCGGTCTGGACACGATCGTCTCCCACGTGGGCCACGACGGCTTCCTCACCGAGACCGAACAACTCCAGAACGTGTTCGCCCACTATCTCGACGCCGTCGACCTCGACGGCAGGGGCGGGCCACATCTCCTCCAGGAGAGAGCTTCCGGATTGTACAGCGTCGACGTGGACAGCGCTCGGCCTTTCGCCGACGCATCCTCGGCAGAGCCGTACGCTCATGGGCAAAAGGTGACTGCACAAAAGTGACTGCCCGCCGACTCAGATGGATGGATCAGCGTCTCGCACACATCATGGGCACAATCCGCGTCCCCATTGACACCAGATTGGACAGCCCCGTGTCGATGACACGATCGGACAGTTCCGTATCGATGCGTGCATCTGAGTGCCGTTCTGGAGTTCCCCGCCACCACGCTGCATGTGGCATCGTGGGAGCATGAGCAAGCGCGTCATCTTCGTCTGCCGTGGCAACATCTGCCGCTCCCCCATGGCCGAGCGCATCGCCCAGCGATTCTTCGCCGATGCCGGGCTGGACGTTGAGGTCACCAGTGCCGGGATCACCGACGAGGAGCACGCCAACCCGATGGATCCCCGGGCCCGCGCGGTGCTCAACCGCCGTGGCTACGACGTGCGCCCGCACACGGCCCACCAGATCAGCGCCGAGGAGATTCGCCGTGCCGATCTCGTCGTGGCAGCCGAGCCCTACCAGGTGCAGACCATGGCCCGCATGGCACCCTCGACGAGGAACATCGTCCTGTTGCGCGACTACGACCCCTCGGTGGCACCCGGCACCCCACTGGATGATCCTTGGTTCGGCGACGCGTCAGGATTCGAGACCATCGCCGACCAGATCGAGGCGGCCATGCCCGGCCTTGTCGCAGCCATCCGAAAGTGACCCCAGCACCGCGACCGTGCCCATACCTTCCGCATCCTGCACCAAGTATCTCCACATCCTGAACCGGGTTCTGTACCAGGAGCACGCCCGGTCCGCACCAGAACATGCCCTGTCTGTATCAAGAACATGCTCGGTGCGGCGACCTCTGACGAAAAATGACAGCTCAACCCCCTGCGGGTAAATGATGTGCCCGAGGGGGCCGGTGCTGTCAGAAATCGACACTCCCCCACCTGGTGCGACTTGCGGAAGACCTCAGTGACTTGCGAAAGACACGGCACGCGGGGATCTGGGAAGCACGGAATCCGTGTCGGCACGGACGGTGAAGTGTCCGCTGCGATGGCGAGAGCACGAGCCGAGGCCTACGAGGCCCCGCTGGGGGAAGACCTACAGGCGAGGCTCCGCTGAGGCGAGGGCCACAAGCGAGACTCTGGCTGAGGCAAAGTTCTGCCGAGGGAAGGCCCTACGAGCGAGACTCTGGCTGAGGCAAAGTTCTGCCGAGGGAAGGCCCTACGAGCGAGAATCTGCTGAGGCGAGAACCTACAGGCGAGAATCGACTGAGAGACGTGGCCGAGAGGTACCTGTCAAAAATTGACAGACCAAGCCCCTTCATGCACGTGGATTGCCTGAGTGGGGCCGCAACCGTCAAAAATTGCCATCCGATGCGAGCACTTCCATACCCGAACCCCGAGACATTGCAAGCCCCGCCCCGACCTGCACAACGGGGCATCCCCTCAGCTATCCCCAGGAGCTGACACCAGCCCGATCCACGCAACGAGGACAACGAGGAGCCCCTCAGCACGTCCCCCGAAGCCCCCGACCCACGCAACGAGACAGTCACTCAGCACACATCCCCCGGAGCCCCGATGAGACACCGCCCCCGATCCACACACCGGGGCAGACGCACCAACACCACCGCACAGACACCGACGCCACCCGCACAAGCACACCAGCGTCACCTGCACAGAACCGGTGAGCAGGATCTGCAGCCACAGGGGAAATCTCCATGACATCCACCCCCGCACCGTGAAGGGCACAGCGCCCATGCCGAGGAGGGCACGGGCAGAGATGCGCTGGCTGCCAAAAGTGCCGGTCGGTAAGCAGCTGCCGCGGGCGTCGAAACGGCCTGTGACGCCGATCCCGGCTAGGCTGTGTCCCATGAGTCTGTTCTTGGTCGGTGGCCCCCATGACGCATCGTTGCAGCAGGTTTATGACGAGTTCATCGACGAGGCTCGCCCACATGGTGATCGTGTCGGAATCGCCGTCACCGGGCCGGCTGAGCAGAACCAGCAGAAGATGGCGGAGCTCAGCCAGATCGTGAGCTCTCGATGGCCTCAGGCCACCATCGTCCCGATCCACCTGGATGGCCCGGGAACCTCATCCGTCGTTGATGGCATGCCCACTTGGCCGGAGAACCCCCAGTACGAACTTCCCGCCGATCTCGACCAGTTGGCAGGAATCATCGTCGGAGGCGGTTGGGTACCCGGCTATCTTGCCGGGCTGGGACCAGCGGCCGAGCAGCTCTCCCGGATGGTGCGCAGCGGCGCCCCGTGGCTGGGGTTCTCGGGCGGAGCGATGATCTGCTCGTGCTCCACCCTGGCCGGAGGATGGCGTCTGGGTGGGCGTCAGATTGGCCCCGAGGCCGGTTCGAGGGGGTTCGGGGACCTCACGATCGTCGAGGGGCTGGGGCTCATTGGTCTGACGGTGAGCACCCATCTTGATCAGTTGAGTCCCGAAGGGGTGCTCGTCAGCGCGATTGAGTCCGGTCATCTGGGCTCGGCCGTGTCCATCGATGAGAAAACCTGTCTGGTGGTGCACCATTCCTCGGGTCGGTGCCACGTCATGGGCAGTGGGATCGTGCGATGGTTCACTCCCCAGGCGGACGGCGTGCTGGTGCGCACCGAGCATGGCCAGGTTCCCAAGGCCACCACGTCACACGCTCCGGCACCACCCCGGTTCGACGGTTTTGCCAAGGTTGCCGCCGCATCCCGACGGGCTGCTCGGCAAGCCGCCAAGGTGCACGAGGCTGCCACCGAGACCGCCGACACGAAGAGCTCCACACCAACCCAGCGGAACTCACCGAAAGCGACGAGCAAGAACCGAGCACACACCAAAAAAGGCTCAGGCGCCGCCAGCGCCCCGGCCTCGACTGCCGCCGAGAACCCCACTGCACCGGAGGCCCCCGATGCGTCCCGGGCCAGTGATGCTGGGAACGACACCGCACCCGATGTGCCCACGTCCCCAGTCGGCGGCCCTGGCGCAACCATCGAGAGCTGAAACCATCGGTAGGAGGTGCGGACATGGCAATGACGATTCTGGTGGTCGACGATGATCGTGCGGTACGCGAGTCCCTGGCACGATCCCTGCAGTACAGCGGGTACGGCGTCGAGACGACCGAGGACGGGGTGGAGGCCCTGGCCTGGCTGTCCGGCAACCATCCCGACGCCGTCATCATGGACGTCATGATGCCCCGGCTCGACGGTCTGGAGACCACGCGAATGCTGCGCGACAACGGCAATGACGTCCCCATCCTCATCCTCACCGCCCGTGACGCCGTCGGCGACCGGGTGGACGGACTCGACGCCGGCGCGGACGACTACATGGTCAAACCCTTCGCCCTGGACGAACTGCTCGCTCGGTTGCGCGCACTCACCCGCCGCTCCCGCAACGAGAGCGAGCGTGAACCCGACACCGAGACACTCACCTTCGCCAATCTGCGCATGAACCCACAGACCCGAGAGGTCACCCGTGCCGGGCGCAGGATCTCCCTGACCCGAACCGAATTCGCGCTGCTCGCCGTCTTCATGCAGAACCCGGAGAAGGTGTTGGAGCGATCCTGGCTGTTGCACGAGGTGTGGGGATTCGACTTCCCGACCACGGCGAACTCCCTGGAGGTCTACATCGGCTACCTGCGCCGCAAGACCGAGCAGAACGGTGAGCCCCGGCTCATCCACACCGTCCGCGGAGTCGGCTACGTCATGCGGGAAGCGACTTCGTGATTCGCCGCTGGTGGATGCGACTGCGAGCATGGCACCCACGCACGAGGACAGTCCGAATGACGGTGGGGCGACGTGTCGCCCTGCTCGTCTCCCTGAGCGTGGCGCTCTCGGTGATTGCCATGGGAGTCGCCGCCTACATCACCACCCGCATCACGCTGTTCAACAAACTTGACTCCCAACTCACGCGGATCGCCAGCACCGTCTCCGGGCCGATCCAGGTCGACATGAAGAACCTCGACGGTGTGGGCTCCCGCTCGGTCGACGTCACCGACGAGGTCATCGTCAACCTGGTACGGGCCGACAACTCCATCACAGCCGTGTCAGGAACCAACCGGACCGTCGTCACCGAACCCAGTGAACTCGCTGTTGCCCGACTGGGTTGGGGAATCAGTTCGCGCACCGGCGTGGATTCGCAGAACGAGCCGATCCGCATCGTCGCCGTACCCCTGAGCATCGACCGGGGCAATTCCGACCCCGTTGAGCACTACGCCCTGGTCATCGGAGAACCATTGGACACCACATATGGTGTGCTGCAGTCATTGTGGATCATCCTCATCGTCGCCGGAGCGGTGGGGGTCATCGCCACCACGCTCACCGGACTGTGGGCTGCCAACAACACCATCCGCCCCATCCGTGATCTTTCGAGGGCCGTGCACGAGGTGGCCGAGACCGGCGAGATCACCCCGATCAAGGTGCACTCCGACGACGAGCTGGGCGAGCTGGCCGCCTCGGTCAACGTCATGCTGACGAACCTGGAGAAGTCGCGGGAACGCCAGAAACGTCTCATCGGTGACGCCTCCCACGAGCTGCGCACCCCCCTCACCTCAATGCGCACCAACGTCGAGCTGCTGCTGGCCGATCAGAAGACCGGGATGCTTCCCGAGCAGGCGCGCGGCGAGATCCTCACCGACATCGCCGCCCAACTCGGGGAGTTCTCCTCACTCATCGGCGACCTCGTGCAGCTCTCCCGTGAGGACGCCCCACCGCCCCGTCCAGAGATCATGGATCTGGCCGATGTGGTGGCCAGAGCCGTCCAGCGGGCGAAACGCCGCGGCCCCACGATGGTTTTCGACGTGCAGACCGAGTCGCAGCTGGTGCTCGGCGACTCGCAGGCCATCGAGCGGTCCGTGACGAATCTGCTCGACAATGCCGTGAAGTTCTCACCGAGTGGGGGCAGGATCACCGTGCGCATGGCAGACGAGACGGTCACCGTGGCCGACGAGGGGCCGGGCATCAGCGACGAGGACCTGCCTCACATCTTCGACCGGTTCTACCGGTCCGACCAGTCCCGCAACACCCCGGGCACCGGACTCGGACTGTCGATCGTGGCCCACACCGTCAACTCCCATGGTGGATGGATCAAGGCTTCCCGGGCCCCTGGCGGCGGTGCGCTGTTCACCATGCACCTGCCCACCGTCGATCCGGACGACGTCGCCGGGGATGAACCGGCAGACAGTGAGTCGTTGCTCACATCGAAGTAATCCACCGTTTCCACCGTCTGTTCCCAAGTTGTACACAGCAGGGTTGTGGATAACCTGTCTGGCTGGGGAAAACACATCGATGTCATTCCACAACCGCGACATGACGCGGTTTTTCGGCACAGCATGCCACCATGACCGAACCTTGCCACGCCGCGCTCCATCGCCGTTGTCCCCACGTTCCGAAAGGTTATCCACAGGAAGGCGATGGTTGTGGAGTACTTTCCCACACCCCTGACACCGATCCGATCTGACCCGTTCCGAGGACGGACTTGTGCCGATCAGGCCGGCTTGGTACCGATCAAGGACGGCCAGGCGCCGATCTGGCCGCTCACGGGCGGCGGGCGGCACGAGACAGAAGGTGCCGGCAGATGCCAGCCAGGTCCACTCCAGCGTGTACTGAGGCAGGAGCACGAGATGGGCATCGTAGGAACTTCCCGACGCGGCTGCCTCGGTGACGCGGAGAGGCGCCCCGTCACCATGTGTGGCACACCAATGAGATTCCCGGTACGTCACAACCACATGATTGGTCATCATGAATCGATCAATTTCCCGCGTACCTGGATGCGCGGCGCTACGCTGTCGCCATGTCAGCTTTCATTGTCGAAACTCGCTACGATCCCGCGCACGAGGAAGAGCGCCTGGCGATCCGTCCCCAGCACCTGCAATACCTTGACGGCCTCATGGAACGCCACCAGCTGGCCAACGCCGGCCCCTTGGCGGACGGTACTGGCGCCGTACTCGTCTACCTCGCCAAGGATCGCGCAGAACTCGACCAACTCATGGCCTCCGACCCCTACCCGGCAGATGCCGTCCGCGTGGTCAGCGTGCGTGAATGGCGGACGAACTTCCCGTTCTGAGCCCCGATCTGTGCTGGGTGACAACGTCGTCCCCAGCACAGATCCAGTACCCGGGCATTGCCCTCACCCGACCAGGCAGCTGGATTTCCGGCATGACGGCGAGGTCGAGCCGTTCGCGGCCTCAGATGATTGTGTGGTGGCCCTGTTTCCCTGCAGAGCAGTTTCTGGAAGGCAGTTCCATGCAGGCCTGTCGGCCTGACCACACGGAGCTTGGTCGGGGGCGGCAACTACCGGGGCTTGGTTGCGCTGGGACCAAGCGACAACCGGGACCTGATCGGCACTGGCCAGGCGACCACCGGAGTCTGATCGCACTGGAGCCAAGCTGAGCATTGGCCCCAGATGGCCCCGCGAGTTCCCGCCCCAGGAGTAGCTCAGGGCTGTACGGGAGAATCCAGTCCGGTGAACTTGGGTGCTCTCCCGAGCAGAGCAGCTCCGAGGCACCACCGGAGAATCTCTCGCGTCCGCTCCCCAGCAGCGGGTACGGCGGTGTGCCAGCCGCGACGGTAGGAGACCCGACCATTCGGCACCGCCAGGACCAGGCCACCAGATGCGCCGGGCCCTCGGGCGTCATGTCGGCGGGGCCTGATCGCGTCATGACCCGATCAGGCCGTCACCACATTGGTGGCCAGCAGCACGATCATGAGCGCACCCAACCCCACCCGGTACCAGATGAACCCAGTGAACTTGTTCGACGAGACGAACTTCAGCAGCCAGGCGATGGAGACGTATGCCACCAGCAGCGACACGACGGTGGCGACGATCGTCGGCCCCCAGCCGATCGAGGAGTGCGCGATGTCCCCGGAAGCCCCGATCGCCTCGTAGATCCCGGCGGCGACCAAGGCCGGGATGCCCATGAAGAACGACAACCGGGTGGCCGTCGGACGGTCGAACCGGCGGAACAGGCCCGCCGAGATCGTCGCCCCGGATCGTGAGATCCCGGGGAACAGCGGGGCCAACGCCTGGAAGCATCCGATGATGACGGCATCGACCAGTGACACCTGCTTCATGCCGCGATCGAGATCGGTACGACGGTCCGCCACCCACATGACGCCCGACCAGATGACGAGTGCCCCGGCAACGACCCACAGTGACGACAACGTCGTCTCGATCGCGCCCTTGAACACCAGCCCGACGATCGCCACCGGGATGGAGCCGATGATGATCCCCCACCCCAGGATGTAGTCGGGATCCTCGCGAGCCGACGTGTTGGCCAGCCCCTTGCACCAGGCGACGACGATCCGCACGATGTCGGACCAGAAGTACACGATCGCGGCAAGAATCGCCCCCACCTGGATGATGGCGGTGAATGCGGTGATCCCCGCCCCCTGAATGTCGTAGCCGAGCAGCTTCTCGACGATCCTCAGGTGGCCGGTGCTCGACACCGGCAGGAACTCGGTGATTCCCTCGACGATGCCGAGGATGACGGCGTGGAGCCAGTTCACTGTCCAACCTTTCATCAGCCAGCGCGCGGGTGGGCGCGCGCCCGGCCAGTGTACGTGACTGGCTCAAATCTGCTGCGATCTCGTGTGACCGTTTGATGATGGCCTGCAGTGATGACGCGCGTTCCTCGCTTCGCAGCCAGCTCCACGTCACGGCGCTGCACGGCCCTTGCCCAGACACACCCGACCCACGCCACCGCCGACAGACGCTGATACCGAGCTGCAGAACGCCTCACCCGGATCGGCTGACCAGCTGCACCAGACACTCACCGGACCGTCTCGCGGCAATCAGCTCACTCAGGGCGCCGATCGGCCCCTGCCCAGACACACCCGACCGTCTCGTGCCACCAGTTCACTCTGGTCGCCGACCAGCTCACAATTTCATCACCGTCGTGGATCGGTAGTGATCCGGACCGACCTGCCACAAGGTGAGCGAGTCGACCCCGACCCGCATCGGAACCCACTCCTGCAGAAGAAGGGCAGCCTCGTCCAGACGTTCGGCGGGCACCCCGTACCCAAGAGTGACGTGCGGGTGCCAGCGCCCCGGAGCGTAGTAGTTGAAAGTCGTCGCACCAGTCCCAGCGAGCCGTTCATGGAGCAGCCGGTGTGGCCTGGCAAGCGATTCGTCCGCCCGGTTCGCGGCGATACTCGGCGGAGCGTCTGGCGGATGTGGACACAGTGACACGACATTCTGGGAATCCGGAAGCTGGCAGGCGGTGTTGAGGATGACGTCACGCGGCCACTCGTCCCCAGCCACCTCGGCGGTGATTCCCTCGATGCGGTCAACGCAGGTGAGGGTGATGTGTGCAGGCTGATCGATCACCGGCAGCCCGTGAGCACGCATCTGTTCGCGAATGTGGCGGACGGTGCGCTGCGCAGCCTCATCCAGAATGAGGGACATGACATGAGTGAACACGACGTCGCTCTGCCAGTCATCCGTCGGCATTCGCCCTCCATCACCCTGTTGCATCATCCACAGCACTCAGCCTCGCACAGGTGTGGATCCCGTGGCTGGCCGGTGTGGACAGCACCACCGCCATCAGCGAGATACCCGCAGCGGTGGATCCCATAACCGATCGATACGGACAGCACCGGCACTTTCTGATCTGCGAACTCCATTTCCAGCGCAGGAGACCGTACCACGCCTCGGCGGCGTTGCGCCCAGACGTACCCGAGGGCCTGCGCTGTGCAGCCCGGACGGATGGCACCTGAGCAATTGATGATCTTCACCGAGTCGCCGTCACTCGCGCCGTGACGATTTTTGACATCTCACGGCATGATCGGGAAGATGCATGCCTCTCACCCACCTGTGGCGGGAAATTTCGCACGGGCATCCGCAGTGACGCGTGGGGGCACACGGGATTGGTCGTGGCAGATCCAGCGCACATGCTGCCCGTGACAGCGCCGCCGTACTACCCGTGCCTGCACCACACGTACTACCTGTGACAGCGCCACACGCCTATTGCATCCAGAAACCTGGTTCGATCCTTGTAAAGCTGTCCAGCGACCCGTGGTGACAAAAATGTCAGCCGAGGCGAAAACGCGGCACGACAAGGCATGACACCACGGGAATTGGAGCGCGGTAACCGAACCGACACACCGGATCTCTGGTGGGCAGGAACTCGATCAAGAAACCTGCCATTTGTGACCGACACCAAGCAGCTCAGTCGCCGGACTCGGCCTCCATCGACTGGTTGAAATCCTTCTTGATGGCTCGCCATCCGTCGGCGTCCCGCCCGGCAAACCAGTATGCGGACAGGTGCACGTGATCCTTGGTGAGATTGCGCTGGAGACGCAGATGGCGCCGCACCGAACGGACCATTGTTGCCTCACCGTGGACGAAAGCATGGACGTCATCCGGGAGTTCGAGTTCCCGCACGGTTGACATGACACTGGCAGGGTCGTGGGATCCATCAGGGTTTCGAGGGACTCGAACGACTGTGAACCGCTCGTCGGCAGTCAGGGGGTAGTCATGGTGTCCCCCAGCCAGAATGACGGTTGCCACAGCGGATCTTGGCAGGACAGCCAGGGTATTCGCGACTGCTGGTAGCGCGACGGCATCGGCGACGACCAGCAGATGGGTGAGATCATCGGGCATCTGCCAGTGGCCGCCGGGGCCACGCACCACAACCTCGTCGCCCGGCTGGACAGTTCTCGACCACTGGGTTCCAGGGCCATCGTGGGCCGCAGCGCCAGTTTCGGGGCCAAACTGCAACACGTCGATACCCCACCTGCCATCCTCGAACCATCGGCGGCGAGTGTACGTACGCAGCAGCGGCTTGGAGACAGAATCGTCGTCATGGCGAGGATCGGAGCGATCAGGTGGCAGAACCACCTTCACGTGGTCATCAACCGAGGTGATGGGTGGCATACCGCACGGCTCGAAGTCGATCGAGATGACGTGTGGGATCTCGTGGCGGACGTCATGGACCCGCACCAGGCGCTGTCCCTTTGACATGGACGAGAGCATACCTAAATTTCGCAACGAATCGTTATCAAAAATTGACGTGGTCTTGCACCACCTCTGCACGAACCCCCACAACGACTCTGCACAAAACTGTCAGTTCCCCTGGGGCTCAGTCACTCACATGTCTGGGGCACCGCCAGAGCGTCAAAAATTGTCAGCGGCGTGCTCCCACGGGACGACGGTGTACGCTGCTTCATCCCTGGATAGACTGCTTCGTCCTTGGGACGGTGCCTCTCCCCTGTCGCACCACCCGCAGAACAGTCGTTGCACCACCCGCAGAACAGCGAGAACGAATCCCACTGGAACGACAGCGGCAATGGCCGACACCGGAGGTGTCAAAAAACATCACCCCACGACTGATGGAGTCACGCAAACTGCGCCACCGAGCCTCGAGTGACAAAAATGTCGACCCCCTTGGTCATGACACGGGAACGCCTCGGGAGCGAGAACGCCTCGGTGATAAGTACCGGCAACACTCGGGAAGCAACCTCGGGAAGCTCAAAATCAGGTACTGGGATGCCGGAGTCAAGCTGGGGTGCCGGGGTCACCGGATTCAAGACTGAGGTGCCGGGTCCAAGTCGGCGGGGACTTCGTCGTCGGAAACCTGGTTCGGACACGCAAATGCCCCCACCTCTCGGGGAGTGTCAAAAATTGTCAGTCTCCCCAGCGCCAGGCCATGAGTGCCATGCACGCAGTACTTCAGAAATTCTGACGAAGGGCTTCGTCACGAAAAGCCCTCCTCCTGATGGGTACCTCAAGAAGCAGCCCCCGATGTGGGCTGCAGGGAGGACCATCACCTCAACCGAGAAGCCCACAGGTGCGAAGACGAATGACGGTGTGACAAAAATGTCGACCCCGGGGAGACATGGCAACAGAAATTCCCCACCTGGTGGTGCATCGTCAGAAAACTTTCAGACCACGCGCCAGGCCAGATCCGTCAGCCATGGGATTACCGAGACAGTACCGCCGCCACGAGACATGACTGGGTAGTGCGCGAGATAGGAGCGAGAATTCCGCAACAGAATCACTCGCTGATCGCGCGATCATCCGGTAGCCGACGAGGTGGACGCCACGACCAGATCCCGACGACCACCACGGCCGTATCCCGTCGAGTCAGTGCGCGTTGCCGGGGTGGTGATGTTCACCCCGCCGAGATAGCGGAGAACCACCTCGACATGCACAGATGGGACTACCAATCCTGTCGTTCGTCGACCGTGTCGTCCACGGCTCTCCAAACATGGGAGGGGCCCTCTACCGATCCCGCCTACCGATCCCACTGCCAGCGCCGCGCTACGGACACCCCTAAACATGTGTGAGGGGCTCCCGGGATTCCGGGAGCCCCTCACACCAAACTCAGTTTGGTTCAGGCCGCACTCAGTTGGCGGCGACCGTCTCGACGCTGACATGCCCCGTGATGGAGTTGTGCAGCTTCACGGCCACAGCGTGCGTACCGATGGTCTTGATCGGCTTGGCGATCTCGATGGAACGCTTCTCCAAGGCTGGACCACCAGCCTTCTTCACGGCCAGGGCGATGTCGGCAGGAGTGACGGCGCCGAAGAGGCGTCCGGACTTGCCGGCCTGGACGGTGATCTGGACCTTGAGATCCTCCAGCTGGGAACGGACCAGCTCGGCCTGCTCCTTGGTCTTGATCTCCTTGGCGGCGCGGGCACGCTTGATCTGGTCGATCTGCACCTCGGCGCCACGGGTCCACCGGATGGCGTAGTTGTTGGGCAGTAGGTAGTTACGGCCGTAGCCGTCCTTGACCTCGACGATGTCGCCGGGAACACCCAGCTTGTCGATCGGAGCGGTGAGAATGAGCTTCATGTGTCGTCCCTCCGTCCTCAGCGAGCCGTCGATGCGTACGGCAGCAGGGCAAGCTCACGCGCATTCTTGATCGCGATGGCGACCTTGCGCTGATCCTGCACCGACAGTCCGGTGACGCGACGGGCACGAATCTTGCCGCGCTCAGAGATGAACTTGCGTAGCATTGCGGTGTCCTTGTAGTCGACCTCTCCGATGTGGACGGTCTTGACCGGGACGACCTTCTTCTTCACAGACTTGCGCTGTGGACTGGCCATTGTGGTGCTCTCCTTCTGAGAAGCCCGGCTCTCGCCGGAATGTGCCTGTCCCTACCCCATGCGGGGCGCGGAACCTGACGATGGATTGATGGAATGTGGGGGTTGCCTCGCACGAGGCAACATGGATCAGAATGGGGGTTCCTCGCTGCTGGCCTGGCCCCAGACGTCCGTACCGCCGCCGCGGTTGTCATTGGTCTGGTCGTAGGACACGTAGGATCCCTGGCCCTGGTTCTGGCTCTGCCCGCCGCCGTTGAACGACTGGCTTGCACCATTGCCGAAACCTTGGTTGTTGCCGCCGAAGGAACCCCGTCCCCCGCCCTGACCGGACGGATTTCGGGTCACCGATGCCGAGGCGTACCGCAGTGAGGGGCCCACTTCCTGGACGTCGATCTCATGATTGGTACGACGGCTGCCGTCGCGGGCCTCGTAACTGCGTGCACGCAGATTGCCCTGGACGATGACTCGCATGCCCTTCGACAACGACTCGGCGACGTTCTCGGCATACTGCCGCCACACCGAGCAGTTGAGGAACATGGCTTCGCCGTCCCGCCACTCGTTGGTCTGGCGATCAAAGGTGCGCGGCGTCGAGGCGACCGTGAAGTTGGCCACGGGAACCCCGGACGGGGTGAAACGCAGTTCAGGATCGGCGGTGAGGTTGCCGATCACGGTGATGGATGTTTCTCCTGCCATGTGAGACTCCGAATCAGAAAGGCGTGGATCGATGGGTCACTCACGTGACTCCGTTGGTTCCATGTCTACCCGACTGGTGAGACAGTTTCTTGTCAAACTTCATCGACCAGCAGGTCCACACGGCAACCAGGTGCCCGGTAGTCGCAGCGGGCGTCCTCTCACGTGAGGGGTTGCTCAGTGAATCTCCGGACGCATGACCTTGGTACGCATGATCTTCTCGTCAATGGCGAAGAGACGATCAATCTCCTGAACCGTCGCCGGCTCACAGGTCACGTTGAGGACGACATAGATCGCCTCGGACTTGTTCTGAATCTCATAGGCCAAGCGACGCTTGCCCCACACGTCGACCTTGTCGACGGTTCCCTTCTCGTCGGTGACAACCTTCAGGTACTTCTCCATGACGGAATCGACCTGGCGCTCTTCGACGGTGGGATCGATAAGGATCATGACCTCGTACTTACGCATACGCTGACTCCACCTCCTCTGGTCTCTGCGGCCACGGGTACGTCCCGTGGCAGGAGGGCGTAATGCCTGTCACCCCAGTTGGCCGGTGTGACATCGACGTCAATACAGGACGCCGAGCTTTCACTATATCTGCTCAGGCCCCGTGGACCAAGCCGAGGGGACGGCCTCGACCAACGAAGCAGATCCCCGGTGGCGACGAAAAACAGACGACGAATGAGGTCGACCGTCTCAGCGTCGACGTTCCGGACCGGGAATGAGGATCTCCCCCGCCTCGCGCCAAGCCAGCAGACCGCCGGTGATGAAATCGGCTCGAAAACCTTGCTCCCGCACTGCATGGGCCAGATGCCCGGAGCGCAGTCCCGTGTCGCACATCAGCACGAAATGCGGGTCCGGCTCCGCCAGAGGGTCATCGGCCCAGACGGCCGACATCGGGTCGGAGAGCAGCTCCTTGGGACCCACCCGTCGGGCGCCGGGGGCATGGCCAGCCTCGAACTCACCCACGGTTCGCACGTCGACGAGAACCCCACCCTTCGACAGGGCGGTCAGTGCGGTGGGCACGTCAATGCCATCGGAGGGCATGCCGTGATTGGTGAGGAAATTGCGCAGTCCCATGGGTGAAAGTCTACGAGAGTGCGGAAGGCGGGGGTCTGGCGGGAATTTTTGTCATTGCCTGACGGGGGCGCAGAGGGGCAGGCGCACAGCCCTACCCCCCACCCCTGGAGTCCCGCACCCACGTGGACACGGTCGGAAAGCCATGGGGGTCGGGGTGGACGTGGTCCTTGCCCCCGCACCCCACGTGGGCACGATTGCCCAGAGGTGAGCGAGGGGAAGCAGGCACCCTTGGTCAGGTCCCGGTCGCAGGGGCTGGCCCGTTCGTGGGGAGATCGGGCTGAAGAGCTTCCCTGGCCTGCCCCACCCGGGAGCCGGGCCCGAACCACGGATCGAAAATCATCTCATGTTGCCCGCAACCCCAACCGGAGTTCTTCGCTCAGGCTCGGCCCCATGTGATGCTCAGTGACGCTGTCCGTTGGACCCGCCGTCCTTGTGCACCCTGCCGTTCCTGCGAGCATCCTTGCCGGCACCGCCCTTACGTCGGATGGCGATCTTGGAGTACATCTCCTCAATCACACCGGTGAATCGTTTCTCCACCTCACGACGGCGCACCTTGAGGGTCGGGGTGAGCAGTCCGTTGTCGGTGGTGAACTCGTCCCACAGCACGCTCAGATCCCGAATCTGCTCCTGGTGGGGCAGTTTGGCACTCAGCTCGGCCACCCGCCTGCGGATCTCCTCGGCCAGTTCCGGGCTGCGCAGTTTCTCGTTGGCCGACAGGCTCGTGATGTGCAGGCGCTCGGCCAGCTGCTCGACCTGCGGCAGGGACGGTTTGACGAGCAGGGTGAGGCAGGGGCGATTGTCGCCCAGGATCACGGCCTGTTCGAAGAGCGGGTCCTTGAGCAGTTCGGCCTCGATCGGCTGGGGAGCGACGTTCTTGCCGTTGAGGGTGACGATGATGTCCTTGAGCCGGTCGGTGATGAGCAGGTAGCCATCCTCGTCCAGACGTCCGACATCGCCGGTGCGCAGCCACCCGTCGTCGAACGCGGCCTCGGTGGCCTCCGGCTGGTTCCAGTAGCCCTTCATGACGTTCTTGCCCCAGTACTGCACCTCGCCGTCGTCGGCGATGCGGATCCTGGAACCGTGGATCGGGCGCCCCGCGGTACCGAACTTGTGGGCTGCCGGGCAGTTGAAGCTCACCAGTGGGCTGGCCTCGGTGAGTCCGTAGCCCTGACTCACGAGGATCCCACAGGCCGCGAAGAACTCCTCAACCTCCTTGCGCAGTGGGGCACCGCCGGCGGCCAGCACCTTCTTGGGGCCACCGACGGCGTCCCGAATGGAGTGCAGCACCAAAGCGTCAGCCAGCTTGTGCTGCACCTTGAGAATGCGCCCGGGGGTGCCGCCGGCCTCACCGACGTCCCACCACTGCTTGCCCACCTGCAACGACCAGTCGAAGATCCGCTTCTTGGCCGGGGAGTCGGAGACCTTCTCCTGGGCCACCGTCATGACCTGCTCATAGAGCTTGGGAACACTCACGAACAGCGTCGGACGCACCTCGGCGAGCATCGAACCGACCGTCTTGGGATTGGTGACGAAGGTGTTGAGGCAGCCGTGGCTGATGAGCGTCATCGACCAACCCCACTCATAGGCGTGGGAGAGGGGCAGGAAGCACAGCGAGTGGTCGGTGGGCTGGAAGTCGAAGAAGGCGTCGAGCGACGCGATCTCGGACAGCACACCCTCGTGGGTGAGCATGACCCCCTTGGGGGAACCCGTGGTCCCGGAGGTGTAGATGAGGGCAGCGACGTCGTCGGGTCGAGCCTGATCCATCCGCTCGGCGACAATCGCGTCGAGCTGGGCACGATGATCCTGCTGCGCGTCACGGACGGGGCCGGCGGGCTGGTCGGTGATGGACGCCTGGACGACACTGGGCCGATCACTGCTGGACGAGCCCTCCGAGCGTTCATCTCGCTGTCGGTCTTCTCCTGGCTCTGACTGCCCCTTCCCCGGGTGCTCGGCGACGCGGGCCGTCTGCGAGGGCTGCGCGTCAGACGCGACGGCAGGCCACCGCGAACCATCTGACGTCAGCGCCCCGGAGTCGTCCAGTCCACCACCAGCCACCAGATCGGCGAAGGAGATCGTGGCGATGGCAGGATCGTCGGGCAGGTCACCGTCGAGGACGATGATTCGTTCCAGGCTCGGCATGCGGTCGGCTACGCTCAAGGCGCGCTGTGCCAAGGATTTGTCGGCGACGGCCAGCACCCGCACCTGCGCGTCGGAGATGATGTGGACGATCTGCTCGGGGGTGCTCGTGGGAAAGATCGGCACCGGGATCGCGCCGACCGTCAATGCCGCAAGATCCAACTCGAGCCACTCCGGGCAGTTGTGGGCGAAGATCGAGATACGATCGCCGCGGCACAGTCCGTCGTCGGTGACGAACCCCGGATCGACCAGGCAGCGGGCGACGGCGTCCACCCGACGCCCCAGCTCGGCGTAGGTGTGCAGCACCCATTCCCCGTCACGGCGTACCCGGGTGGCCGGACGGAAACCGTGCTGGGAGCGCGTGCGGGCGAACAGATGCGCCAAGTGGTTGACGGCCAATTCCTGCGTCATCACTACTCCTGACCGCAGAGCGAATTCATGGCATCCATCCTACGGCCACTGGCGGTCTGACCGGTGGCCAACCAGGAATGTGACCACGCCAGACGGGCGGCAGCACGGTCGCACGCAGACCTTCCCCAGCCCTGTTCCAGCCACCAGCTCACCACTTCGACCACGGCAACCTCCCACGCCACTCGTTGCACAGAACTGTCCATTCCGGCAGCTCTCCGCCTTGCAATGCATGGCAGCTCACGATGGCGGTGAAAACGCGAGTGTGGTGGAGCAATCCTTCCCAAGGAACCCGACCTGACAGCGAGCCTCGGCAAATCTGTGTGGCCGTGGGCAGCCTCCGCCCGGAAAGTCTCGATTGCCATCAGTACGTTCTCCCCAGCGCCCCTCCAGGAGCCCACGCACAGGGGCCAAACGCCAGCGTGACACTCCATGGGGGACGGGCCAGGAGCCCACAGGGGCCTGACCATCTCTTCCGAGGGGCGTGAAGCCAAGACCAAGTGCCCCCGGCGAAAACGACCTTGCGCACGGTGCCCGGGCCACGGACAATCCCTGCCCGGTGAGACCCCAGTCCCGCCCGGTGAAATTCGACAACTCAATCAGGTCAGCGCCGCTCAGCAGGAGATGGGTGGAGCCGCCGGGTGTGACCGAACCAGCACGATGCAGGTCAGAACTCGATGCGCCGGACCAGAGCTTGCGAAAAATACCGCCCGCGCTGGCTGCAGTCACGAACGGGACGCACACCCCGGTCTGGTGACATTTTTGTTCACTGCCGCCTCAGGACCTGCTCGATCCACTCGACATCGGCTCGGCGATCTGGCTCGTCACCCGGGGTCTCCACCACCGTCGGGGCATCGGCGGCAGCAATGACCTCGCCCAATGCCTGCGGATCGATCTGCCCCTGCCCGAGGTTGGCGTGCCGATCACGTCCGGATCCCGCAGCCCCCTGGGAGTCGTTGGCGTGCACCAGGTCGATGCGTCCGGTGATGGCTCGGATGTCATCAACGAGCGTGTTCATGTCCAGACCGGCGGCAAACGCATGACAGGTATCCAGGCAGAATCCGACGTTCTCGGCACCCCGTGCCGCCCCGATCGCCTGCCAGGTGCCGGTGAGTCGCTCCAGGGTGCGAGCCATGGCGTTCTCCCCGCCGGCAGTGTTCTCCACCAGCAGCGGCACCGGGAAGTCGAATCCGTCGATGGCCTTGCGCCAGTTGTCCTGCCCCTTCTCGATCGGCTCACCCTGACGCACGTGCCCGCCGTGCACGACGACACCGATCGCCCCGATCTCAGCTGCGGCGTCAAGGGTCTGCTGGACGAGTTTTCGACTCGGGATACGGATCCGGTTGTTGAGTGAGGCGAGGTTGATGACGAACGGGGAATGGACCACCACGGTGACACCGGCCTTCTGCGCCGCCTCCCGGACGGCTTGGGCCCCGCCCGGGTTGTCGAAGCGTGGCTTCTTCCACGACTGGGGATCCGAGACCGTCACCTGGGCCAGATTGCCCACGACACGACCACCAAGGACGTCGTCCAGACTGACGTGGGAACCGATGGGATGAGCACTCATGGGCCAAGACTAACCAGAGAGTCCTCGGCTGCTGTGGTCTGAGGAAGCAAGCTGCCGTAGATTGGTGGTCATGGCAACGAGCATGGTCACGGGCGGCACGTCGGGAATTGGCCGGGAGTTCGTCACCCAGCTGGCGTCACGGGGCGACGACATCGTCATCGTCGCCCGGGACACCACTCGGATGGCGCAGATCAAGGAGCAGATCGAGGCCCGCTACGGAGTGAGCGTGGAGACGATCCAGGCCGACCTCTCCAACCGACACGACGTGGCCTCGGTGGCGGAGCGTCTGGAAGACCCGGACAGCCCCATCGACCTGCTCGTCAACGACGCCGGTTTTGCCGTGCACGCCAAGATCCTCGATCCCGACTCGCTGGAGTTGCAGAATCGCGCCTTCGAGGTGATGTGCCGCGCCGTTCTGGAGCTGTCGGCGGCGGCAGGGCGTGCCATGGTCTCCCGCGGGCACGGTGCCATCCTCAACGTCTCGAGCTCCAGCGCGTGGATCAACACCGGCAACTACTCGGCCCTCAAGGCCTGGGTGCTCACCTTCACCGAGGGCCTGGCCAACGAGCTGCACGGCACCGGCGTGCACGCCATGGCCCTGTGCCCCGGCTGGGTGCACACCGAGTTCCACTCCCGTGCCGGGGTGACGGCCAACCACCTTCCGGACTTCTTCTGGATCCCGGCCGACGTGCTGGTGCGCGAGGCCCTGGCCGATCTGGACCGCGGCAAGGTGGTGAGCGTGCCGACCCCGCTGTGGAAACTGTTCATCGCAGTGGCCAGTCACGCCCCGCGCTCAGCAATGCGGTTCCTCTCCCGCACCCTGAGTTCCAGTCGTGACAAGGACGACCACCCGCAAACGACGAATTCCCCCACCACGCACAACGCTCCCTCCACACACAGCACCGAGGCCTGACCCATGAGACATGACATGGGGGCCAAGCCAACCAAGTCTCGAGGGCGCTACACCAGCACTCTGTCAGCAGTGAGCCGGGAGGCCGCCAACCTGCTGCTGCTCAAGCCGCTGGTGTGGCGTCTCACCGATGTCACCGTGCACGGAGTTGCCAATCTGGATTCCCTGGACGGTGCCTACATCGTCGTGGCCAACCACTCCTCGCACCTGGACACACCGCTCATCTTCGGGTCGATGCCACGTCGGCTGTCGAAGTACTTGGCAACCGGGGCAGCTGCCGACCACTTCTTCACCAACTGGCTACACGCCATCACACCGGTGATGTTCTTCAATGCCTTTCCGGTCGATCGAGGCAAGGGCAAGGCTCGGGTGGCCACTCGAGGGACCACCGCGCATGGGATGGCCGGGTCCCTGCTCACCGACGGCGTGCCGCTGCTCATCTTCCCGGAGGGCACCCGGTCCCGCACCGGCGCCATGGGGACGTTCAAGCCCGGAACAGCCGCCCTGTCGATCTCGCGTGAGGTGCCGATCATCCCGGTGGCCATCGTTGGCGCCTTCGCCGCCATGCCCAGCGACAGCGGGCTGCCCAAGGGGCGTCCGCCGGTTCACGTCGTCTACGGACATCCGATGGAACCGGCCCCTGGTGAGATCGCCCACAAGTTCTCCGAACGAGTGCGCCGTCAGATCATCGAGTTGCATGACCAGACCGCCAGGGCATACGGGATGCCCACCCTTGCCGAATACGCCCGCACCCTCGCCCTGGAACGGTCGACGACGAAACCTGCCGGTGAGGAGCCCCATTCCGGGTGAGATCGACGACACGCCGACCGTCGTCGACAGGGATGGTTGAAGCTACTTCCGGCCACTCGTCCCAGAGCCGTCCGGGCACCGACCTTCACCTTGGCATTGCCCAGACCAAGCCGCCTTCACCCCCCCAAAAAATCGTAAGGAGCCCACGATGAACGCCAAGGAGCCGCACAGACGAGTGGTTGCCGATCAACACATCATCTCGGTGAATCGCCGGGTCAGCGTCGACGGGCTCGACGAGTTCATCGACGAGGCGATGAACGGCATGGCGCGACTGCTGGAGGGCAACGGGTACCCGTTCGTCATCTACCACGATGGCCTGACGGTGGATTCCCCGGGAACCGTGGAGGTGTGCCAGCCCATCGACCCCGATTTCGGGCGTCGACTGGAGCTGCCCGAGGGAATCATTCGGCGGGTGGAGCCGGAGCATGTGGAAGCGTGGGTGACGGTGAGCCGGGCTGAGCTTGCCTTTCCCGAGATCGACGAGATCTACGCCGGCCTGGATGCCGACCTCACCGATCGCGGTTGGCAGCGCAACGGCGCTCCCCGCGAGGTGTATTGGGGTGAGTGGAACGATGCCGCCATCGACGATCCCACCTGCGACGTCTGCTTTCCCGTGGTGCCATACCCCGACGAGATGTGATGTGACTCGGAGACGCCATCTGCACAGCGTTCCCCTGCCGCTCACCCCAGAATCCGCTGACCACCCCAGAACCAGGCTGGATCAAGCACCGGCACTGGTGAGTACAGGGTTCGATGAACACAGGACCTGGTGCACACAGGGCGCGGCCTCAACAGAATCCGCACCTTCGGGTCGTCTCCCACAGGATCTGATGCGCACAGGGCACGGGGTCGAAAACCCAGAGCACGAAAATCCCAGCACGCCGTCCTTCGCGTCACTCAGATGCCTCGCCCACCCCTCGCCTGACAAAAATGTGCACGCCGCTGGCAAAGCCCCATTGTTCAGAAACAACACTGTCAGACACAACTCCCCCACGACTCAAACACAGCAGCCTCCAACCACGCACTGACCAATCCCGGTGCACAAAAATCACAGCTCACCGGTGCCACAGTCCCTCATCTGACTCATCCACCGCTCGCCTGACAATTTTGTGCATCCACCACGGACCTCACTCCCAGACTCCATGAGCTTTCCGGCTCCACCACCCTTTTCGATCAGCCGCGTCCCGCCTCGTGGCATCCGGGTGCACAAAACTCTCGGCTCGCGAGCTCGCTGGGCACCCATGAACCCCGTATGGTTGAGGGGTGACGATTCAGGTACGACGTATCTCTGCCGATCAACATCTGGCTTTTCTACAGGACTGGGCGAGCCCGGGGTCGCAGGCATGCGAAACGGTGAGTTTCCTACAGACCCCTGCTTGGGCGCAGGTGAAAACCGACTGGCGCTCTGAGTCCATCGGAATCGTGCGGGACGGCACCGAACTGCTTGGTGTCGGCCTGGTGCTCTACCGTCAGGTGCCCAAGTTGCACCGCTACCTGGCCTACCTGCCCGAGGGCCCGGTGGTGGACTGGTCCTCCCCTGAGCTGCCAGAATTCCTCACCGCCCTGCGCAGCCACGTGAAGTCTCGCGGCGCCTTCGCCCTGCGCATCGGCCCCACCCTGCCACATCGCGTGTGGGCCAAGGACACCATCAAGGCGGCCATCGCCGACGAGTCCGTCACGGCACTGTCCGAGGTGCCTACCGACCGGACGAACCGCCGAGCAACCTACCTGACCAACCAGCTGCGCCACCTGGGGTGGCGTCCACCAAAGGATGAGCAGGGATTCGCCGCCGGCCAACCCAAGTTCAACTTCCAGCTGCCCCTCGTGCGGTGGAAGGACGGCGAGCGGGTGCGTCTGAGCGAGGACGAGGTGCTGGCTGGAATGAATCAGCTGTGGCGCCGAAACATTCGCAAGGCCGCCAAGAAGGGCGTCGAGGTGGTCACCGGTGGTCGGGACGACCTGGCTGCCTTCCACACCGTCTATCTGGAGACTGCCGAGCGCGACGGTTTCACCCCACGTCCGCTGGAGTACTTCGAACACATGTGGGACGCCCTCAATGCCGAGGATCCCGATCGGATGCACGTCTACCTGGCTCGCCACGAGGGCGACGTCGTCGCCGCGACAACGTGGATCCACGTGGGCCGGCACTGTTGGTACTCCTACGGCGCCTCCACCAACGCCAAGCGCGAGGTACGCGGGTCGAACGCCATCCAGTGGCAGATGATCCAGGACGCGATGGCGGTCGACGCCGATGTCTACGACATGCGCGGCATCACCGAGGGATTGACCGCCGACGATCCCGAGCTCGGCCTCATCAAGTTCAAGGTGGGCTCGGGCGGGCAGGCCGTGAGCTACATCGGCGAGTGGGACCTCGTCATCGATCCACTGCTCTACAAGGCCTTCGACCTCTACATGGAGCGGAGGAGCCGATGAGTCTCGTCATGCACGTCGATACCGCAGCCTGGCGTTCGCACCAGGGTGCCGTTCTGGCCGGCGACCGGCTGACCGTACCGGTGATCAAGGGCAATGGTTACGGGTTCGGGCTGGAGCGGCTGGCTGGTGAGGCGGCACGTCTGACGGCGGACGTCGTCGCCGTGGGGACGGCCGGTGAGGTCGCGGCAGTGCGCGCCGGCGGGTTCACCGGCGATGTCGTCGTGTTGACGCCGTGGCGGCCCGGCGACCCGATCGTCGAGCAGATGTTGGACGAGGCCGCCCAGAGTGGTTCGGGGTCATCATGACGGTCTCGCGGGTAGCGGACGCCCAGGCGCTGGCTGACTCACGCCCCGGACTACGGGTGATACTGGAGGTCCTCACCTCGATGCTGCGCTTCGGGCTGGCACCCCAGGAGTTCCGTCATGCTGTGACCGTCTGCCAGGACCGCTTGGAGATCGTCGGCTGGACGATCCACCTGCCCATGACAGGTGAGCACCTGCAGGAGGCCACCGATCTTGCTACCTCGGCCGTGGCGGCCTGCAAGGTCCCGTTGTGGGTCTCGCACCTGGACGACGACGAGCTCGACGTGCTGCGTCATCGGATGCCGGTGACGGTGCGACGCCGGGTCGGTACGCATCTGTGGCTGGGTGGCACGGATGCCTACCGTTACACCTCGAGTGTCACCGACGTGCACCAGGTGAGCCGTGGCGAGCGGGTGGGCTACTGGCAGCGCGCCGTTCCCGATCCGCGTGGCGGCCAGGTGGTCGTCGTCGACGGGGGCACGAGCCACGGGGTGGCGATGAGCGCCCCGACCCCGGGCGCTTCGGTGCGCCAGCAGCTCACGGCTGCTGCGGGTGGTCTGCTCAACGCCTCCCGGCTGGCCCTGTCACCGTTCAGCGTTGGGGGACGCAAACGGTTCTTCGTCGAACCACCCCACATGCAGGCCAGTCTGGTCTGGGTGCCGGGTGGGGTGAGCGTCGCCGTGGGTGACGAGATCGACGTCACGATGCGTGCCACCACGGCCACCCCGGACGCGATCGTCCTGGAGTGACCGGCCACTCATTGCCTCGGGGCCAACGCACGTCCGGTGAGGCCGTCCAGCCCACCGACCCTCTACAGCTCAGGTGATTTGCGGAGCGGAACGGCTCGCCACTCGTGCACGAGGCGAGGCACCCCTGCCAGAACGTGTCCAGTCACACTGGCTCTCGCACCCAGTGGTGCCGCCCTGAGAATCGAAGGATCACAGGACTCGACCGGATCATGCTCGCGCCCCCACGACACACGTCCGGTGCTGCACTTGGGGCCTGACCTATTCTGTGCCAGTCGCGCCCTTTGCCCCTACGCCCCCGGTGAGCCCAGCACTCATTCACCAGTTGGGACGCGAAGCTTTCCTGCGCCCACGCCTGATGAACCTGTGGGTCGACAGACAACCGGCCTGCGTCTACCTCGGTACTCCCGTGCCTCAAGAGAGGGGGACCGTCCAGTGGCGCTCTCGCGGTCATGGAAGAGGATGCCGCCACTGGCACTTGACGGCTCGGCATGTCACCGACGACCCGATGGCCACCAAGTGGCCCCATCCTCTGCCCAGGGGCAGCTGCCAATCACGAATTGCTGGGCCCGAAATCAGGGCCAGTCACGATGTCGGATCGCAAAATCCGGGGCCGCCCCACGCAGGGCAGCCCCGGATTCACATGTCACTCGGTCGAACCGGACCGCAGCCGATCAACCGGCTCTCACTCAGTCGAGCAGGTTGTCCGACAGTCCCAGAGCCTGGTGCAGCAGCCACACCGGGTGGACGATCTTCACACCCGAGGACTTGGTGATCTGCCAGCGACAGGTCTCGGTGTCGCAGACACCGACGCCCTCGTTGTACTCACGCATGTGCTCGAAGACCTTGGCGCCGATCTTCTGGGAGACGTCGTAGCGCTCGGCCTTGAGGCCATAGGTACCAGCGATACCGCAGCAGGGCTCGTTGGACTCCAGCACCTTGACGCCCGGGATGAGCTCCATGAGCTGCACGGCCGGGAATCCCATGCCCTGGCTCTTGACCTGGCAGGGCTGATGGTACGGCACGGTGAGATCGAGCGGCTTGAGGTCGCTGAGGTCGATCTCGCCGTTGCGGTACTCCTCCATGAGGAATTCACAGAAGTCGAACGAGCGCACCGACACGTCGTGCAGACGCGGGTCGTCGACACCCATGATCTCGTGGGCCTCGTGCTTGATCATGCCGATGCAGGAACCCGAGGAGGACACCACCGGGATGCCCTTGCCACGCGCAATGATCTTGTCGCAGATGTCGAGCAGGGTCTTGGTGGACTGCTTGAACAGACCGTTGGACTGCTGGGCCAGGCCACAGCAGCCCTGCTTGGGCACGAGCACCTCGTAGCCCAGGTGCTCGAGCACCTCGATGGACTTCACGGAGGTCTCAGTCTCGAAGTAGCCGCCGGCGCAGCCCTGGAAGAAGATCACCGGGCCCTTGGTGGGCTTGGTGGCAGGCTTGTGCTTGCGGATCCACTTGGAGAGGGTCTCGGTGTGGGCCTCGGGCATCGGGGCCTCGCGGTGCACCTTGATGATCTTCTCGACGGCGAAGCGAATCGGTTTCTGCTTGAGGCCCCAGTTGGCCAGCGGAGCGATCGGGGAGAGCACCTTGCCCTCGAGCACCGTGAGCGGGATGAGACGGTCACGCAACGGAACACCGTTCTGGTGCTTCATCTTGGCAGCGGCCTGCTCGTTGAGCTCGGCGATCTTCACACCCTGCGGGCAGTGCAGGGTGCAGATGCCGCAGAAGTTGCACCACTCGAGGGAGTTGTCCACCGAGGCTCCGTCACGGAACCGCTCGGCCTGCGGACCGTTGTACTTCGGGCCGGTGTACAGCGGGGTCGCCTTGGCGACCGGACACATCGTCTCGCAGATGGTGCACTTGACGCATGCGTCCAGCGAGGCCCGGGAGGCCTCGTGGCCAGAAAATGTCTCTTCGATGACGCCCATGATCAGTTCCTCTCCGCAGCAGTGACGCCCAGCTGGGCAGCGACGGCGTCAGCGGCCTTGATCGCCGATCCCAGCGCGATTCCCTCACCGGACTTCTCCTGCCAACGAGTTGCGCCGGCAATCACGCCACCAGCAGCGAAAACGTTGGTGTAGACGGGCTTGCCGTCATGAATGGCACGCATGTCCTCATCGACGTCGACGCCGGAGAGGAACAGCGGCTGTGGATCGCCCCAGTAGTCGCCGTGCGTCAGGTTCTCCGCCTTGGCACCCTCGGGCATCTTCACTGGCAGGTCGAGAATCGTGTCGTGCAGCTCGTAGTGCGAGTCGAGCTGCAGGGCACCGGACTCGAAACCGCCGGCGGCCAGCACGAAGGCGTCGGCCTTGAGCTCACGCTCGTGTCCGGTGGTGTGCAGGGTGATCGACTCCAGCTTGCCGTCGGATCCGGCGGTGGCCCCGACGACCTTGGTGCCGAGCATGTAGTCGACACGCTCATCCTTGGCGAGCTTGACCAGCCGATTGTTCATGCGCATGCCGGGCACGGACGGCGGCAGCGAGGCGATCTCGAAGACGTCGGTGCCCAGGATGGCGCGGGCGTCGGCCAGCACCTCGTCATGGTTGTCGATACCGAGGATGGCCGGCAGACCGACGACCTCTCCGGGATTGACGAATGCCTTGAGCCCCTCGAGGAAGATCTTGCGCACCTCGGGATCGTCAAGGCGACGAGCCAGGTTGAGGCCGGTGGCGTCGTACTCGCCGGGACGAGCCTCGAAGTCCACCATGACGGCACGAACCTGCGGCTTGCCACCATCGGGCAGGACGGTGCGCGAAAGGTTCTGCGCGATGAGCGAGGGATGGAAGTCCTTGTACTGGGCCACGCCGATGATGACCATCTTGGCGTCGCCATGCAGCACGCCGGCCTTCATGGACTCGGGGATGAACGCCGTCGGACGGGCGGCACCCACCGCGGTCGGCACGAGGACGTTCTCATCGGCAGAGCCGCTGACGAGCTTCTCACCGAGGATCTCGGACAGCAGCTCGACGCCGGAACGCACCGCCTCGACGCCGATCTTGGCGTACGGGTGCTCGGGGTGCTTGGCCGCGAAGGCCTCGATGCCCTTGGCGGGGTTGGTGACCCGCTCAGGGTCGTAGCCCAGCAGATCGATGGTGCCCTGGCCCAGCTGCAGGCCGCCGACACCCTTGGTGACCAAGGTCACGCGTGCTCCAGCGCGGCGCAGACGCAGCGCGGTGACGAGCCCGGCGAGACCGGCGCCGATGACGGCGACATGAGGCGCGTTGGCCCGGGCAACGGTGATGGACTCAGGTGCTGCAGTGGCGGTCACAGTACAACCTCGCTCTCGGGGACCGGAAGGTGCTCGACGTCGAAGGTCCCCTGGAAGATCCAGTCGTCGAGAGCGGTCTGGCGAACCTGCTCACCGTAGAGGATCGGCCACAGACCGATCCACCGGTTCTTGAGGAACAGGCGCAGCAGGCCGGTGGCACGCTCGGCGTCAATGGCACCCTCCTCGAGGGCGACGCCGGTGGCGCGCATGGAGCAGAAGCCACCCTGGCAGGGCCCCATGCCCAGACGCAGCTGACGACGCAGGTCGTCGAAGGTGGCGTCCGGCTGCTCGGCCAGCAGATCGGTGAAGGCCTTGCGACTCATGAGCTCACACTCACAGATCACCTGGTCGTCGATCTTGGACTTGGCGGGCACCTTGGCAGGGTCACCGCCGCGCACCAGGCCGGTGGCGGCACGACGCTCCTCGTTCTCACCCAGGCGATGGGTGATGAGGTAGTTCTTGCCGGAGGTCGAGCCGGGCACGGCCTCCTCGGCGGTGCGGCAGGGGCGATCGTCGCCCAGCTGCTCGACCATGACGTCGACGATGTTCTTGGCCATGAGGCGGTACGTGGTGAGCTTGCCGCCGATGATGGAGGCGATGCCCTTGACGCCGTCACGGGAGCCGTGGTCGAGGATGCTCATGCCGCGCGACATGTGCCGGGTGTCGGAAGCTGCCACGCGCTTGTCCTTGAACAGCGGGCGGGCGCCCGACCAGGCGTGCACGGCGCGGGACTCGCGGAACCCGGGGATGAGGGCCTCGCCGGAGTCGAGCATCTGCTGCACCTCGTTGCGAGGAATCGGCAGACGATCCGGGTCCTCTTCCTTGACGTCGGTGGTACCGATGATCGACACGGTGTGCACCGGCACGAGGATGTCACCGTCGGCCGGGTAGATACACCGGTTGACGACGGTGTTCACCAGACGGTGGTTCATGGCGATCATGATGCCGCGACCGGCGACGACGTCGACGTCGTGACATCCGACCATCTCGGCGATCTTGCCGGCCCACGGGCCAGCGGCGTTGAGGACGAACTTGGTGTTGATGGTGATCTGCTCGCCCGTCTTGAGGGCGGTGGCCTTGACGGCGGAGACCTGGTCCCCGTCCAGCTCGATGCCGGTCACCTCGTGGTAGGTGAGGATCTGGGCGCCGTAGTCCTCGGCGGAGTGGGCGGCTCCCCACACCATCTGCCAGCCATCGACGGTGCCGTCCTGCACCGCGAAGGCACGTTTGATCCCGGGGTTGAGGCGGGGCTCACGACGAAGTGCCTCACCAACGGTGATCTCCTCGAAGGGCACCTTGGCAGCGGTGGCCCCTTCAACCCAACGATCTGAGAAGTCGAGGTCGTCCTCCGGGGTGACGACGAAGAGTCCGCCGGTGCTCTCGACCGCGTCTGCGTTGATCCGCGTGACGATGGCGTTCTCCTCGGCGCACTCGGTGGCCGACTGCTGGTCAGAGACGACGTAACGTCCACCGGAATGCAGCAGGCCGTGATACCGGCCCGTGGTGCCCTGGCCGAGGTCGGCCCTGTCGAGCAGAATGGCGGAATACCCGCGCATTGCTACATCCCGGACAACGCCTGCCCCGGTGGCACCGCCACCGATGACGACGACATCCGCCTCCATGGTTCTCATAAGTAGTACTCCCTCCGGGTGCGCGGCCCGGGTTCTGGCTGGCTCTCGCCTGCGACACTGTCAGGTTTGTCATCAAGACTACGAGACGCCATGCATCTGTGCCTATGCGCCCTGCCAACGTGCATGAATTCCGACACGTGAAGAACGGACGTGCAGGCCGGAGGAAATATGTGCATCCCATGGGATGCATCAGGAGGTGCTGGGCTGGACGAGCCAATCGAGAACGAGTGGAGCGGTGCCCGTCGTCATGGAGTGTGACGCCCATCGTCTTGAGGCGATGGAGGCACATGCGCCGAGCTGATCGAGGACGGACACCTGACGAGCGATGGGCAACCTGATCGGGAGCGGACAATCTGACCGAGGGATGGGCAACCTGACCGGACGGACACCATGGACAAGATCTGGGTGTCGACTGTCCACCGACCGTGATGACCATTTTTGTCAGGCCAGAGGGCATCGAGTCACTGCAGTGCAGCTGAGTCTCCCCGCGTGACATTTTTCGACACCTCACAGTTCGCACCCGTCTCAAGAGATCTCGTGTTTCCACTGCACCGCTGCGTGAGGAGAGAGGCGTTGAGTGAGACGTGGCGTGGCTCGTGCCTGGCGCTGAAAGACCTCCGCACTGTCTCCCATGACAATTTTCATCCGGTCACGAAGGACCAGGCACCGCGATGCGGCCGTTCTCTGCCAACCGACATTTTTCGACATGCCCTCAACCGAGCTTCCTCCACAGAGAGAATCGCGCGCTCACCACGGCAGAACCGCTCTTCGTACCCACCACTCCAAGGCGTGGGGTGACCGAAAGCGGAACTACCGAAAATTGACAGCCAGTGATCAGCGGATGGCTGGTCCCGACCACGGCTCGTCAGACACCTGACCGGCGACGAGGCGCGAGTCCTGGCGAGGCGCCTCGCACCGATGGAACCAGATCAACTCACCACAGATGTCTCCCACGAATCGGAGATGACCCCCGCAAGAGATTCCCGTCAATGACGATTTTCACCGTGCCATGCGGTAGCGAGGTACTCCCATGCATCCCACCAGCACCACTCGACATTTTTTGACACGCTGCCCATCCAGCATGTCCATCGCCCGAGGTGCATCCGCCTTGTCACACGTCACGGCGCAAGGAATCCACGATGCCGAGCTGCGACGTCTCCTATGCGCTGACCGGCAAGATCCTGCCTCGGGGAAGCTGGGCGCATGGGCCCACGCGCATCACCCATTTACACTTCTGTCAGCCACCCGGTGTCCAGTCACACCACAACCATGCCCGACACAGCCGAGATGAAAGCCACATGGTCATGCTTCACAGGCACCGCCCTGCGTCCCCGGCCCAGACTGATCAACAAGCATCAGCGATACCGATCAGTACGGGAGGCACAGGTGCATCCACGACAATCACCCGAATTGTTGACGTGTCGATCGTCATCATCGTGACGCTGTGCTACAGCACGTACGCCCTCATTCGTCACACTGTCTTCAGGTCAGCGGGGTACGACCTGGGGATATTCGACCAAGCGGTACGCAATTATGCGCACTTCCATCTCCCCTACTCGCCCCTCAAGGGGGTCTCATTCAACCTGCTCGGCGACCATTTCCATCCGCTGCTGATGGTTTTCGCACCGCTGTACTGGATCTGGGACGATCCGCGAATGTTGCTCGTGGGACAGGCAATCGTGGTGGCATTGAGCCTGCCGCTGCTCACCCGGATCGCCGAACGACGAATGCATCCGATCGCAGCACGGATCTTCACCGTTCTCATCGCCTTCTCGTGGCCGATGCAGGGGCTCATCGACTTCAACTTTCACGAGATCTGCATGGCCATCCCCCTGGTCTGCCTGGCCTATGACGCCCTGGATCGTCGCTCGTTCACACCGTTCATCGTGGCATGCGTCCTGTTGCTCGGCGTGCGGGAAGACCTGGGAACCGTCGTCGCCCTGCTGGGACTGGTCTGGGCTTGGGAGGTATGGCGCACGACCCACGACCATCGACAGGCGCTGCGTGGTGTGTACATGTTCCTCGGGGGCATCGTCGCATTCGTCGTCATCACGAGGCTGGTCATTCCGTCGCTGGCACCGGACGGCACCTTCGCCTACTGGGACTACCCAGATTTCGGATCGAGCCTCTCGGACATGCTCGCCATGATCGTGCAGCACCCTCTCAAAAGCCTCGGCATCGCATTCGGCAACAGTTACAAGCGCCAGACCCTCCTGCTCCTCGTCGAACCGTTCTTCTTCCTGTGTCTCGGATCGGTGCGCTGGTTGCCGTGCCTGCCAATTCTGTTGTCGCGGATGTGGTCGAACCGCCCCCTGCTGTGGATGGGCATGTTCCACTACAACGCCATCGAATTCGTCATCTTCGCCATCGCAGCGGTGACAGTCGTGGGAAGGGTCTCGAAGAACTGGCGAAAGGCGGTGGTGGCCGTCCTGCTGGTCAGCATCACCTACTCATATCGAATTGCACACTTGGAAGGTGAGTGGACAGAGCCGTTCCGGCAACTTCCCCAGGATGTGCGGACGATCAAGAACAATCCGCGGATTGATGCCATCAATGAGATGCTCGCAGCGGTACCAGAAAACACCTGCGTGACCGCAGACGACCGAGTCGCGCCCCACCTCACCTCAACCAATCGAGTCACGGTCCCCGGCGCCCCCACCCCCAGAACAGACCTCGTCATTCTCGACATGACACAGGCAGACACCGGCAATGGTCTGTCCAAGCCCTCGGACGCCTTGAAGGATTACGAGGATCAGGGATATCAGCGCATTGCGGACAAGGAGAACTACATCCTTCTCAGCACGAGCAATGTCGTACCAGACAAGAAGCTGTGCGGACCTACGGCGCCATAGGCCAAGACCTGCGCGCACAAGACCTTGCGCGGTGCGGAGGCAGCCGGTAGGCGCGACACCAGCAGGAAGGACCGCTGCCGGCCGGCAGAGACCGTGACGCTGAGGTGCCGCCGATTCATGTCATCCTCCTCGACCTTGGCTGGTGTGTGAAATTTTCATCGAGTCGGAGGGGGTCAGGGCACTGCAGTGCAGCCGCTCCCACCCAGCTGACATTTTTCGACACGGAACGGCCGACCCTGCTTAGACGAAGAAAGCCCGTGCTTCACGGATGTGCCTCCTCGCGTCTGCTCAGATCGAGTTCTTGTGCCCACACCGTGAGGGAAAGAAGCGCTGAGGACACTGCACTGGTTCGCGTCTGGCCTGGGAAGGCATCCGCGCTGACGGCATGACATTTTCCACCCCGCCCCGAGGGACCAAATCACTGTGGTGCAGCCATCCCCCGCCAACCGACATTTTTCGACATGACCTCACCCGAGGCAGCCGCCATGACGGGAGAACTCGCGCGCCCACCACGCCAGATCATCGGGAGTGTCGAGATCGCGGCAGGCCCTGGACTGCACCCAACCAGGTCAGGGACGACACCGCGATTGCTGGTGCGAATTCTCCCTGCTCGAAAAGCCTCGGTGCACGATCGTGTCGTCACCTCCGCCCGGCTGACATTTTTCGACACGGAACGACCGACCCTGCCGCGACGAGGGAAAGCCCGTGCTTCAGGCTGCACCACTCCTCATCCACACCACCACATCGTTGTCATCAGCTGGTCGGGTCACCACGATCGCCACAGCTCAACAGCCTGGGGACCCTGACCGGTCATCACCCCACCGAAGCGGTGCCCCCTCGAAGTGCACAGATGAGCAGATGGCAGGTACGTCGCGACATCCTCATCCCACCGGGGTGAGAGCATCCTTTCCCCCGAGCACGGCGGCAATGTTGCGCGCAGCGAGTTCGGTCATCTTTTCGCGCGTCCGTCGAGCCGCTGAGCCGATGTGGGGCAGCAGTACCACATTGTCCATGTCATAGAGCTCGGGTTCGATGTCAGGTTCGTTCTCGTAGACGTCCAGCCCGGCTCCTGCGATCTCGCCATTGCGCAGGGCAGTGACGAGGGCCTTCTCATCGACACAGGCACCTCGCGCCGTGTTGACGAGGTAGGCCGTACTCTTCATGGCGGCCAGCGCATCGGCGTCGATGATGTGACGTGTCTGCTCGGTGAGTGGACAGTGCACGGAGACGACGTCACTGGTCCTCAGCAACTCGTCGAGCTCGACACGCCGAGTGGGGGCAGTGTTGGGGTTGGTGGCGTCGATGGCCGAGGCGTCCTTGTCGTGTCGCGCGGTGTAGACGACGTCCATACCGAAGGCAGCAGCACGTCGTGACATGGCCTCACCGATCTGGCCCAAACCGATGATCCCCAAGGTGGCACCTTGCAACCCCATGCCCAGCATGAAGGTGTGGTCGTAGTGCCACGGTTGCTTGGCCCGCACGTACCGTTCGGCCTCACCCAGCCGACGCGTCACCATGAGCATGAGTCCGAAGGCGAGATCCGCGGTGGTCTCGTGCAGCACACCCGGCGTCGTCGTGACGACGATGCCGCGGTCGCGCGCTGCGTCGACGTCGATGTTGTTGAATCCGGCGGCGCACTGGCCGATGACCTCGAGCTTGGTGGCCCGGGCGAGCATGTCGGCGTCCAGTGGATCGGACAGGCTGCTGAGCAGGGCATCCGCCTCGACTATCTGCTCGGCGAGCTCCTCGCGCGTCATTGCGTGGCCCCCGCCGATGATCTCGCATCCGTCGAGCTCACGGGCGACGATGTCGGTGAGTTGAGGTGCTGTGACAACGATGCGTTTCATGGCTCCACGTTAACCCGCACGGGGAGGCCGTGTGCGAAAGATGCGCCATCCAGGTCTGTGCAACGGTTCCTCGGGAGCATTTCCCGCCCGGGTTCGTGATCGTCACAGAGCTCCGGCGCTCAGTTCGTGCTCATTTCTCACAACCCGGGATGGCCTGCGTTCCTCGGGAAGGTGCGCTCCCTGTCGGCACCCGTGCAGGGCGGCGGGGAAAACATGCAGGGGGCTGACAAGGAGGAACTGCCGGCGCAGGGCTGTGCTCCGGGACCCGGCCCACGGTATTCAGATCTGTGCGGTGTCAAAAAATGTCAGCAGAGCGGCGGGACAACACATCATTTGCAGATGACCGCTCCCAGTTGTGAGAAATTGACACTGGCCGATCGAGAGCTTCGTGGCGAGTACGGAATGCCTCCGACCTGACGCAGTGCTGAATTGACTGGGACGGAGGGCCCATGGCAGTGGAACGCTTCACCCTGATTCCACCGCCAACCCCTGCATGGGCATGTCTCGTCGCTCCTGCACACACCTCGTGTCCCCCGCGCGGGCACCGGCAAGCCCCACCCGGTGCACATCGGGCGGAGGGGCCGACTGAAGCTGCGAGGGGTGGAGACGACTGTGAAAGGTGGACGTCCGGGCGGAGAGGCCGACACTTCCCCGTACAGACGCTGGCAAACCTCTCTGCCGTGCAACAGTGAGTGTCGTCCCTGCGGGAACCAGGCGTTGGTGTGAGCAGCTCAGCGTCTCACTTGGCACCTTCGTCGTCTTCACCCGAGTCAGGCGCTGGTGGCCAGTCATTCCCGCCAGGGGCAGGGCAGCACCCCATCCTGCCGTCTGGCCTCTCCGCCAACAAGTGCCTGTACCACTCGCAGTGGATTCGGTCTCGCCAACAAGTCTGGCTTCTCCACCACTGGGTATCTGTCGCGATCCTTGTCGGCCATGTCACAATGGCTGGGTGCAAACTTCGGGCCCAGAACCACGCTCCGGCAACCGAGATGTACGCAAGGAGGCCCAGCACCGGTGGGTCAGACGACTGCGCAGGTTCCGCAAGGCCCTCGTCCCGCACCGTCCCAAGGCGTTCCGGGACTCCTTGAACCGTTGGCTCCTCATGGGCCTGCTCATCGGCCTGTTGTCAGGAGTCGGTGCCATCATCTTCTTCTTCTGTCTGGAGACCGGCACCCACTGGCTGCTGGAGGGGCTGGGCGGCTATCGACCCCCGGGCACCCTGGGTGAGGGAGACGGCAGCCCTGGCAGCTCCATGTCTCGGCCGTGGGCCATCCCGTTGGTGGTCGCAGGCGGTGCCCTCGTCTCGGGCACCCTGGTGCACTTCGTCGCCCCCACCGCCCAGGGACATGGCACTGACAACGCCATTCACGCCGTCCATCATGATCCTGCCGAGCTTCGACCCAAGGTGGCAGTGGTCAAGATCATTGCCTCCTCCCTGGTCATCGGTTCGGGCGGTTCCGGCGGGCGCGAGGGCCCGACGGCCCAGATCAGCGCGACCGCCATGTCGGCGCTGTGCAAACGGCTCAACATCCGCACCCCCGACGCACGTATCGCCGTGTCAGCAGCCATGGCCTCGGGCATCGGGGCGATTTTCCGTGCCCCGTTGGGCGGTGCCCTGCTCGGCGCTGAGCTGCTCTACCGCGACGACATGGAGGCCGACGCGATGATGCCCTCGCTCATCAGCTCGATCGTCGCCTACGTGACCTTCGGATCCGTCTACGGGTTCAGCCCGATCTTCGGCACCCTGTCGGGCGTGCAGTTCTCCAAACCGGTGCAACTCATCTGGTTCATCTTCCTGGGGCTGGCTGCCGGCCTCATGGGTCGGCTCTACGCAGTGGTGTTCTACAAGGGCTCCGACCTGTTCGCCAAGCTGCGGCTGCCTGGCTGGCTCAAGCCTGCCGTGGGAGGCCTGTGCGTCGGGCTGCTCGGCCTGCTGCTGCCCCAGGCGTTGGGCACCGGCTACGGCGACGTGCAGCAGGAGATGTACGCCGACGTGCTCGTCAAGATGCCGATGATCATCGTCCTGGCCATCCCCTTCGCGAAGATCCTCTCGACGACCCTGTCCATCGGTTCCGGCGGTTCCGGCGGTGTGTTCGGCCCCGGCATGGTCATTGGTGGGGCCACCGGCGCGGCCATGTGGCGACTGCTGGAGACCTTGCCCGGCATGCCTGCCTCGCCGATGAGTTTCGTCATCGTCGGCATGATCTCCTGTTTCGGGGCTGTGGCACACGCCCCACTGGGGATGATGCTCATGGTCGGCGAGATGACCGGAAACCTCTCCCTGCTGGCCCCCGCGATGATTGCCGTCGCCGTGGCCTCGCGAGCCGTGGGTGAGGTCTCGATCTACCGGTCCCAGTTGCGCGACCGTCTGGAGGGACGGGAGGTGCACGAGACCTTCGAGACGGCGAAGGCAGCACGCAGGAAGAAAGAGAGGAGTGCCGACGGAGCCCAGTGACGGCCACCGTCGCCATTCAGCACGGCCTGACCACGGCCGGAGTCCCATGTGGTGACGTGATGCTGGCCTCGGGCAGGCCGTCTGTTCATCGCCAGAACCCGCTGATCGACGCGTGCGTGAGGACAAACAGCCCCAGACATTGTCGGCTCCTGCACGAAATGGACATGGGAGAATGCGCATCGTCAAGCCACGATGAGCCATCCTCGGGTTGACGCGCTGCTCGTAAAGACTGCCTTGCAGGGGGGCCAAGGGCGTCCTGTGCAGGACACGCGGGGAAGGGGATCGCCCCCCGGATCTGCATTGGCGAGATCGGCGCACCGTGAACGCTGAGTGGGCCACGACCATTCCCGGCCACGACCCACTGCCAGCTACGCGTCCGCTGGACTCACCGGTGGTCTGCAGTCACCGTCGGCTCCACGGTTGCATCCAAGCCCACTGAAGACTCGGAGTTATCTTCCTGGTCCGCGGTCACGGATGTTTCTGAGCTCACCGCTGACTTCCGGCGCACGTGCACCCTGCCGATGAGGTAGATCACGAGAGTCAGGGCGAAGGTGGACAGCAACTGCTGACGCAACCCGTCAGCCGTCATCCCGAGGACGACGATCCCCAGGACGACCAGGGCCGAGACGATCGGCACCCACGGGTAGCCCCACAGCCGCAGTGGCAGGTGTTCACCGGCGGCATCCGCACGACGTCGCAGAATGAACTGTGAGGCGATCGTCGAGGTGTAGGTGACGATGATCGTCGCCCCGACCAGGGTGAGCAGCACGTCGAGCACCTTGTCACCCCAGATGTAAGTGCACACCACAGAGACGAGACCGACGCTCACCGAGGCGAGGATCGTGGCGACCGGCACCGAGCGGGTCCTCGATGCCGTCAACGCGCGGGGGGCCAGGCTACGATCGGCCAGGGAGCCCAGCATGCGAGCCGCACCGTAGAGGTTGGCGTTGAGACTCGACAACAGGGCCAGGACGATGACGACTCCCATGATCTCGGCGGCCACCGGGATCCCGGCATGGTTGAGCACGGCGACGAATGACGACTTGGCCAGGGCAGGATCGTCCCAGGGCAGCACGACGACCATGATGGCCACCGACCCCATGTAGAACAGCAGGATGCGCCAGATGATGGTGCGCACCGCACGTCCCACGTTGCGAGCCGGATCCTCGGTCTCTGCGGCGGCAACGGCCATGATCTCGATACCACCGAAGGCGAAGACGACGATGAGCAGGGCCGATGTCAGCCCACTCATGCCATTGGGCAGGAAGCCACCGTGGTGGATGACGTTGCTCAGCCCCGGGGCCGGTGCCTTCGTCAGCCCGAGGATCATGAGCACTCCCACGACGAGGAAGACGACCACCGCCGCAACCTTGATGAGGGAGAACCAGAACTCGAACTCGCCGAACCGGTCCACGCCCAACAGGTTGATGCCGGTGAGGGCCACCAGGAAGATCAGCGACATGAGCCAGGTCGGGGCCACCGGCCACATGGCGTACAACACGGAGGCGGCCGCCGTGGCCTCGGCTGCCACGACGACGACGAGCTGGATCCACCAGACCCATCCGACGGCGAAGCCCACTGCCGGGCCCATCGCTCGCTCGGCATAGACGGAAAACGCCCCGGAGTCCGGGTGGGCCGCCACCATCTCGCCAAGCATGTACATGATGGCAATGACGAGCAACCCGGAGATCACATAAGCGATCAGTACCGCCGGGCCGGCTGCTGCCACGCCCTTTCCTGACCCGACGAACAGGCCGGTGCCGATGGCACTGCCAAGGCTCATCATGACGAGCTGGCGGCCCTTCATCTTGGGTGCTGTAGCGGACTCGTTGGCCTCACTGATGGAGTGAGTCATCTGAATGCTCCTCAAGGTGTATTCCGGTTGGGCGATCCTAATGACCACCTCGCACCTCGAACGATGGAATCTCACACAGTGAGAAGATTGGCGTCGTCATCGTCGTGGGTCACATCGCAGTTGTGCAGTGGTGACGATGATGAGGCCGCACCACCCCAGCCGGTGGATCTCCCGGGTGGGTCTCCCAGGGCCTTGCTGCACCCCGCATCGGTCGGAACGCTCAGATCCCCTTGGGTTGAAACACCACATCAGCCAAGTTGGGGCTCCAGCCCACCCGTCAACCTCGTTTCGGCTGTCCCCGTCAAAAAAGTGTCTCACCCCGGTCATAAGCTCTGAGCTGTTGAATCCTTCCCGGCAGGATCCTTGAGAGGAAGACGACGATGACCCGTTTTCTGCACACCTCCGACTGGCAACTGGGGCAGGTGCGCCACTACCTGTCGCCGCGCAATGACGGCGACGATCCCCAAGCGCGTTTCACCCAGGCACGTATCGACGCGATCCGCACCATTGGTGGGCTCGCCCGGCAGCGTGAGTGTGAGTTCGTCGTCGTGGCCGGTGACGTCTTCGAGACGCAGAATGTCTCCACCACCATCGTGGCCAGGTCCCTCAAGGCCATCGAGTCCATCGAGCTGCCGGTGTACCTGCTGCCGGGAAACCACGACTCCCTGGAACCAGGAAACATCTGGGAGCGCATCAAGCTGCCATCCAACGCCACACTGCTGGACGGCACCGATCCCATCCGGGTGGCAGATGGCGTCGAGATCGTTGGAGTACCGCTGCTGGCCAGGCACCAGAGCACCGATCCGCT
This sequence comes from Cutibacterium granulosum, assembly GCF_900186975.1. Classification (NCBI taxonomy): domain Bacteria; kingdom Bacillati; phylum Actinomycetota; class Actinomycetes; order Propionibacteriales; family Propionibacteriaceae; genus Cutibacterium; species Cutibacterium granulosum. Next base: position 418,259 of record NZ_LT906441.1, read on the forward strand.
GGAACCGGTCGTCAAGAATCTGGCCTCCGACGCAACGACTCGAATCCTCGTGGGGCACGGTCAGCTGGAGGGACTCAGCGGCAACACGTCCGAGGCACTCCTCGCCCGTGAACCCCTCTTGGCCGCCATCGAGCGATCGGCCGTGAGCTACGTCGCCCTGGGTGACCGTCACATCGCCTGGCCGTCAGACGATCCGCATGGCCCCATTCGCTACAGCGGTACCCAGGAGACGACGAGTTTCAACGAGCCTGGCCGGGGAACCGCCGTCGTCGTCGATCTCGACGAGCATGGCGTCACCGCCGAGACCGTGGAGGTCGGCACTTGGTTGCACACACGGATCAGCATGGATCTCAGCACCGACGAGGACCTGGAAACGCTGCGCGAGAAGCTCGCGGCCTTCACCGAACCTGATCGCACCATCGTGCGTTATGACCTGCACGGCTCGGTGTCGCTGCAGCAGAAGATTCGACTGTCGGAGATCCTGGACGATGCCGAGACCCAGTTCGCGAGCCTGGAACCCAGCGACAACCGCAATGACCTCACCGTCGTGCCCGACGACGTCGACTTCACCGACCTGGACCTGCCGGCGTGGGGCGAGCAGGGAGTCGAGGAACTCACCGCCATGTCCACGGACCCGGCCCTGCCACAGGAGGAACGAGACTGCGCTGCGGACGCCTTGAGCCTGCTCTACCGGCTCGCGCACTGATCAGACGTGTGAGCGCTCATCACTGCTCCGCTCGCCTGATTGACACGCTCTCCCCACACTTCCAGTCCAGAGCCCCGAACAGTCCACCTCGCCCGATACTCCCAACCCCACGCAGCGCAACTACCCCAAGTCTCACCCCTCCCCGCACCTCGCCAATCCCGCGTCCGTTCATCGCGCCAGGAGACGTCATGAAACTGCATCGCATCAACATCGAGAACTACAAGGGCGTCACCGAGCAGACCCTGCACGTCCCCGACACCGGGTTGGTGGTGGTGTCCGGCCCCAACGAGGTGGGCAAGACCTCCCTCATCGAGGCCCTCAGCCTGGTCTTCAACACCAGGAACAAACACACGGCCAAGAAGCAGGCGATCAAGGACGCCCAGCCAGTCGGCCAACACGTACCGGTGATCGTCGAGGCGGAATTCAGCATCGGTGAGCATCGAGTGGTTCACACCAAACAGTTCCTCGTGAGTCCCAAGGCGGTTCTGAGGTATGTCGGCGGTCCGCGTACCGGGGACTCGTTCACCGGCGACGATGCCATTGGCGAGATGGAACGGCTCATCTCGGGGCTGGACGACACCTTGTGGACGGCGCTGCAGGTGCTGCAGACCGGTGGCAGGTCCGAGCTGACGCTGGACTCCTCGGAATCACTGCGTGCCGCCCTGGACACCCGTAGCGGGGCCGCCGACACCCGGCGGGACGACCACGGGCTGTTCGACCTCATCAAGGAGGAGTCTCAAAATTATTGGACTGTCACCGGCAAGCCCATTCGTTCCCGCAACGACCAGCGTGGGGAGCGCGATGCCCTCAATGCACAGCTGGTTGACGTCAGGCAGACTCTGGACCAGGCCGATCAGCTCGTCAACGAGCTCGGTGACCTGGACGAGGAGCTCGGCGACCTGCACCGACATCAGATCAAGGCACGTGGTGAGCTGGCGAAGGCCAATGAGCAGCAGGAAGGCCTGAGACAGCTCAAGGACATCGTCGAGCGAGCCGCCCAGGACGAGCTCAACGCCAAGTTGACTCTCACCGAAGCTACCTCAACCGCCCAACAGCGCACCGAACTGCTCAGCGAACTGGCCAGTCTGGATGAACGCATCGCTGGCTCGACAGCGAACGTGAAGCAGGCCGAGGAGCTGCACCACGCAGTGAACCAGGAGCTGGAACAGACGAAGTCCACGATGATCAAGGCCAGAAGCACACGCGACAAGGCCCGCGATGCGGTGAACAAGGCTGAAGACCTACGCACCCTGGTCTCACAGACGTCGAAGCTCGCTCAACTGCGCAGACGCCGCGAGCGCGCTGCAGCACTCAATGAGCAGATCGTCGAACTCACTCGTGAGGTCAACGATCATCCCATCACCAAGAGGCAACTGGGACAGCTGCGCAAGGCTGAGCAGAAGCTACGGGATGCCCGTACCCAGGTGAGTCTGGCAAGCCCGGTGCTCACAGCTGAGGCGCTGGCCGAGGATGCGCCGGAGCTGTTGCTCGACGGCGAACCGGTGAAATCCGGGCGAAGCTACCAGATCGACCAGGCCGTCCACCTGCAGGTGGGGGCGTCGTGGAAGATGTCACTCACCCCACACGCCGAGCTGGAAAAGCTGCGCAAGGACGCCGAGAAGTACGCCACGCAGCTGACCGATCGGTTGGCCGACCTCCACGTGGAGTCCGTCTCGCAGGCTGAGGACCGCTGTGAAGCCCAGCAGATCGCTACCTCCCGGCTCAAGGAACGGACTGCCCAACGCGACGAGTTGTTGGACGGCGAGAGCATGGATGCCCTGGACGCCACCATCGAGCAGATGGGCGAGCAGGTCGCGTCGCTACGCGAGAGCACCGGCCTCACCGCAACACTCAGTGGGAGCTCACGTCCCACGCATGCGAACGACAGCGGGGACGACGCTGGCGCCACTGACGTGAACGCTCCTGCACCTGGTTCACCGCTCGCCCCCGACGACGAGACATCGAACCCCGACATTCCCGATCCTGACGCCCGGGTGCAGGCAGCGAAGGCCGAGCTGACCACAGCGGAGGACCAGGTGGCTGAGCTGGAGGCTCAACTCAGCGCAATCCGGGAACGCCTGGATCAGGCTCGCGAGCGCATGGTCGCGGCAACGACGACGATGACTGGTGACCAGACCAGACGCGCCGAACTCGCCGAGAAGCTCCATCTGGCTCGTGAGCAGGCAGGTGACGACGACGTCCGGGCCGAGGAGGAAAAAGCACGGGCAGCCCACACGCAAGCTGCCGAGGCACTGGATCGGGCCAGGAAGGACCTCGAGGATCGCCATCCCGACCAGATCGCCCAGGACGTGACCGACGCGCAGAATCGGCTCACCAATGTGAGTGCACGACTGACGCAGAAGCAGTCCCGCCAGTCGTCGCTGCGAGGTCAGCTCACGGGGATGGGGCGTGAGCAGTTGCAGGACGAGGCAGATCGCACCCGCATCAGGATTCACCACCTCGACAGGCAGATCAGAAGCGTGGACCAGCGGGCCGAGGCCGCCAAGCTCCTGGCCGAGACGATGCTCAACGCTCGTCGTGAGCAGGACAGGGTCTATCACGAGCCACTGACCCGTGCGATCAACCAGATCGGTACCGCGATCTACCATGACGGTTTCTCAGTACGCATCGACGAGGAGCTGCGGATCAGCGGGCGGCTCCTGGACGGTCAGGGACTGGGCACCGGTCAACTCTCATCGGGGGCTCGGGAACAGCTGGGGCTCATCGTGCGACTGGCAGTGGCCAATCTCGTCGACCCCGGTGACGGGGTGCCGCTCATCCTGGACGACGCGTTGGTGTATTCCGACCAGCGCCGTGCTCGTCGGATCATCCAGCAGATGGCGGCTGGGGCCACGAACTGCCAGATCATCGTCCTCACCTGTGACCCGGAACGCTACGACACGCTCGATACCAGCGATGGCATCACGACGGTGAGCCTGGAACCGAGCCGGAGCGTGTGAGAGTGCTGGGAAGGTGCAAGCAGGTGGATTCACCACCCGAGCTACCACTGGCGGTGGTGAAGCTGGGCCAGTGGTAGTGAATCTGGGCCAGTGGTGGTGGGTTCCGGGAGTCAGTGTGAGCAGGCTGAGCAGTGCTAGCGGCCCCGAACAGTGCGAGCAGCCCGAGGCCCATCGCTGCACCGGATACGGACGACGCAGACACAGTGCTTCCGAATCGCTGTCTGGCAGGGTCTGGTGGCGAGTCAGGAGACGACATCCATGCACAGCCCCAGTCTGCAATGGCCGGACAGGAGAGGCACGCTGCCGGGAGGATGTACGGCGGTTCCGTCCCCGTCCCGGTCGTGGCGACGCCCCGTTTCACGCCCCCAGTCGCATCCAGGCGTCTCCCCGAGCACGCCACCACAGCAACAACCCGCGCACTGCCATGAATCCGGCCCAGGCCACCCACAGCCACACCACAGCCATGGACCCGCTGGGCTGTGCCAGGTAGACGCCGATGATCATTGGCAGGTACGCCAGCAGCATGACCACCTGTGCTCCAGACAGCCACTTGCCGTCGCCAGCACCGATGAGCACCCCGTCCAGCACGAAGACGGGGCCGCTGAGCGGCTGCAGGACGGCGACGACGAGCAGCCCGGCAGCGATGGCGAGGCGCACGTCACCCTGCGTACTGAATGCCAAGGGCAACAGACGATGGATGGCGACCAGCACCACACCTATGCCCACACCGACCCACGCCCCCCAGCGTGCCATGATGGCAGTGAGTTTGCGGGCCCGCTGCCCGTCCTCAGCGCCCAACGCCTCGCCAGTGAGGGCCTGCCCGGCGATCCCGAGGGCATCCAAGGCCATGGACAGGAAGTTCCACACCGTGAGGCTCACCTGGTAGGAGGCCATCTCGACATCCCCGAGTCGAGCCGCGACCCACGTCGTCGCCATCATGGCGCCGCGCAGCGCAAGGGTTCGGATGAGAAGCGGAACCCCGTCGCGCATGGATCCGGCCACCCCCGCCGGGTGAAATCCCAGGCTGAGCCCGACCCCACGAGTACGAACGATGAACACCCACACCAGTCCGCCAGCCAGCCCCACCTGGCAGACCAACGTCGCTGCAGCAGATCCGCGAATCCCCCAGCCCAGCCCGAGCACCAGGACGAGGTCGAGCACCAGGTTCGCCGAGAAGGCGATGACGGTGGCCACCAGCGGGGTGCGAGTGTCCTGGAATCCGCGCAACACCCCGGTGACGGCCATGGTGGCGAGCATGGCAGGCACTCCCCATCCGGCGATCTGCAGGTACTGGGCAGCGAACTGGGCGGTCTGACCCTGGGCGCCGAAGAGCCGGGCTGTCGGCACGTCGAGGATGACGATGAGCAGGGCCACGACGATTCCGATGAGCAGCGAGAGCCACAGTCCGTCCACCCCTGCAGTGGCGGCTCCAGCCCGGTCCCCGGCCCCCATCCGGCGCGCCGAGGTCGCCGTCGTCGCATAGGCCAGGAAGACGAACAGCCCGGTGGCCGTGAGCAGCGCCGTGCTGGCGACGCCGAGACCGGCCAGCTGCGAGGTGCCCACGTGTCCGACGACGGCCGAGTCGGCCATGAGGAACAGCGGCTCGGCCACCAGGGACAGGAAGGCCGGGATCGCGAGATTGAGAATCAACCTGTTGAGGGATTTTCGGTCGTCGATCGCTGTGTTCTGCACGACGGCGAGCTTACGTCCCCGTGACGCACGAGGCATGTGCACGCTACTCGTCAAGCATGTAGAGGTGAGGATCATGGGACATGTCTCACATGTACCGCCCCGCACGCCGACCCGCTACCCTGAACCCATGTCTGATGAACTGCTCGTAGCCGTCATGGGTACCGGGATCGTCGCAGCTGACGACCCCGTTCTCACCGCCGACGACCTTGGTCTCACCCGCGGCGACGGAGTCTTCGACGCCACCCGCGTCGTCACCGCCGAGGACGGCACCTCCCACATCGACAACCTGTCGGCCCACCTGAGTCGATTCGCCCGCTCCATCGCCGGAGTCAATGGCGCAGCACCCGATCTCGAGGCGTGGACTGCGCTCATCGACGAGCTCGTCACCGCCTGGCGACGACCGGGCGAGGCCGTGCTCAAGGTGATGTACACCAACGGCCCCGAGACGCGCCGGGTACACAGCGCAACCGGTGAGCAGACGAGCAACTTCACCGGCCGCACAGATGCAGCCCAGAATCAGAGGGATGCCGGAACAGCCCGCGATGACGCCCAGAACCCACCGGGGGAAACTGGGGACCACCCGAACGGGGCAGTTGCACAGACGGGGCCGGTCACCCAGCTCGCCACCATCGCCCCGCTGCCTGACCATGCCATCGCCGAGCGTGCCGGGATCTCGGTGATCACTGCTTGCCGAGGATTCACCAGCGATGCCTTCGCCGGCGCTCCGTGGCTGCTGGGCGGCGTCAAGACCCTCTCCTACGCCGTCAACGTCGCTACATATCGGCACGCCGCAGCCCACGGCGCTGACGACGTCATCTTCACTTCCAGTGACGGTTTCCTGCTCGAGGGCCCCACTTCTGGGCTACTGGTCGAGAAGGACGGCCGGCTGTGGACCACCCCGACCGGAGCCACCGGCATCCTGCGCTCGATCACCGTGGAACAGGTGCTGGAAGCCGCCGATGCCCGAGACATTCCCACCTCGTCACGCCTCATGCGCCCCGAGGAGCTCCTGGAAGCCCAAGGAGTCTGGCTGGCATCCTCGGGACGCGGGGCCGTCCCGGTACTGCGAGTGGACGGCCACGAGCTCGCCACCGATGAGCAGCTGACCGAGCAGATGCGCTACTGGTGCGGATTCGCCGAGGCACCAGCGAAGTCGGGCTGAACAAAACAAGTCACCTTCGAGGGAGGATCCCCACATCCCCGGCAAGGGCCCCATCTCCGACAGGGGGAGGACATTTTCCGAGACGCCGCACCAGAGGCCCCGCCTCGGAATACGGATGCATCTTTCGGATGTGATACTCCCCACATCAACCCCCAGGAGAGTGGATCTCCTGACGCACTCGCCCAGCACTTCGTTTCACACGAACGCATTCCACGATCCAGACAAAGAAGACACTCCATGACCCACACACCTCGACTCATCCACACCGGTCAAGCTCTGGTGGACGTGCTCGTCGACGTACCGCACCTTCCCCGACGGGGTGGAAACGTCATGGCCACCTCATACACCCGCCATGCCGGCGGGGCTGTGAACATCCTTGTCGCAGCCGCGCGATCCGGTGGCCAGGCCGTGCATGCCGGAGCGATCGGCACCGGACCCAATGGAGATCTCATCTCGACCACCCTGGCCGAGGAAGGGGTCGCCATGAGCGCAGCTCGAGTACCCGACGCCGACACCGGGGTGTGTCTGGTGCTGCTGGACCCTTCTGCCGAACGCACCTTCATCACCACCACTGGAGCTGAACGGGCCGTCAGCATCGATTCGTTCGGTACCAGCAGTCCCCGACCCGGCGACATGGTGTGCGTCACCGGCTACTCTCTGGCACTACCCGCCACGCGAGATCCCCTGCTGGCCTGGCTGGACACCCTGCCCGCCGGGGTGGGCGTCGTCCTGGATCCCGGGGCTGTCTTCGCCGAGCTGGACGAGTCGGTACGCACCCACATGATTGACCACACGACGGTGTGGACCGGCAACGCCGAGGAATCTGCTGCTCTGGGCGGGGTGGGCGACATGGTCGGCTCCCTGCACGCCTGCGCAGAAAGGTTGCGCCCCGGTACCGTCGTCATCACCCGCGACGGCCCGGCGGGATGTGCAGTGTTGGCTGATGGATCGGCCCGCGAGATCCCCGGCTTTCCCCAGCAGGCGGTGGACACCAATGGTGCAGGCGACGTCCATACCGGCGCCATGATCGCAGCCAGATTGGCTGGCCTCAACTGGCACGAAGCTGCTCGATGGGGCAATGCAGCCGCAGCGATCAAAGTCACTCGGCGCGGGCCAATCGCAGCTCCGAACACCGCGGAAATACAGCGTTTGCTGGACTCCTGGAGCCAGAGGTGCACAGAGCAGGATACCGTCGTCCGCTCATGAGAGAACCTCGGAAAATCGAGCGGCAGCCGGCTCACCACATGGCAGTCACAGCCATCCCGTTTCACAGCCGCTCCTGCGTCGTATTGGCAGTCGTCCCTGCGTCGTAGCGGCTCGTGAACCCAGCTCATGGAAGCCGCTGCGAAAAGTACCCGGCTCATGAAGACCGTTACGAAAAATGTCACCACACAGCACAACGGATCGTCACATCGCCTGGACCCAACGTGGCGTGACAAAAATTGTCACCGACTCTCGGCTCGGATCACGACAGCGTCTGCATCTCAGCTCGGATCACGACGGACCTGCGCCTCACGAGAATGTCCGCACTGTGGCGGGAGTGACGAAAATTGTCACCTTCGGGCACAGAAAGTCATCACACTGCCGTCGCCTCTTGCAAGATGACAGAAATGTCAGCTCCGTACTGCCACGCCCTGCAACCCACACGAGACACTCCACCCACGTGGCGGGCGACGTGCTGCGCACCCCACCCTGCCCCCGCACGCGGCGCTCCCCGTCACGGTGTCCGACGTCCACACTTTTCACATGCCTGCTGCTCCCAACATCACCATTGGTCCAGTCCCGAGGCAGCTTGTCATCCCCGGAAGCCTCACCACTGACGAATCCTCTCAAGATAAAAATCCCGGTAGCGCCGCCCAGCAGGAAGTGGAGTGCCCTCCCCGCCTCCCAGATGCCAAAAATCGCAATCACACAAACGTCGCCCCCACCGCGAGCGCTCAGGAGCCTCCAAGAGCCAGTGAGCTGACGATTGTCCACACCACAGCAGGTACGGTAGGTTTCCCAGCACTGGCACAATGTGCGGTGTTGCCGATCGGCTGGAGCTGGTGCATCACTGAAGCTCAAGGAGGAGCACATGACGGAAACGGCTTTCATCGTGGGGGAATCCCTGGTGGACGTTGTCGCTCCTCCCCCGCCTGGCCCAGCCACTGAACATCCAGGTGGTTCACCACTCAACGTCGCGGTGGGGCTGGCCCGGCTCGGTCGTCGAACACAACTGGCCACCCGATTCGCCGACGACAATCATGGCCAGATCGTGCGCGATCACGTCGAGAGCAACGGCATTCAGCTGTGCCCGAGTTCCGATGAAGCGCTCACCACGGCGACCGCCACCGCCCGACTGGCGTCTGATGGGCAGGCCAGCTATCACTTCGACCTCACCTGGGATCTACCGCGTCTGGACATCCCAGACGAAGCCATCGTTGTGCACACCGGGTCGATCGCCTCGTGGACGGCACCTGGCCGTGACCACGTTCGTGACGTCATGGGCCGCGCCAAAGAACAAGCCACCGTCACCTACGACCCCAATGTGCGCCCCGACCTGCTGGACGATCCTGAATCCGCCCGCCCCCTCATCGAGAGCTGCGTGAGCAGAGCCGATGTCGTCAAGGCCTCCGACGAGGATCTGCACTGGCTGCACCCTGGCGATGACCTGCGTACCATTGCCCGCCACTGGCTGGATCTTGGACCGAGCCTGATGGTCATCACCTGTGGCGGATCGGGAATTCTCGCTCTCACCGATCGCGGGCTGAGCCTGAGCATCCCGTCCCACCCGGCCAAGGTCGTCGACACCGTCGGGGCCGGGGACTCATTCATGTCCGGCCTTCTCGACGGCCTGTGGAGTGCAGAACTGCTGGGGGTCGAGCATCGCGATGACTTGGCTGCCATCGACGAGGCCACGCTGAGACGCATCCTCACCCGCTGTGCACACATCGGAGCGATCACCGTGAGCAGGGCTGGGGCGAATCCACCCACCCTTGCCGATCTGGGCGAAGATGCTCGGAACTGAGAGAGTGCGCGCAGCGGTGTCCGGGTGAATTCTCGCGAGTGCCCTGGCCTGCTCAGGGGTCGTGGGGACGCCACTTCCCGTCACAATAGCTGCGCAGGGAACCATTCCCGTCATGCGGGGGATTGCGAGGGACTGCCTTTCGCTCCCGGACCAGTATCGGAAAGACACGTTGCCGCACGAGGGTCGGTCGATCCGTACCCGACTCCAACTTCATGGATCGGCCAGTGCCCAAGTCACTGAATCCTCTGAGCCATCTAGAGGGGTTGGAAGGTCACTGGGGATCATGGTGTCTCGGAAAGCTCACAGCTGATCCGTCACGAGAGCTGAGCAGACGTCACCTTCCGTACAACCGCGCTATCAGCTTGACCACTCGTCTCAGCCAAGTCGTCCCCCTGCATGGTTGGCCGCGGTCTGCGAGACTGGCAGAGTGAACGGCAATTTCCACTCCAGCTACGACCAGGGGTTCGCTCGCGTCGCCGCCTGCACCTCCACCGTGCACGTCGCCGATCCGGCCGCCAATGTCACCGAGATCATGGACACAGTCACCAAACTTTCCGCCGAATCGGTGGCCATCGCCGTGTTCCCCGAATTGTGCCTCACTGGTTACCAGATCGACGATCTCTTCCTGCAGGACGCTGTACTCGATTCCGCCCTTGAAGCCATCGAAGCCTTGCGCCAAGCCTCCACCGATGTGTTTCCCGTGATCGTGGTCGGTGCTCCGCTGCGCCGCGGCAACCGACTGTACAACTGCGCAGTCGTCGTCCATCGTGGCCGCGTACTCGGCGTGGTGCCGAAGAGCTATCTCCCCAACTATCGGGAGTTCTACGAAAAACGTCACTTCGCGGCGGGGGCAGGCACCACAGGGACGATCAACCTCGCCCATCGACAGAAATGTCACCCCACCCCCGGAGCAATCTCCGCGAACGCACCGTCGGTGAACACACCACTGGGCGCTCTTCCCGTCAGCACCTCCGCCGACGCACCCTCGACCAGCAACTCAGCAACTGGCATCTCCCCAGCTGGCACCTCGTCCACGAGTGCCACTGACTCCGCCGCCACTGCAATTCCCTTCGGCACCGACCTGCTCTTCCAAGCCGTTGACCTACCCGATCTCACCTTCCACGTCGAGGTGTGCGAGGACCTCTGGGTGCCGGTTGCGCCCTCGTCACGAGCAGCTCTCGCTGGCTCGACGGTTGAGGTCAACCTGTCGGGGTCGCCCATCACGGTCGGGAGATCCCGGCAACGTCACGACCTGTGCAAGGTGACCTCGGCCAAGAATCTGCAGGCCTACGTCTATGCCGCGGCTGGGGTGGGCGAGTCGAGCACCGATCTGTCGTGGGACGGCCAGACCATGATCTACGAGAACGGGGCGCTGCTCGCCACGACTGAACGTTTCTCCCGCCAACCCGGCTACTGCATCGCCGACGTCGACCTCGACCTGCTGCGTCAGGAGAGACTGCGTCAGGGATCCTTCGACGACAATGCCCTCACCCAACCTGCCGGAACCCTGGAGCAACTCGCCGGGGGGCAGTGGCGCGTCACCACCTTCACCCTCGACCCACCGCACGACGACATCGGGCTACGCCGTGAGGTCGATCGGTTCCCCTTCGTACCCAACGACCCCGCCCAGCTCGCCCAGGACTGCTACGAGGCCTACAACATCCAGGTGTATGGCCTTGTCAAACGCATGGAATCGATTGGTTCGCCAAAAATCGTCATCGGTGTGTCCGGAGGTCTGGACTCCACCCACGCCCTGCTCGTCGCAGCCAGAGCGATGGACGTACTGGGTCGTCCACGCAGCGACATCCTCGCCTACACCATGCCCGGTTTCGCCACCACCGACCACACGAAGAACAACGCCCTGGCCCTGTGTCAGGCCCTTGACGTGCCTTGCAAGATCATCGACATCCGCCCCGCCTGCACGGCGATGCTCAAGGAGATGGGGCACCCGGCTGGCGATGGCGAGCCGGTCTATGACGTCACCTTCGAGAATGTCCAGGCCGGGATGCGCTATGACTACCTGTTCCGCATCGCCAACCAGCACGGAGGCATCGTGCTGGGCACCGGCGATCTCTCCGAACTTGCTCTGGGTTGGTGCACCTTCGGGGTCGGTGACCAGATGAGCCATTACGGGGTCAACACCGGGGTGCCCAAAACCCTCATTCAGCATCTCATCAGGTGGTGCATTTCGTCAGGACAGTTCGATACAGACACCAATGAGGTGCTGGAGTCGGTTCTGGCGACAGAAATCTCACCCGAGCTCGTCCCGGCCCGCCCCGGTGAGCAGATCCAGTCCACCCAAGCCAAGATCGGCCCCTACGAGCTGCAGGACTTCACCCTGTACCACCTGCTGCGCCACGGCATGCGTCCCAGTCGAATCGCATTCCTGTCACATCACGCCTGGCGAGACGCCGAAAGCGGTTCGTGGCCACCCGGATTCCGAGCCGAGGACCGGAACAGTTATGACCTGGTTGCGGTCAAGGGATGGATGCAGTTGTTCCTGCGCCGATTCGTCGATAACCAGTTCAAACGGTCCACGCTGCCCAACGGCCCCAAGGTGGTTTCCGGCGGCTCCTTGAGTCCACGCGGGGACTGGCGAATGCCCTCCGATGCCTCGGCGACCGCCTGGCTGGCAGATGTGGACAGCGTCCCGGAACAGTGAACGATCCAAGGCGCGGAGTGATCAAGCCTGGGGCGATGGAGTTCGATCCCGTGGGGTGAGTGATCCGAGACAGTAACGAGATCGGGCGGTGGCCCGAACACACTCGCCCCTCACAAAACCTCCGCCCCTACCGCGACCCTCCTCACCGCACCGCAACCCTGACGAAAAATCCCGCCAGGGCCAGACTGTTGGCACAGCTGTGCCCCAACCCGTTCCCGAGTGACAGATGTGGAGCCAGCACCACTACGGACGGACTCCTGCCGCAGCACTTTGTGTGCATGCTACCGGCGAAAAGTCTTCCACACGTATCAGATCAGCACTGTGTCCGGTGACGAAAATCGTCACCGGACACAGATTCCAGAAATTTCACAGACCGCTCACATGGCAAAAAGGAGTTTCACCTCTTCTTGTCGAGACTCAGCGGCAAGGTGAGCAAGCCGACGACGATGACGAAGCCCAGAACGACGTGCACCCACTTGACTGGGTGTCCCACCTCGCCCAGGGCGAACTGGATGATCAACAGCACGGCCATGCCAAGAGCGTGTCCCATGACACCAGCCGGTCCACCACGTCGTTTCCACATCACAGCTGTGACGGCGGCGACGATGCTCGAAACCAAGGTGAGGTACCCGAAGCCTTCATGCACCTCGCCAAGATGTATCCCGGCAAGCATGCACACAGCGAGGATGGTCTGAACGATGATTGACACGACGGCAATCCACGCAGACCAGCGCAGAGCAGAAGGTACTTGGGTTGGGCTTGGACTTGGGCTGTTACTCATGCCCCCACTCTAGGTGACCCTGACCACCAGCCTCAGTTTCCCACCATCATCAGGTACGTGGTTGGCGTGCTGCTCCACAGCGATCCATTGCATTCGGGCATCCAGCAGTACTGACTAACCCGGTGACCACTGCACCTTTCAGCCATTGACAAAATCATCGCCAGGCGCGTCCCACCATCACCGGATTGCACTTACCTCTGCTCGCCTGACAAAAATGTGCACCAGCATGTGCGTATGTCACTCACGGCTCTCGCTTGACCACCCATACCTGCCAAAGCCAACCACCACACTGGCTTTGCACAGCGCGTCTCCCTCAGCTCCCAACCCAACCCCACCTTTCTGACATCGGTGTGCCCCCTGCGAGCCAGACCTGACATTTTTGTTCACGAGGATCGCCAGTTGCTCATGGGGCCACCAGACTCTCCCCCTCGCTCGATGCACATTTTCATCTTCAGTCCGGCCTCTCAGCCTTCGGCGTGTCTCCCGCAACAGAACTGACACTTTTCTCACTGCAAAACCACGGATCCCGCCGCACGCATTCGCCGATCGGCCGGATCATCGACACCACACTGACTCTTCTACCCGTTGATCCCCGCGCTGCTCGATCCTCGTGCCGTGCACTTTTGTCTCCTGCCCCGATCCCCTGCCACAAATGTGCCTTGCATCTTCCCGACATGACACTTTTTGACACCCACGTCCTCTGCCGTGTCCCGAGAGCTGGACCTGCACCTGTCTCGAGAATCAGAAACGTGCACCGCCACGTGAGCTCGCCACCAGGTAGTGCCCGAAGACCCTGGCGGTGCAGGATTTTGAGTTGGATCCAGTTGGCCGCAGAACACGGCGATCTCAGCAGCTGCCCAGCTGGGGCCAGCCTCAACAGAACGTCATAGGGCAGCGCCAGGAGGAATCCCTGCAATCATCCCGCTGAGTGCTCCTCCCCTGGACAGGCGAACGCTTGCACATCCTCTTCCTGCCGAATTTCGCCTTCTGGACATGCTCTGTCCACCTGGGCGTAGCAAGATGGCAGATGTGACAGACAGCGACACTGTGACCCCTGACCTTCCCCCTTCCCCCGCAGTCCGCATCGGCATTCTCACCAGCGGTGGGGACGCCCAGGGCATGAATGCTGCCGTGCGTTCCGTGGTGCGTTCGGCCTTGTCAGCAGGCGCTGAGGTGTTCGCCATCCTGGAGGGGTACCAGGGCATGATCGACGGCGGTGACGGCATCCGCGAGATGAGCTGGGACGACGTCGGCTCGATTCTGCACCGCGGCGGCACTGTCATCGGCACCTATCGCAGCGCCGAGATGCGGGAGCGCGCCGGTCGCCTCAAGGCAGTGCACCACCTGTTGGAGCGCGGTATCGATCGGCTCATCGTCATCGGCGGGGACGGGTCGCTGACCGGCCTCAACCTGCTACGAACCGAGTGGCCGGGCCTGCTCGATGAACTCGTCGCCTCCGGTCAGATCAGCCAGCAGACCGCCGAGGAGCATCCCAACCTCATGATTGCTGGGCTGGTGGGGTCCATCGACAACGACCTCGTCGGCTCCGACATGACGATCGGTGCCGACACCGCTCTGCACCACATCGTCTCGGCAATCGACGACCTCTCCTCCACCGCGGCAAGCCATCAGCGATCCTTCGTCGTGGAGGTCATGGGTCGTCACTGCGGATATCTGGCCCTCATGGCTGCGGTGGCCGGTGGCGCCGACTACGTGCTGGTCCCCGAAATGCCGCCGGCTCCAGGCTGGGAGGAACGCATGTGTGCCGAGCTGCGTCGGGGGCGACAGGCTGGCCGACGCGACTCGATCGTCGTCGTCGCCGAGGGTGCCACCGACCGCGAGGGCAACCCGATCCGCTCCGACTACGTGCGCGAGGTCCTCACCAACCGGCTCGGCGAGGACACCCGGGTGACGATCCTGGGGCACGTGCAACGTGGCGGCAAACCATCGGCCTACGACCGATGGGCGTCGACCCTGCAGGGGTACCACGCCGTCCACGAGCTGCTCACCGCCACCCCGGACTCCCCCGGTCGAGTCATCGGGACCTGCGGCAACCGAGTCCGTCGCCTCGACCTCATGACGGCGGTGCACGACACCCAGCAGGTGCCGGTGCTCATCAAGGAGGGTCGCTACGACGAGGCCATGGCCATGCGTGGCAGCTCATTCACCGAGATGGACGCCATCTTCACCGAGTTGTCCGAGCCAGCCCGCACCGCCGCCGAGCTCAGTGGCGGTCCGGACTCCAAACGCATCGCCATCATGCATGCCGGCGGACCAGCCCCCGGTATGAACACGGCCGCCCAAGCCCTTGCCAGGTTGGGAATTTCGCGAGGTCACACCATGCTGGGCATTCGCAACGGATTCGTCGGCCTGGCCAGGGGAGACATCGGAGAGCTCACCTGGGAGGACGTTGAAGGATGGACCGGTGAGGGCGGTGCCGAGCTCGGCACTCGCCGCGAGATGCCCGGCACCGGTGAGCTGTACGCCATCAGCCGAGCCCTGGAGGACGCTCGGGTCGATGGGCTCATCGTCGTCGGTGGCTACGCCGCCTACGACACCGTCCACTGCATGACCACCGAGCGGGACCGCTACCCCGCCTTCCACATTCCGACGGTGTGCCTGCCCGCATCGATCGACAACAATCTGCCCGGCTCGGAGTTCTCCATCGGCGCCGACACCGCACTCAACGTCATCGTCGACGCCATGGACAAGATCAAGGAGTCCGGTATCGCGTCCCGGCGCTGCTTCGTCGTGGAGACGATGGGCAAGACCTGCGGCTATCTGGCTCTCATGTCGGGGATTGCCGCAGGAGCCGAACGGATCTACCTCAATGAGGAGGGCATCAGCCTGGACGATCTCGCCCACGACGTGCACTGGCTGCGCGAATCATTCGGCAACGGTCGACGAATCTTCCTGGCAGTGCGCAACGAGACAGCCTCGCAGAACTACACCACCGACTTCATCGCGAAGGTCCTGGAGGAGGAGTCCCACGGCATGTACGACGTGCGTCAGGTGGTTCTGGGGCACATCCAGCAGGGTGGCTCACCTTCCCCGTTCGACCGGCTGCTCGCCACACAGTTCTCCTACCATGCCCTCAACCTGCTTGACGAGCTGCTCGCCACCGGTCGGGACGACGCCTGCTGCATCGGGCTGAGCGAGGGCGAGATCCAGTCGAACAACATGTTGCTCATGCCATCCCTGGTGGACGTCGGCACGCGTCGACCTCGCGAGCAGTGGTGGTTGCACCTGCGCAAGGTGGCTCACACCGTTTCCGACGAGGTTCGCCAGCCTCCGAACCCATCTCAATCTGCCTGACAGGCGATGATCCGTGGGGAGCCGCAACCGGCCGTGAAGATGATCAGGCCTCCACTGACTCCTTGAGCAGCGGAGGGCAGACGAGGTTACCAGTGCATCGCCCGGCACGATCGAGCATCCAGCCCATCGACTTGTGGCTGCGTAGATGCACGATCGTCTCGGTGGGTGCCAGGCCGGGAATGGCCTTGGCAGTCTCCGCCTCGATCTTCGCGATGGAACCATGATGGGGGACCCGGAAGTTGACCCGTAGATTGTCGCTTCCCGTCACCCACAGGCAGGAGCGCAGCGAGGGGTGCTGTTTGAGCAGTTCGAGCACCCGCACCTTGTGGTTGAAGGCCACGGTCGCCATCCAGGTGCACTCCATCGTCCAGTTGCCCAATCCGGGAACCACATCACAGCGCATGAGGATCTGGCGACTCGCCAACACCTTCTGCAGGTGTCGATGCAAGGTACTGGTGGGCACATCGAGTTGACGTGCCAGATCGCTGGCACTGGCGCGACCGTCCTTGGCGAGCAGCGTCACGAGTTGCTGATCGAGCTCGTCATTGGGCAGGGCCCACAGTTCTCGAGTTTGATGAGGCTGGGCACGTTCGGCCTCGGTGAGGTTCAGCCCGTTGACCCGCCATGATTCAGTACCGATCGCCACCGCAGTCACCACGGCACTGCGCGAATTGTACACCCCGGGAATGCTGCCGATCCAGTCGATGACGAGATCGGAGAGGGTGGGCAGATCGGGAGCGACGATGGTGAGAACGAGGTCACGACGCCCGGTCGTCTCATCGACGGAGACCACCATGGAGTGGGCACACAAGGTGGCGATGGCACTGGGCAGGGACTCGGTTCGGCAGTCCACCTCAACGATGGCCGTGAGGTGACGGTCAAGATTGGGGAACGTCGTCACCCACACCAGCCCCTCATCGGCCAGTCGCTGCCATCTGTGGGCTGCCGTCGTCGGTGAGATGTCCAGGAGACGCCCGGCCCTGGCCCAGGAAATCCTCGGATCCATCTGAACCAGATGGGCCAGATGACGGTCAAGCTGTTCGTACACGTCGATCACTCTCCGGGCTGAGAACATTTTCAACAGAGCTACTTCGTCGTGGAATCATCGTGCATCCTCACTCGATGTTTTGGGAAGAGAACCGCGACATCCTCCCCGGCACCACCAGCGGTGGGAAGCTCTCACCAATGGTTCGCTCAACGTTGACGAACCAAGAGTACGCAACAGGTAATGCCGACCAGGACAGCGTAGTCACAGGTGAATCGCGAGTCCGCGCCGCACCCAGCTGCGATGACCCTCAACAGGACGAAAGTACCGCAGCAGGAGGAAAGATGAATTCCAACAAGAAGATTCGCGTCGTTCAGTGGGGGCTGGGAGCGATGGGTCGCGGCATGGCCCAACTCATCACCACCAAGGAAGGACTGGAGCTCGTCGGAGCCATTGACGTCAACCCTGCTCTGGACGGCAAGGACGTCGGTGAGGTGCTCGGCGTCGATCCTCTCGACGTGAAGGTCACCACCGATCCCAGCTCCATCCTCGACTCGAGCAAGGTTGACGTCGTCACCATCGCCACCACTTCGTGGGTCAAGAACCAGATCGACGACCTCAGCACCATTCTGTCGGCCGGCGTCAACGTCGTGAGCATCGCCGAGGAGATGTCGGCACCAGAGGCCCAGAACCCCGAACTCGCCGAGAAACTCGACGACCTGGCCAAGGCCAACGGTGTCTCGATCGTTGGCGTGGGCGTCAATCCCGGATTCGTCCTGGACCACCTTGTCGTAGCCCTCACCTCCGGGTCCCAGCAGGTCACCAAGGTCGAGGCGAGGCGCGTCAACGACCTTGCCCCCTACGGTGAGACGGTGCTGCGCACCCAGGGCGTCGGCACCACTCCGGAGGAGTTCGAGGCCGGTGTTGCCGATGGTTCCATCGTCGGACACGTCGGCTTCCCCGAGTCGGTACGCCTCATCAGCGACGCCCTGGGACTGGGAGTGGACTGCGTCGAACAACACGTGGAGCCGATCATCGCCAAGGTGGCCCGTCAGGCCCGCGATCGCGTCATCGAACCCGGACGAGTGGCTGGTTGCAACCACACCGCCGTGGGCCGCCGCGGCGACGAGGAGGTCATCAGACTCATCCACCCCCAGCAGGTGGATCCCGGAGCCGAGGGCACCGAGACCGGCGATTACATCACCATCAGTGGTGTGCCGGAGATCTCCATGTGCATCCAGCCCGAGATCGCTGGTGGCAAGGCCACCGCAGGTATCTGCGTCAACACGATTCCACGCATCTTCGCCGCGACACCAGGACTCAAACGAGTCATCGACCTGCCTTCACCGAGCGCACTCATGGGTCCTTCTGCCTACGAGAGGCGCTGACGGTTCCCCGGCGCACCACGAACAAGGCGTCAGGAGAACGCCCGCAAACCTCCGGGATCCAACGATCCGGCTGGGTGACTTCCCGCCACCGCGAGGTGGGAGGAACTCACCCCACCTGCACGGGGGGACCATCTCCTGACCGTCGTGACAAAAAACATCAGCAGAACGCCAACGCCGGCACTGCTGTGCACCAGACCCTTTTGAAAGGAGCAAGATGTCCACCGCCGATGAGGAGCGCGTGGCCCGCTTCGAGGACCTTCGCGCCGAACTGGCCACCTTGGATGACGACGCCCTCAAGGCCCGTTTCTGGCAGCTGTGCGAAGAAGTCATGACTCCGGTCGTCGACTTCTCCCGCACCCACACCACCCCGTCCATCGAACGTTCGGTACTGCTGCGCATGGGCATTGACTCGGTGACGACCCACGCCGTCGTGGAGAACGTGCTCAATGCGGGACTGCTCGGCAAGGGAGCCGGGCATGCCGTGCTGCGCCTTTCCCGTCGCGACGGCATCGACCTGCGCGCAGCCGCCCAGCGGATCGCCGACGATCCCACCGTCCTGGATGGGCTCTTCGACGGCAGCCCGCTGCCGTCAGCTCGAGCCACAGCACTGCAGGGAGCACATCATGAGCACTGAGTACGACGCTCTCGACCCCAACGAGAAACTTGACATCGAGAGGATCTTCGAGGATCTCGAGCACTACCACCCTCGCCGCAAGGGTTGGACCTGGCGCAACACTCCTGCCGAGGGAGTCGACATGGGCGACTTCCACTACAAGGACATGTCGACGCCGCTGAGGAACAGTCAGCCATTGCCGGCTGCCAAGTACTTCGGCGGTGTGGACCCCCAGCCAGCCCCGGTCGTCACCTCCGAGATTGCCTCAGGTCATTTCGAGGACGACCTGCGTCGAATGCGCATGTCCGCCTGGAATGGTGCCGATCACATCATGGTGATCCGCACCACCGGCCAGAGTCACATCGACGGCCTGCTCGAGGGCACCCCCGAGGGCATCGGCGGCGTGCCGATCACTCGCAAGGAGCTGCGGGCCAGCCGCAAGGTCTGCGACCTCATCGAGGACGAGGTGGGCCGTCCGATCAACTTCCACTCATACGTCTCGGGTGTCGCCGGGCCGGAGGTGGCCGTCCTGTTCGCCGAGGAAGGCGTCAACGGTGCCCACCAGGATCCGCAGTACAACGTGCTGTACCGCAACATCAACGCCTACCGCAGCTATGTCGATGCCGGTGAGGCGAAGAAGGTCATGGCCGGGGCCAGGATCTTCCAGATCGACGGCGCCCACAATGCCAACGCCACGGCCCGGTACGGGTGGAAGGTCATGCCCGAGCTCATGGTGCAGCACGGCCTCAACTGCATGTTCTCGGCCCTGGTCGGAATGCCCAAGGACCTCGTCGGTCTGTCCACCGTGCCGCCGAGTGCCCCGCCAGCTCCCAAGCTGTGGTACGACCTGCCCTACGCCGTCGCCCTGCGTGACCTGTTCAGTGACTACCGCATGCGCGCCCAGCAGAACACCCGTTACATCGAGTCCGACCTCGCCGAGGCGATCCGCACCCACACTGTGGACACGCTCATCTCGATGCTCACCAGCGCCGACATCCAGAGCACCATCACCCCCGACGAAGGCCGCAACCTGCCCTGGCACGTCAACTCGGTGCGCGGCGTGCAGACCGTCAAGCAGACCTGGTCCGCCCTGGACGGCATCAAGGAGATGGTGACCGTCAAACGGGATGGTCCACTGGGCAGCATGGTGCGCGACCTCAAGGAGAGGGCCATCGGTTTCCTGGCCGAGATCCTGCACGTCGGTGGCTACTTCGTCGCCGTCGAGGACGGGTTCTTCGTCGACTCAGCCGAGTTCCCCGAGCGCAACCACGACGGCATCGCCCGTGATGGTCAGGGCGGCGTGTCCGCCGGCACCGTCATCGAACGTGACCCGGACTACTTGGCGCCAGTCTGTGACCACTTCGGCACCAACAACCTGCCCGAGGGGTTGGACAAGCCCTGCGACCTCATTGACGGCTGCACCCTGTGCGTGCCGGAGAAGATCGTCTACATCGACGAGTTGGACCCCTCCGACTCCGTCGGCGTGCGTCTGGAGCGCACCCGCCCCTACCGGGACGGCACGAAGCTGCGTCCGGAGGCCGAATGGGCCGGTGACGGCGTGGTTCTGGTGCAGTTCACCATCCCCGCTGGCGAGGACATCGCCCATGAGGCGGCTCTCGAGATGGCTCGTCAGATGGGTCTGGAGGATCCCCAGGTCTGCAACCTCCAGGTGCTGCAACCAGCAGAAGGATGCTTCGTCGAGGTCAAGGGAAAGGTCGGCTTCGACGTCGATCCGTCGAAACTCACGATCCCCGAGAAGATCGAGCTGCTGCCCGAGGATGAGATGCGCGAGTTCGTCAAGGAGCACAACGTCACCGTCGTCGCCGGCACCGTCGGTGAGGACGAGCACAGCGTGGGGCTGCGCGAAATCCTCGACATCAAGCACGGCGGCATCGAGAAGTGGGGCGTCAAGTACCACTACCTGGGCACCTCGGTGCCCATCGAGAAGATGGTCGACGCCGCCATCGAGACCGGTGCCGATGCCATCCTCATCTCGACGATCATCAGCCACAACGACATCCATCGCACGATGATGCGCAAGCTCAACGATCTGGCGACGGAGAAGGGCATCCGCGACAAGACCGTCCTCATTGCCGGCGGCACCCAGGTGAGCCGGGAGATGGCAGCCGAGACCGGCCTGGACGCCACCTTCGGTCGAGGTTCGCACGGTATCGACGTCCTTGACGCCATCGTGCGAGGCATGCGAGTTCGTCGGGGGATGTGAGCGTCATGACCGTACTGACCACGTTGGAGATCGGTTCGACGATCACCAAGGCCAATGCCTTCCGAGTCGAGAATGACCACCTCGACCATGTTGGGCAGGGATTTGCCGCCACATCGGTGAGTGCCGGTGACGTGCGGATCGGGGCCGACGCTGCGATCTCGCAGATGCGTGATCAGTACGGCCTGGCCTTGGACGCCGGGGAGATTTTCGTCAACTCCTCGGCGGCCGGAGGACTGCGGATGACAGTTCACGGTCTGACGAGTTCGATGACGGCCAGGGCTGCTCGTGAGGCAGCCCTGGGGGCCGGGGCCATCGTCGTGCACACGACGGTGGGCCCCATGGACGAGTTCGACGTCGAGGACCTGTGCGAGGCTCGTCCCAACATCGTCCTGTTGGCCGGCGGCGTCGACCACGGCGAGAAACGCATTGTCGTCGACAACGCCCGTCTGATCGCCTCGGCCCATCTGGGAGTTCCGGTGATCTACGCGGGCAACGCACAGGCCAGACATCGGGTCGAGACGGTGTTCGCCGAAGCTGGCGAACCACTCACCTGTGTGAGCAACGTCTTTCCCCAGGTTGATGTGCTGCGCATCGACCCAGTACGCGCCGTCATCCAGGACGTCTTCAACAACCACATCACCGCCGCACCGGGGATGGGCGGTTTGGCCCAGCTCTCCACGCACGACATCCTTCCCACGCCGGGAGCCGTGCTTCGGGCGACAGAATTGTTCACCGAGGCCGTGGGCGACGCCGTCGTCGTCGACGTCGGGGGTGCCACCACCGACGTGCACAGCGTCACCGACGGCACCTTGGAGTGGACCAGTCGCACTGTCGATCCCGAACCGCGGGCCAAACGCACCGTCGAGGGAGATCTCGGTGTGTTCGTCAATGCCCGGCACGTGGCCGCCATGACCGCTGAGGGCGAGGACGAGGAGCGGTTGTCAAACCTGCGTGCCATTCCTGCCACCGATGACGAGTCCGAGGTGACCAGGTGGCTCACTCGTCGAGCCGTCGAGGTCGGGATGGGTCGGCACGCCGGAGCCGTGGTGGAGCTGTTCACCCCGACCGGCAAGACCCAGATCGTGCGCGGCAAGGATCTCACCGCCGTGCACTGGGTCATCGGTACTGGCGGCGCCCTCACTCGAGTGCCCGGTGGGGACGCCATCCTGGCCCGCATGTGCACCGGTGCCGGGACCCAACTCATGCCAGATGCTCACGCCACCATTCTCATCGACCGGGATTACCGGTTTTCCGCCCTGGGCACCATTGCCAGTTCCTATCCCGACCTCGTGCGTGAGACCTTCGCACGTTGGGTCCACGAGGAGACAGGAGACCCACGATGATACGTCCCACCCCACGTCTGGAGATCCACACCGACCGAATCGCCGAGAACCTGCATGCCATCGTCGGACAGTGCACCGAACACGGTGTGCAGGTGGCCGCAGTCACGAAGGTTCTGGGGGCCCATCCCGCCCTCCTGGCAGCACTGCCGAACACCGGGGTGTCCATGGTTGCCGACTCCCGTCTGACCAATCTGGAACGTGTCGCAGCCGCTGATCTGGGGTTGCCCACCTTGCTGCTACGACCTCCGGCACCGCGTACTGCCGCACGCACCGTTCAGGTGGCCGACGCGTCGCTCAACTCGTCACTGGTGACCATGCAGGCTCTTTCGGAGGCCGCCGAGATGGTGGGCACCCGCCACGGGATCATCATCATGGTGGACGTCGGCGACCTGCGCGAGGGGGTGTGGCCCGACCACGTCGTCGACCTCGTCAGCCAGACAAGTCATCTGCCGGGACTCGACATCCTGGGGCTGGGGACGAATCTTGCCTGTTACGGAGGGGTCATCCCCACCGCTGACAAGATGGAACTGCTCGTGAACCTGCGTGACGAGGCCAGTCGCGTCACAGGCCTGCCGCTGGAACTCATCTCCGGGGGAAACTCGGCAAACCTGCCACTCATGGTCTCCGGCCAGATGCCAGCTCAAATCAATCAGTTGCGCATCGGCGAGGCTGCAATTCTGGGGCGCAACACTCTGGACCGCAGTGCGTGGCCGGGAACACGTCAGGACACGGTGGAACTCGTCACCGGGGTCGTCGAGCTGGAACGCAAGCCATCAATACCTCAAGGAGAACGTGGCCAGGACGCTTTCGGCCAGACGGTGAAATTCGTCGACAGAGGCGTGCGGTTGCGCGCAATCTGTGATTTGGGGCGTCAGGACGTCGCCCCCGAGGATCTCACTCCCGTCGACCCGGGCCACATCGTCCTGGGAGCGAGCAGTGACCATCTGATCATTGACGTCACCGACGGCGACACCACTCTGCGAGTGGGATCGGAGATCCGGCTGCGCCCCACCTACGGTGGGTTGCTCGCAGCGAGTACCTGCGCTGACGTGTGGAAAACGTCAGCAGACGAGAGGTGAGGTCACTGTATTTGCTCCTCTGACAGTTCCCCGACATTTTTGGACACCCACTGAACAAAGGAGTTCCCATGGGTACATCCACATCTGCATCAACACCTGACCATCACCGCCCCTCACGACTGACTCGACCAACTCGCGTACCGCGACCATCACAGCGGCCAGAGGCCTTGCCCGGGGAGCCTGAGCTCCAGCGCGGTCTGAGCAATCGTCACCTGCAACTCATCGCCATCGGCGGAGCCATCGGCACCGGAATGTTCATGGGCTCCAGCAGCACCATCCATCTTGCTGGCCCATCGATCATCCTCGTCTACACCGTCATCGGCGTGTTCATGTACTTCATGATGCGGGCCCTGGGCGAGATGCTGTTGTCGAACCTCAAGTACAAGTCGTTCCGCGACATTGCCGAGGACATGCTTGGACCGTGGGCCGGGTTCATCTCCGGATGGACGTACTGGTTCTCATGGATCGTCGCAGCCATGGGTGACATGGCCGCCATCACCGGATATGCCCAGTACTGGTGGCCCAACATCGCCCGATGGGTCCCGGCAACCGTCCTCGTGCTCGTCCTGTTGCTGCTCAACATCATTGCTATTGCTGTGAAGTTCTTCGGTGAGGCCGAGTTCTGGTTCGCCCTCATCAAGCTGGTGGCCATCGCCATCCTGCTGCTGGTGGCCATCTGGTTGGTCGCCACGAAGTTCGTCTCGTCCAGTGGTGAGATGGCAACGGTTTCCAACCTGTGGAATGACGGCGGATTCTTCCCCAACGGGATCAACGGATTCCTCGCCGGATTCCAGATCGCCTTCTTCGCCTTCGTGGGGATCGAACTTGTCGGTACTGCTGCCGCCGAGACGAAGGATCCCACCACGACACTGCCGAAGGCCATCAACGCCATCCCGGTGCGACTGGCCCTGTTCTACGTGCTGGCCTTGGCTGCCATCATGTGTGTGGTTCCGTGGCGCAGCGTCGTGCCGGGCGTCAGCCCCTTCGTCACTGTCTTCGGCATGGCGGGGTTCACCGCTGCTGCTGGCGTCATGAACTTCGTCCTGCTCACCGCTGCCGCCTCCTCGGACAACTCCGGTCTATACTCGACCTCCCGGATGCTCTACGGATTGGCTCACGACGGGCAGGCCAACCAGATCTTCGGCAAGCTCTCCAGACGCCGTGTGCCGCAGAATGCCCTGCTCCTGTCATGCGTCATCCTGCTGTGTGGCGTGTCCTTCCTGTACATGTCCGACAGCATCATGGAGTCCTTCGCCCTCGTGACCACAGTCGCCGCACTCATGTTCCTGTTCACGTGGTCGCTCATCATGGTGTGTTATCTCGTCTACCGCAAACGCTGGCCGGAACTGCACGAGAAGTCGATCTACAAGATGCCCGGTGGGGTGCCGATGGCCTGGGCAGTGCTGGGGTTCTATCTCTTCAGCCTCGTTGTCCTGTGCCTGGATCCGGTCACCCGCAAGGCCGTCATGGCCACACCGGTGTGGTTCATCCTCATCGTCGTCATGTATTTCGCCCACAAGCGCCGTGCTGCCAAGCAGAATGGGCTTGTCACAAAATCATCAGTTGAGGAGGCACAACCCCACCACGAGGACGGATTGGACTCATGAGACGTCATGGGTCCACCACCCCACCAGCCCCCGAGAGGAGTCACCATGCCCATGAAGGCGTCCGCCGTGGAAGCGAAGTCTGATGCACGTACTGTGCCATCAGCTGCTGCAACGTTCAGCTCAGCTGTCCATCACCGACCTCGATGCTCAGCACCGTCCACGGCCACCATCGATCTCACTGCCATCAACCACAATCTGGCCCAGGTACGTGATCTCGTGGGCGACCGCAAGGTGCTCATGGCCGTCAAGGGAGATGCCTACGGCCACGGCGCCGTGCAGGTGGCACGTCATGTCCAGCAGACTGGCGCTGCGGACTGGCTCGGGGTGGCCACGGTTGCAGAGGCCCAGGAACTTGTCGAAGCAGGTGTCCGCCTTCCCATCCTCAAGTTCTCCCCGGCAGATCCCGGCAATCTCGAGACAGCCATCCTCTATGGGGTACGCCTCACCGTCGTGGACGAGCGGACCGTGCGTCAGGCCAACGAGGTTGCTCAGGCCATGGGCAGATGCGCGAACGTGCACGTCGCCATCGACACCGGGATGGGACGAATCGGTCTGCAACCAGAACACCTTGCCGACGTGGTTGCAGCTGTGGATCGAGCGGATCATCTACGGCTGGAGGGAGTGTTCACCCACCTACCAGTCAGTGACGCCCCGGACGGCCGGGAGTTCACAGCCGCCGAGATCGCCCATTTCGTGGACACGGTGCAGATGGTGGAAGCCAGACGCGGCCACATACCGGTGGTCCACATGGCCAATTCGGGGGCAATCATTGGCCAGAGCCTGGGCCCCACAACCATGGTGCGCGCAGGAATCATGAGCTATGGCTACAACCCCAATCCCGCCATGGGGTCGTTGGGGCTGCGGCCGGCCTTGTCATGGACAAGCCACATCTCGTTCCTCAAACAGGTGGAACCGGGACAGACTGTGGGCTACGGACGCACTTGGACTGCCCAACGCAGCACGACCATTGCGACCATTCCGGTGGGCTACGCCGACGGGTACTCCCGGCGACTGTCAAATCGCGGCCAGGTGCTCATCGGAGGTGAGTTCCGGCCAGTGGTTGGACGAGTCTGCATGGACCAACTCATGGTTGATCTGGGGCCAAGTTCCACGGCACGGGTAGGCGATGACGTGGTTCTGCTCGGTGAGCAGGCCGGGCACACCATTACTGCCGACGATCTTGCCGAGCAGTTGGACACGATCAGTTACGAGATCACCTGCGACATAGGCAAGAGAGTCGATCGACGCTGGGTGTCGTGACATTGCCAGTGCCACGGACCCTCGAGTCAATACTATGCGCAAACCACAACCCGTGACCAGGACAGCAACGATGGGGCCGAGTTCTTCTGCGAACTCAGCCCCATCACTTGTCACGGGATGGCCCCCACAAGATGCTCAATGTGGACCACTCGAACTCGTCGCACCTCGCACTCGAAGATGCCAGTCATCCACACACCTGCAACCTCCTGACCAGCCACCCCCTGCAGGTGTCGCAGCCGGCATCGGACATGCACTCCGCAGGAAACGCTCAATCCCTCAGGACCTCGTGCTTGGCATGGGTAGAACCCTCTGGCGGGCCTCACCTGAAAACTTTCCCGACCCGTGTCACTCGGGTACGCGATATTCGCGCCACCAGGCTCACAACTTCTTTTCCAGGATGACCCTCAGCTGGGCCAGACGACTCGTAGTTGGGCCAGACGACTCGCCATGCCCCACAGGAACATCTTCCACCAACCCACCAGCCCCCTCAGCATGACGGGAGCACCGCGCAGCACTGTGCCGTGACGAGAAACAGCAGCAGCCGGAATGCTCCGGCACTCTCGTGGCTCTCACCTGTGTGGCGTGACAAAAATGTTCGTCCACACCTCGAGCTGTTCCAGGAGTCACACCACCGATGGGTGAAAATCGCCCCGATCTCACGCTGGATGGGCACGACACCGAGCCATATCAGACCCTGTTCAAGGGCAAAGGCGGGGGATACGAGGCAGAAGAGGCGCTCGACCCAGACAGTTGGAGTAATCCTACTCGCTAGGCGGGGACATAGGGGGGTAAGGAGATACGTAGACAATTCGGCACTGCATGTTTTTGAGGTCTTTCGAACCACGGACCCAAATGTGACATGGGTCCGACTCCCCTGGCGCAGTTGACAGTACGGAGCTGGGGTCGGGGCACCCAGCCCCGACCCCAGCTCATGCATCCAAGCAGCACACAGACGTCAGATCATCCCTGACTTGGTGCGCATCGTGCCATCAGTGATCAGTCCAGCACTTCGCAGGAGCAGTGGGACTCAATGCCCAGTGCCTCACCCACCGGGGCGCTGAACAGCTGACCGGCATGGGTCGTCAGTCCACGTCCCAGCTCAGGACGGATACCGCAGGCATCTTTCCAGCCCTTGTCAGCGAGCAGGGTGCAGTAACGCATCGTGGAGTTGGTCAGAGAGTAGGTCGAGGTGTGCGGAACGGCGCCGGGCATGTTGGCGACGCAGTAGTACACCGAGTCGTGGACACGGAATGTGGGATCAGCGTGGGTGGTCGCATGGGATCCCTCGAAGCAACCTCCTTGGTCAATGGCGATGTCGACGAGAACCGAACCCGGCTTCATCGAAGCGACCATCTCATCACTCACCAGGTGCGGCGTACGAGCACCCGGGACCAGCACCGAGCCGATGACCAGGTCGGCGTCCTTGACAGCTTTACCCACTGACAGGCTCGACGAGTACTCGGTTCCGATGCGGCCGCCGAAGGTCTCCTCGATGTAGCGCATTCGTGCCACGTTGACGTCGAAGATCGTCACTCGAGCGCCCATGCCTTCAGCAACACGAGCTGCGCACAGCCCAGCAGTACCACCACCGAGGACGACGACCTTTCCAGGAGCAACGCCAGAGGCACCACCCAGCAGCGTTCCATTGCCACCAGCAGGCTGCATCAGGCAGTTCGCACCCACCTGGGTCGACAGCCGGCCAGCGATCTCCGACATCGGGGAAAGCAGCGGCAGGGAGTGGTCGTCCATCTCCACCGTCTCGTAGGCGATGGAGGTGACGCCGCGATCCAGCAGCTCATGAGTCAGCTTCTCATCGGCAGCCAGGTGGAGGTACGTGAACAGCAGCAATCCGTCATGCATGCGTCCGTACTCTTCAGCAATGGGCTCCTTGACCTTGAGAATCATCTCAGAGGAGTCCCACACCTCATCAGCTGACGGCACAATCTTTGCGCCAACTGCAGCGTATTCATCGTCGCTGATCGCTGAACCAACACCGGCGCCCTGTTGTACCAGGACCTCGTGGCCGTGGCCGACCAGAGCGTTCACGCCGGCAGGGGTTGCAGCAACGCGGAATTCGTTGTTCTTGACCTCGGTAGGAATACCAACCTTCATGAGAATGTCCTTCTTCCTTGACGATTCACCGCCAACAACACTGTCAGCGGGTCTCACGACAGTTGCTACTGTAACAACGCGCGTTCACGGTTGTGTCGGGACCCACCTTTTTAAAGTCGCCCTCCCCACGGAGCCGCGGAAATCGTCGTTACTGGGCAGACCACGGATGCCGCACACCGCGAGTTCCAGACCTCATGATTCTCGCAATCAGCACATGCGACCACCACTCTGTCCCTGGTCCGCCGTTGATCAAGGATCACGTACCAGCTGACACCGAACCCAGCTGGGAACCTCATGGGCCGAAAGCACGCAGGCTGACGATCTGCAACAGTTCACCCGTGCACCGCGCAGATTGTCCACAGCAGTTGTGGCGCACGACCTGCGACAGCAGAGCAGGTTCATGACCACATGGGGCATCGCTTGCCAGTCATGGATCAGGAGGACTTCGTCCATTGCATGCTCAGATGGGCACCCTCGCGGCTGAAGCACAGGCACTGCCCCACCCATCTGACCGGCACCAGCAAAATTCCTTCATTTGCTCATCTCCTGACCTAACGGCGATAAAAAGAAACCTGCACATCTTTTCATGCCGTGCACATTTGTTTGACTCATATGACGTTTCACTAAGTGAAATACATCGCGCGTCCAGAGGCTACCCAGATGAGCTCGTGTAATATCCAGCCCAAGCGCTCAGCATCGCGACTGCATGCCACCGCTTTGTCGCCACCTCAACGACGAGCTGGTGATGATCGGCGTTTGTAAGCTTGCGATGCTGGTCCCATCCGATGGGATCAGCCCAACCGGGCGACAACAAGTGCGCGTCCATCTCACCGTGGAGGTCACATGAGTACAGACACGACACCAAGGCCAGATCCCGGTAGACGCCATGACGCAACCGCCATGACGGCTACCGCAAGGGGGAAGAGAACCCCCACGGAGCTCGACTCCGGGGACGCACCTGAGCTCTCCCGGGGTCTGGAGAACCGTCACCTTCAGCTCATTGCCATCGGCGGCGCCATCGGCACCGGCCTGTTCCTCGGATCAGGCCGCACGATCAGCTTGGCCGGACCGTCGATCCTGCTGGTCTACCTCATCATCGGGTTCTTCCTGTTCTTCGTCATGCGAGCCATGGGCGAGCTGCTGCTGTCGAACCTGGCCTACAAGTCGTTCGCAGATTTCGCCACCGACCTCATCGGCCCGTGGGCCGGCTTCTACATTGGCTGGACCTACTGGATGTGTTGGGTCGTCATCGGCATCGCCGACACGACGGCCATCACCGGCTATCTCGCGGAATGGTTCCCCAACCAGCCCAAGTGGATACCAGCCCTCGTCGTCGTCGTCCTGCTCACCGGACTCAACATGGTGGCAGTGAAGATCTTCGGCGAGATGGAGTTCTGGTTCGCCATGATCAAGATCGTCACCATCGTGGCGCTCATCCTGGTCGGCGGCTACCTGGCCATCACCTCCTTCCAACCCCCAGTCGCCGGCGCACCGCCAGCAAGCGTCGCCCACCTGTGGGATCGCGGCGGCTTCTTCCCCACGGGATTCATGGGATTCGTGGCTGGCTTCCAGATCGCCATCTTCTCGTTCCAGGGCATCGAGATGGCTGGTACCGCTGCCGCTGAGACTGCCAACCCGGAGCACAACCTGCCTCGAGCCATCAACTCCATCCCAGCGCGTGTGATCATCTTCTACGTACTGGCCCTGGGCGTCATCATGTCGGTGCAGCCATGGGACCTCATCGACCCCGACAAGTCGCCGTTCGTGGAGATGTTCAGCTTCATCGGCGTGCTCATCGCCTTCCACATCGTCAACTTCGTCGTTCTCACCTCGGCGGCCTCCTCGGCCAACTCCGGTGTGTTCTCGACCTCGCGAGTCATGTACGGGTTGGCACGTGAGAAGAACGCCCATCCGGTGTTCGCCAAGTTGTCCGATCGTCACATCCCGCG
The DNA here is from genome assembly GCF_900186975.1 of Cutibacterium granulosum. NCBI lineage: Bacteria > Bacillati > Actinomycetota > Actinomycetes > Propionibacteriales > Propionibacteriaceae > Cutibacterium > Cutibacterium granulosum. The sequence goes on from NZ_LT906441.1 coordinate 449,104, forward strand.
CAATGCCCTCATCCTCACCGCCTTCTGCATCTCACCGTCGATCATCCTCGTGATGCTCTCCGACTCGGTGATGGATGCATTCAGCCTTGTCGCCGGCGTTTCCTCGGTGCTGTACCTGTCGGTGTGGGGGCTCATCCTCGTGTCGTACCTGTGCTACCTGCGCAAGTACCCCGAGCGCCACGAAGAGTCCAACTTCAAGATGCCCGCAGGGCGGTTCATGTCGTGGGCCGGACTGGTGTTCTTCGCCCTCATCGTCGTCATGCTGGCAATGAACAAGGAGTCCCGCATGGCGCTGCTCGCCGCCCCGGTCTGGGTGCTCTTCCTGGCACTCATGTACCGCGCTCTGCGTGAGACCCGATCCACAGCGGTTCCGATCGACTACGACGCCGAACGGATCCGCGAAGCCGAAAAGGTGCGTCAGCACGTGGACGAGTACCACGCGAACAAGGCCGCCCAGAAGAACCGTCGGGGCTCTGACAAGGCACAAAACCTTGATGGTGAGATCCATGACGAGATTCGGGAGGGGCATGGGAAGTAACTCCTCAGTCGTCAATCACACAAGACGACCACGTCGGCGAAGTGGACCAGTGCTCACTGAACCAGCAGTCGGCAGCAAGCACTCCAGACAGTGGCCTGCTGCGTCCAGATGAGTCAGAGGGTGGATCACCCCGTTACGGCTGACGTCAGCTGTTCCGGGGGGACTCACCGTCTTGAGCGTGGGCTGCCATCACGTGACACTTTTGAGCTGCCGGTGGCACGGCCACCGGCAGCTCAGCTGTGTCATGGCATCTGGTCAAGGGCCCCAGGTAGAGTCTCGTCCGATCACCAGCAACCCACGAGTCCACTCGGAACCCAGAGGATTCCCTCGGCAAAAATGTCAGCTGCTTGGGCACAGCAGCACCGTTACTACTGGCATACCCAACCGCTGCTGAATCTGCATCGCAGGTCTCGGTAAAAACGTCATCTCCCCGTCAGAACTCCTCCAAGGCTTCTCGACGTTGGCGCCCTGTGACGGCAACGCCCCCTGCACAAGCATCACTGATTCCCCGCCATCTGGAATCGTGATCTGCTTCTGTCCGGCCTGCCTGCCAAAAATGTCACCCGCACGGGACAGCACCATGCCAGTGCACAGAAGCCCCTTCCGCTGACACTTTTGGACACAGTGGAGCCACACGTCAGGAAACAGTTGTTGTGGGTGGATGCTCTCCATCGCCACAACCAACCTCTCAGAGAACACCACTCGTCAGTCCGCCCAACGGTCATCCCAGGACTGATCGGCCTTTCGTCAGCACCCACCAGCCTCGCCTTCGTAGTGAAGCAGAATTGCTACCAATGAGCGCTTGGCGCCGTGACAAAAACGTCGCCCGAGGCTCCGTGGCGTCACGCGAGGAGCAGCCAGCGTATTGCAGTGAGACAATTTTCAATCTCGCCGTCATCTCGCCTACCATGGCCTGAGCTCATTTCGCAACAATCTGCGAAATCTCCTGTCTACTCGCCACCCCAGGGGAAGACACGTGTCCACACCATCTCCACTCAGCCGCCGCTCCATGCTGACTGCATCTGCTCTCGTCAGTGGTGCCGTGATCGCTGGCTGTGCGCCCTCACCCGACTCTCCCAACGGCCGATCCGCAGACAAGGAGACCCAGACCCCAACCCCCACACCTGCTTCACTCAACCTGTCTGCTGAGCACCCGCTCACCGAAGTTGAGCCCGGAGATTCGCTCACCTTCACCGTCATCAACGGCTCTGTGGACAAAATCACCGTCACGAATGCCGACAAGGAGGACGTCGAAGGCACTTTCACCGACGGCGTCTGGAAACCGAAGCATCCGTTCCGCCCAAGCAGGAGTTACGAGGTCCACACCACCCTGGCCAATGCAGACCCGTCCCTGCCCGCCCCCAAACCCCTCGTCACGTCGATTTCCACTGTCAAGGGGGAGGGCAATGCCGGGAACATCCTCTACGAGGACATGGATGACGCGGGGATCGGTATGCCGGTCATCATCCTTTTCAATCACGACGTCGTCGACAAGGACAAGCGTGCTGCCATCGAAAAGGCCATGACGATCGAGGTCAGCCCCGAGCAGGAAGGGTCCTGGGGATGGCTTGACGGCACCCATCTCATGTGGCGCCCCAAGCAGTACTGGAAGCCCGGCACAAAAGTGTCGGTGAAGGGCGACTTCGGCGGCCTCAAGACAGCCAGCAACCGGTGGCTGCTCAACAATCTCACCGGCAAGTTCAGTATCGGCAAGTCGCGCGTGGTGAAGATTTCCACCAGTGACCATCGCCTTGACGTCTTCATTGATGGCAAGAAGGCGCGCTCCATGCCCTGCACGACGGGCAAGAGCGGCTTCATCACCCGTTCAGGCACCAAGGTCATCATCGAGCGTGAAGCAGACAAGGTCATGGATGCCTCGACGATCGGGATCTCCCCGGGCAGCTCGGAGTACTACAACCTTGAAGTGAAGTGGGCCTTGCGCATCACCTACACCGGTGAGTTCATCCACGCCGCACCGTGGTCCTCGCGCTCACAGGGCAGGGCAAACGTCTCGCACGGGTGCGTGGGCCTGGCAACGGACGACGCCAAATGGCTGTTCAAGACCTGCCGGGCAGGCGACATCGTCGAGACAACTGGCTCGAACCGGCACTTCAAACCCGAGGAAGGCATCGGCTGCTGGGTCTACGACTGGGCCGGATGGCAAAAACTCAGCGCCGTCTGATTCACATGTTGCGTGGACGAGTACTCGCGTTCTCCACACAACGCTCTGCCTCAAGGCCTGAGAACCCTCAACCTGAAGCCTGACTTCAGAGTTGGGGGTCGATCATTTCTCGATCCCACAGAATGGCATCACAACAGGGTTTCCCGCTCCTCAGAAGCCTGAGAACCAGCTGAGACGGCGTTGAGCAACTCTCAACTTCTCTGGACTCGGCCCGCGCACACACTTAATGTGCCCACCGTTCAGTTCGTGCCGTACCCGTACGGCGTCCCGGGCCGAGAGGAATCCACCGTGAACCGATCCATGCATGCTCTGCGCGGATTCGCCGCCACTGCAGCCCTCACTGCCACCTGTGTCGGCGTCATGCCAGCAGCAATGGGGGCCTCTGCTCAGGCGACCACGGCCACCAAGCAGGCCACTGCAGACGTGTTCGTACGTGATGCTCCCGCCAACTCCGGCAAGCCGATCGGTGTACTGCCCAAGGGACGCCGCGTCCACGTCACTGGAGCTGACGTCATGGGGTGGACGCCGGTACGGTTCAACGGGCACTCCGGCTACATCTTCCGGGCCTACCTGGACACTCCCGACTCGGCCAACCCCATCGTGACCAAGAATGGCCGACAGGGATCACGTACCACCACGGCGAATCTCAACTTCCGCGTCGGACCGTCGATGAGCACGCCAATCAAGCAGGTGCTCCCCCGCGGCACCCGTGTCCACCTCACCGGGACGACGGCAGGCCGATGGGTCAAGGTCCGGGTCGGGGACGCCACCGGATGGGTGTTCAGCGACTACCTGTCGACTTCAGGACGTACCGCTGAGCCTCCCCGGGCAAGAAAACACGCCAGGACGGAAGCGTCGCACCACGAGCGCAAACCCCACAGCTCTGCCGTCAACGACAGCAAGAAGCAGAGCGTCAAGCCGACGACACCAAAAGCCCGGCCAGATGAGGCAGCTACGTCTCGCAACAACTCTGCACTGGTCACTCCTGCAGAACACAGCAAATCGACGCACCAAGTCAACCCATCGCCGTCTTCGTCCGCGAAGCCCACCGAGACTGGTGACCCTGCACACCAGAGCGCACCGACTGAGAAACCAACCAAGGCATCGGGGATGACAACGCCGACCCCATCCGCCTCGGCCAGCTCGAGCGCAACTCCTGCTCCCGCCGCGAAGCCGACCCAGAGCACCAGCCCTGGCAAAGCCGCCACTCCCGCCCCAGCCAAGGAGTCCACAAAGTCTGGGCCGACAGGTGCTGCGTGGACCACCGATCGACTCAACCTGCGAACCAACCCATCCACCAAGGACAAGGTGAAGGGAGTATTGCCGCGGGGTACGAAGGTGACCCGGACCGGGACCATGTCGGGAACTTGGGTCCAGGTGACGACAAGTGACGGCACCGGATGGGTCGCCGAGGCATACTTGAGTTCATCCGCTCCGGCGAAACACGCGCCCGAGGCTTCTGCCAAGCACGTGAAGAAGGCGACCACCAAGCACACAGCCAAGAAGCCTGCCAAGCCAAAGACCCCGTCGATCACCGGAACCCGCTTCGCGACCACCACGCTGAACGTATGGGATGCCGCTACCGGTTCTTCACACTCTGGCGAGATCTCCAGAGGGAAAGCCGTCAAGATCACCGGAACTGTACGCAATGGTCGAGCAGAGATCGTCGTGTCAGGCCAGTCGCGATGGGTGACCAGTCGGTACTTGGCCACTTCCAAGCCAGCCGCCCACAAGCAGAAGCACAAGCCTGCGACAAAGAAGGCCAAGCCTGCTACCTCCAAGAAGTCCACCTCATCACGTAGTACGTCCAGGGGGGCCATCACTGGCCAGTGCTCGGCCTCCTACTACGACGAGGATCAGATGACGGCCAACGGTGAGCGATTCAACACGAACGATCTCACCGCTGCCCACAAGACGATGGCATTCAACACCCGAGTCAGGGTGACCAATCCCGCCAACGGCAAATCCGTCGTTGTGCGAGTCAACGACCGCGGACCCTACGTGGCCGGACGTTGCTTGGATCTCTCACGTGCCGCTTTCTCGCAGATCGCCTCAACCGGGGCTGGAGTGGTGAACGTCAACTACACCGTACTGGGGTGAGGTAACGCCTCAATTTTTGTGGGGGTGGGGACTGTCACGGCAGTCCCCACCCCTGCTTGACTGCTTGTCACCCCGGGACGGCTATGGGCAGTCTGCCTCCCACACTCGGGGCGGCAGCCTCCACCCCCCTGTTTGTACTGCTCGCCGCCCAGCTTGATCGTCAAGCTGGGCTCACAGCGTTCCATCCCCCCTGTACTGGTGTCCTCTGAACCTTTGAGCCCGAAAGGCATTTCCATCAGCCCTCCGGAGGATCGCCTGCCATCTCCGAGCATCCTGACACCCCACCCTCTGCCGCATCCGATCGCCTGCCATCTCCGAGCGTGCCGCCCCCACGGGACCCGCTGACACATCCGACAGTCTGATCGCCCCCGGTGGCCGTCACAGCGCCGCCTGGGCCATGATGCTCGAACATTCACGCTCTTTCCCTAGAGTCACTGCTGCCTGGTTTGCTGCTACTTGCAGCTGTGCTTGCCGTCAATTTTTGTCACGCCCATGTGGTCTCAGGACCTTGGTCAACGACCTCAGCTCCCTGCTGACATTTTTGTTCACCTCGTGCCGCCTTGGTACCGAATCTCGTCAGGATCCTCGCCGCCAGACCTGCCGAACCTGGTATCTGTCAAGACCAGTTGTCCTGCCTTGAGCAGAACGACTGGACAGATTCGCAGAAGGCCATAACCTATTTTGTGAAGATAATCACAAGTGGCGTGAAGGGGAGTGGCGAAAGTCACTCACGGTGCGGGAGGCGATCGTCGCCCACACCTTGGCTGCGGCAAGGGATGCGGCAGCTGTGCACGACTGCCAGGCCCTGGCATGGGAAACAGCGACAGCGCACCCCGGAAAGGAATGTCATGACCGAGACCGCGCGTTTTGTCGACGTTGACAAGGATCTCAACCTTCCAAAGGTTCAAGCCACCGATGGTCAAACCGGCTATGACGTAGCTGGTCTGCTCAGGAGCACCGGCAACGTCATGCTTGACCCCGGGTTCGTCAACACCGCTTCGTGCGAATCCGAGATCACCTACATCGACGGCAACAACGGCGTTCTGCGCTACCGCGGATACCCCATTGAACAGCTTGCCGAGCACGCGTCCTTCCTGGAAACCGCCTTCCTCGTCCTGTACGGCGAACTGCCAACCGCCTCCGAGCTCAACAGTTTCGAAGAGGCCATCCGTCGCAAAACCCTCATTGATGAACGCATGCGTGATCTCTTCCGTTGCTTCCCACGCCGATCCCACCCCATGCCGGTGCTTTCAGCCGGGATCATGGCTCTGTCCACCTTCTCCGGCAGCACTGCCGAAAAAGATCTGGACAGCTTGAACAAGGCAACCCTGAGCTTGTTGGCCAAGGTCCCCACCTTGGCAGCATTTGCCTACAAGAACTCCATGGGACAGCCGACCCTGTATCCGGACAACTCCTTGGGCTACGTCGAGAACTTCATCCGGATGAGCTTCGGATTCCCCACCGAACCCTATGAGTTCAACGAGGCGATCACACGAGGCCTGGAGGTGCTGCTCATCCTGCACGCCGACCACGAGCAGAACTGCTCCACCTCAACGGTACGGATGGTCGCCTCGTCAGGCGCCAACCTGCACGCCGCCGTCGCCGCCGGAGTCAATGCCCTGTCCGGCCCCAAACACGGCGGAGCCAACCAGGCCGTTATCGAGATGCTCCAGTTCATTCGTGACAACGACCTCACGACCAAGCAGTTCGTCGAAAAGGTCAAGAACCGTGAGGACGGCGTCAAGCTCATGGGCTTCGGCCACCGCATTTACCGCAACTATGATCCCCGCGCCGCAATCATCAAAAAGCACGCCGACGAGATCCTCAAACTGCAAACCGGGCGCAAAGACCTTCTGGAAATAGCCAAGGAGCTTGAGGAGACCGCGCTGAACGATGACTACTTCAAGGAACGCAAGCTCTACCCCAACGTCGACTTCTACTCTGGCCTCATCTACGAGGCCATGGGGTTCCCCCTCAACATGTTCACAGTGCTTTTTGCCATTGGAAGGCTCCCCGGCTGGATTGCCCAGTACCGCGAGCAAGTCACTGGCAGTGAGAAGATCTGGCGTCCACGTCAGATCTACACCGGTTGCGACGTCAGGGACTGGATCCCATTTGAGCAACGAAGCTGAGTGAAGGTCTCCTCAACAGCAGCTCGCATGGATCAGCCGACGTTTTCGCGCACCTGCCAAGTAGGGATGGGACGATCCTCCCCAAGACTCGCAGGAGCAGACCTGTCCGATGAGCACCCTTACGGTCTGTTGAGGCGGAGATTTCTCCCATGAAAGCCTCCTGCCAGGTCGAATGCTGACGATCCCAACGCTGCGGGCTTGACCTGCTGTAGCCTCACGCCGTGAGGATGGGCGTTGGCGAATTTTTCCCGGCCGAGTGGAGGCTCAGACATGGCTGACGGAGATCAAGCGCCTCGTGGTGACGCCCACGACGAACGAAAAATCCCGATACCCGGCCTCACCGATGCCGATGGGCGTCTCGAACATGCCAAGGACCCGCGTTCCACGGCTTCCTCCGCCCCCAGAAAAGGGGCTGGAGTGACTTCTGACAAACCAATTCCCCTCTCACATCGTCTGCGACACACGGTGATGGTGGTCATGGCGATACTCCTCACAGGGGCGAGCTCAGGAGTGATTGGCGGACTACTCGGCAGAATCAACATCGCCATTGAGGTTCTGGCCTTCGGTCGCCATGTCTCCGCCAGCACATCCGGCATCGGTGAAGTCACATTCTGGCGTCGTCTCTGCGCTCCCGTCATAGGAGCTGCAATGGCAGGCCTGGCATGGGGATTTTTACGACGCCGCGAAGTCGTGACGGTAAGAACCACCCTTGATGCCAAGCAGCCTCGTCGTCTCGACCCCCTCGTTCAGCTCATCGATGCGTTTGCCCAGCTCATCATCGTGGGATCCGGCAGCTCCTTGGGACGTGAAGCGGCACCCCGTCAGCTTGCCGCTGTGAGCGCCCAATGGGTTGCCGAAGTATGTGAGGCAGATTTTCCGCTACGCCGAACCCTCATTGCCTCTGCCACGGGGGCCGGGCTGGCAGCCGTTTACAACGTGCCCTTCGCAGGAGCCTTATATGCCCTCGAGCTGACCCTTCGACCCAATCCCCGCACCAGGCAAGGGTGGCAGCAGATAGCAATCTGCACCACCGTCTCCCTGCTCGCCACAGCGATGGCCTGGCTCACCAACCACAACGCTCCGACGTATACCCCAGATCCGGTGAGCACTGCCGGCTGGGGCACATGGGGTCGAGCAACGCTGCTTGGAATGGCCGTGCTCCTGGTGGGACCACTTGCCGACATGGTGTTCTCTCATGCCAAGAGGGTTAACCCGAAAGCACATCATCTCTACTGGACAGTGCCACTGGGAGGAGCAATCGTGGCTGGGATTGCACTACTGGTCCCACAGGTTCCAGGGAATGGCCAGATCATGATGGGGACGCTGCTGGGCACTCGTCTCACGTGGCAGCTTGCCGCAACCTTTCTCGTGGCCAAGCTTCTTGCCACAAGTGTGTCCTTGACCTCAGGAGCAGCAGGTGGCTTGCTCACTCCATCACTGGCCATCGGCGGCTCCACAGGAGCATTGCTGGGGGTACTGACCGGTGCCACTTCGGGTGAGACCGTGGCCCTCGTCATTGCTGGTGCAGCCGGAGTCCTCGCCATGACGCAACGAGCTCCCCTTTTTGCCATCGCCTTCGCCTTGGAACTCACCCGTCCGAAAAGCATCGTCATACCGCTGGTTGCCGTCACCGTAGGGATTGCCTGGGCAGGGTGGGCATTGATCACTTCCCAGGATCACCGTCATGGTGCAGTGGGGAGGGCTCCTCGTCGGTGATGCGAGGTCCCTGGGGAACCTTTGAATATCCCGGTGAAGACGCGTACAGGTGCAGCACCGTGAAGGTGCATTCCGAGACAGAGGTGAAACCTCAGGAGGACTGTATCGCCTTCACCATGATGACTCTTGCCACTGTCTCCTGACATTTTTCGCACCTGAGGAGCCACGCCAGTATCAGTGGCAGCACAATACTTGGATCTGTCCATCACCAGCCAGACTCGTCGTGCAGCCCATGACGAAGACGATTGGGCCACAATTCACCATGCTTGTTTAGCAGCCCTCATTTTGACATGCGGGACACCTACCTCAGCCGAGCAGCGATGCTGCTAATTCCTGTGTCCCCGATGAAAATTCACATCGCAACGTGGGCAAGGGCCCATCTCCACCTATGCCGTTTCGTGGCATCGTCATGACTAGCTGCGGGAAGTCTCAACCTGCGTCACACTGAGACAGGGATCCCTCGGTGGCGACTCCAGATGACCGATCTGATGGCATCGAGCACCAGTCCCGGCTCATCACGAATCATCGCCGGCGTCACCCGAACGACTCGCCACCCTGCTCCTCCGAGCAAAGCATGACGCCTGGCTGTGGCTTCATAATCCCTACGCCTGCCGTGAAAAGCGTAACCGTCCACCTCGACGATCGCCTTTTCGTACTTGAACCACAGGTCGGGGAACACGACCCTGCCATTGATCCATAGTCGCTTGTTTGCCTTCCACCCGCTGATGCGGTGATGCCGAAGCAGGCTGTGCAGCTCATGCTCAGCTACGGACCAGGGCTCATCGAGAAGCTGTCTGAGAACTCGCCTGACAACTGCTGCCGGAGCTTTTCGCGCGACCCTGGGGCGAGCCTCACGCAAGTCGTCCGGGGCGACGAGACCTGCACGTAGGCATGCAGTAGCTGCTTCCCAGTCGCCCATCAGCGCAAGACGCAGACAGGTGTAGGCGTGGGTGGTGCGGATCATGTTTCGGTCACCAACCACTGGTTCACAACCTGAGCGGTGGAACCTCAACCACCGTCGCCGCGGAAGCCTTGGCATCACGTGTGGGATGACGACATCAACCACGGTGAGCTCCAACTCACGCAGCCCGGAAAGGTACAGGGCTGCCCGACCGGTGAACACTGCGTCAGGTCTCCACAGCATCACAGCGCGAATCCACGACTCAGGCTTTCTGGCGGCAACGTTCGTCATGATGATTCTGGGCAACGGTCTGACGGCCCATCCCTCGCGCACTGCCTGCCGTGCCTGACGCGCCACTCGACCTACCGAACTGATCTTCGCCACACCACCGTTGGCTTCAAGAATGTCAACAAGTTCCACGTACTATTTTTCGTTGCAGCGTCCCCAAAAGCGGCACCTTTCACTCTGGCTGTGGAAAAGACACCCAGATGAGGACGCTTTTCCACAGGTCGTTTTCGGAGCTTTGGCTGCGCGATCTCAGCCAGGAGCTGTGACCGGCATGGCCTCGAGTGCACAGGGGACAAGCCTCATCGACCCAGTCTGATGGGTGACGACCCCGGATCCTGCAGCCAAACCCAGCAGATGAAGCTCGAAAATTGTCAGTCCAGGCGGGTTCCATGCACATTGCATCACCTGCTGCGCTCCGAGCGACACTTTTGTGAGGTGAGGAAAGTTGTGGTGCCTCTGCCACCGTCGATCGAGCTTATTGGAGCCAACCCCCGAATCTGGTCGGATGGGGCAGAGCTGCTTCGACACAAGTCCTCATCCCGCAGAGCAACTCACGAGGATGCCCCCTCATCGCCGTACGTCCCTGATCAAAAATCCCGCCACCCGCTGGCCCCAATCACTTCGTTGCCAAGTAGGCTTGGCTCATGGCAGAGATGCGTACTGAAAAAGACAGCATGGGCACCATTGACGTGCCTGCAGACCACTACTGGGGAGCCCAGACCGAGCGCTCCCTCCACAACTTCGAGATCGGCCGCGACACCTTCGTGTGGGGACGCGACATGATTCGTGCCCTGGGCACTCTGAAGAAATCCGCCGCCCTGGCCAACAAGGAGCTCGGTGAGCTCCCGGGCGACGTGGCAGACCTCATCGTCAAGGCTGCTGACGAGGTCATTGCCGGCAAGCTCGACGCCGAGTTCCCACTGGTCGTCTTCCAGACCGGCTCCGGCACCCAGTCGAACATGAACACCAACGAGGTCATCAGCAACCGCGCCATCGAACTGGCCGGCGGTGAGCTGGGATCCAAGGCCCCGGTGCACCCCAACGACCACGTCAATCGTGGCCAGTCGTCCAACGACACCTTCCCCACCGCGATGCACATCGCCGTCGTCACAGCCATCAACGAGCGTCTTTACCCGGCCGTCACCCAGCTTCGTGACACCTTGGACAAGAAGGCCAAGGAGTACGACGACGTCGTCATGGTGGGTCGCACCCACTTGCAGGACGCCACCCCGATCCGTCTGGGGCAGGTCATCAGCGGGTGGGTCGCCCAGATCGACTTCGCGCTGGATGGCATCCGCTACGCCGACTCGCGGGCCCGTGAACTGGCCATCGGCGGCACTGCCGTGGGTACCGGCCTCAACGCCCACCCCAAGTTCGGCGTCACCGTTGCCAAGCACGTCTCCGATGAGACCAGTCTGGACTTCAAGCAGGCCGACAACCTCTTCGCGAACCTGTCCGCCCATGACGCTCTGGTGCAGGTCTCCGGGTCGTTGCGCGTGCTGGCCGACGCCCTCATGAAGATCGCCAACGACGTGCGCTGGTACGCCTGTGGCCCGCGCAACGGCATTGGTGAGCTGCTCATCCCCGAGAACGAGCCCGGCTCGTCGATCATGCCCGGCAAGGTGAACCCGACCCAGTGCGAGGCCATGACGATGGTCGCCACCCGCGTCTTCGGCAACGACGCGACCGTCGGCTTCGCCGGTTCGCAGGGCAACTTCCAACTCAACGTGTTCAAGCCGGTCATGGCTCACGCCTGCCTGGAGTCGATTCGCCTCATTGCCGACGCCTGCGTCTCCTTCGACGAGCACTGCGCCTACGGCATTGAGCCGAACACGGCCAAGATCAAGGAGAACTTGGACAAGAACCTCATGCAGGTCACCGCTCTCAACCGCCACATCGGCTACGACCTGGCCTCCAAGATCGCCAAGAACGCACACCACGAGGGCATCAGCCTGCGTGAGTCCGCTCTGACGGTCGGTGGCATGAGCGCTGAGGACTTCGACAAGTGGGTCGTCCCGGCTGACATGACGCACCCCTCGGCTGCCGAGGACTGAGTCTGACAACTGGATCACGCTGACGACAGCTCAGGCTCAGTGATGGAGGGGACGTGCCGAGGCACGTCCCCTCCATCTTCCAGATCTGCATCCCACAGCCCGCAGAAAATCGCGGCCTCAGCTTCTTCTCCTCAAAAAATCCCGGCTCGAACGCGTTTGCAGCATCCCAGTGTCGGGTACCTGCCTCACCCGATAGAAATCTCGCCCCACATCAGCCACTGTTCATCGTATGTGTTCAATACGGCTTCCCGGAGCATGGGGGCTCGAGACGGTGTGGAAAACACCACCTTGGTTCGGGCCAGAGTCCCGAGAGGACATCAAGGCACTCCGCGAAGAAGCCCCACCCCGGACTCCTGACGCAGCCCACACTTGTCAAAAAACCGATGATCTCCTCGACCTATGCCGGTCAGGCTCGAGCGGACTGGATCTCGTCAGCACTCATCAGCGGTACGGCCGCTCTGTGTAGTATGCAGACAGTTTCCCGCAGGCCAAGATCAGGAGCTTCCCATGGGCGCCATTGCCACGGACGCGATCATTTTGATCACGTACATCCTCATCATTCTCCTAGCTGCCTTCATCCTCTGGATGATCATTGACGTGCGCAACAACGTGAAGAGAATCGCCGATTCGCTGGACCGACTGGCCTCATCCGAATCTCGACGAAATGGCGAAGCCCATCACCAGAGTCCAGTGAACTGAGCCTCAGCCGACCGAGTCTGTTGGAAGGAAAACCGTCACGACTGCCGCCCCTGGGAGCCCAATGCACTGGAGCCACCGCACCAGCTCGGTTCTCAGACCAGTGAGTCTCGTCTCAGGTCGGTGTAGTTGACCCCACCGTTCTCCAGTTTGGCGATGAAGGCGTCGTAGCCATTGGCCTCCAGCCAGATCCGCTCAGCATCAGTGATCGGCATGCCCATGAGCCAGTGAACGAAGAACCCATCACCCACATCGATGCGATCGAGTCCACCAGCAGTGAATGGATGCACCCACATGAGGTGGGGGGTGGTGGCCTGCGGATCGTACAGAGCGACGACATCGCCGAAAACGATACCGGGGGCCATGAGCCAGTTGTCCCGCATGACAGCGAAAGCACACGAGCCCAAGACCTTGCCCATGACATCGGAGCCAGGTGCCCCCACGGTCATGAGCTCGGCAGGCACGCTGACCGACTCCCCCGACTCCAGCGGCAACTCGTTGCTCATGGTGTGAAGGCCCACGGTCGACCATGTGCACCATTCTGGAGCTGGGGCGTCATGCAGGCTGAGCATGTCGATACGCAGATCACCAGCGGCGTCCACCATGGCATCGGTCTCAGGTTGGCCCCCGATCGCACGAATCGCTGCAGAGGCGACAGCAGGCCCAGTGGGAGGCATCTGAGAGGGGACGGCAAGATGCTCAGGTAGATCGGACGCGTTGACTGGCGCCGAGGCATCACCCGCGGGACCACCAGCAGGAGACGCCGCTGCATCAGGAAGATCGTTCATACCACCGATAGTGTCACGAACTGGTCGCATTTATCAGCTCGACCTCACAGCACCACGTCCTCATGCCGACCAGATCACCAACACAATTCTGTTGCCGCTTGGCCTTTCCCATCCCGTCGTAGCGCGATGCAGCTCCGGATTCTTCTTGACCGTGGGATGTTGATGCGTCCTGCGGGGAGCGAGGTGCCAACCACGCCTGGCACGGGTCAATGAACGAAATTGAGTTCTCGGGGAACGCCTCAAAGCCATCCAAGCATGTCAAAGTCCGCTCCGGCTCATGCTGACGCTGTACCCCTTATCCCCCATGAAGACAGGAGAGGCGATCCGCACTGGACAACTTTACATGCCAATGCCAATTTTCTCCTGGGAGAGCAGGTGTGAGCGGTCACGCCCTATCACTCGCACCTTGTCACTCAACCGCCACAGTCCTCATGGCAAAGCCAGTGAGAAAAATGTCGATTCCCCTGGCATGGGGGTCTTCCTGTGACTGGACACCGGGTCTGTTGTGGGAAATCGTCACTGGCGAAGAGTCACCGTTGACAACAGCATTCCCCATCGAGCGACGCTCACCTCGAAAAAGGCAGAACCATGATCTCGCCCACTTCGCTTTCCGTGCTCATCTACTCCCGGAGAGCCTCAGCACCCTCACAGCGCACGGAGACCATGGCTGGGTCCAGGCCGTCCTTGCCCTGATACGGTCTTGTCGTCTCGACGTGGTGGCATACCCTCAAGTAGAACGCGCCGTCAACAGAAGGGCAGCAGTGAAGTTCCACACCGAAATCTTGACTTGGAGCACGCTCATTCAGCTCCTCCTCATCATTGCCATCGCAATTGTGTTGCGATGGTTGCTGCGCAAGGGCGTCAATCTCGTCGTTTCAGCCATGCTGCGCACCGCCAAGAAACGCGACGAAGCCATGGGGCTGGGCCGGATGCTGCCCAAAACCTCCGAGCGCCAGACCCAGCGCACCAAAACGGTCGGCGGCTTGCTGTCGAACCTGGGCGTGGCAATCATTCTCACTGTTGCGATCCTCGCAGGATTCTCCACCATTGGGGTGAAGATCGGTCCAATCCTGGCATCTGCCGGAATTGTTGGTGTCGCTCTGGCTTTCGGCGCTCAGAGCTTGGTCAAGGACTTCCTCTCAGGACTGTTCATCATCATTGAGGATCAGTATGGGGTGGGTGACACCGTCAACATCGACGAGCTGGGAGGAGTTGTTGAGGAGGTCGGTCTACGGACGACCCGTATCCGCGATTTCAACGGCGTGGCTTGGTATCTGCGCAATGGAGAAATTCTCAAGGTGGGCAACATCTCGCAGGGTTGGGCAACGAGCTTCACCGACATTTCTGTGCACGCCGACGAGGATCCCGATGAGGTGACTCGGGTGCTCAACATGGTGCTGGACGAATTGGCCGCGGCATACCCAGACTCAATCCTGGAGCAACCAAAGGTATTGGGTGTCGGCGACATCACCGGAGGAACGATGACCTTCCAGGTGTGGACGAAATGCGTTGCCGGAACCCAGTTCGAGGTCATCAGGGCGATGCGGCAGATGGCAAAGACAGCATTCGCCGAGGCCCGCATCCGCGGAGCGTTCTGAGCCACCTGGCAGGGAATGAGATGGGAAAGATCGTTCTGCTCGCGGTACTGGTGAGTCTGCCGGTACTCATCGCTGCCGCAGCCATGGTCGTCATTGTCATGACGAGGTTCCACAGGCCAGCAGACGTCCCGAGCGCGAGTGCCAGCAGGAGCGAGTCCGCTGACGATTTTGAAAGCGCCGATCATCCAGACGATTTCGAGAATGACGCCCAGTAGCTCCCTCCAGCAACTGCTACTCAGTTCTGAATCGAAAGAGCTCAGAACGATCAGCGTCCCATCCCTGAGAAAAATGTCAGCCCAACCGAAGTACCAGCTGTAGAGAGACTTCAGACAACCGAGAAAGACAGTTTTCGAAAGACAGTGCATCTAGCGGCTCAAGTACGAACTGTCAGGAAGAACCCAGATCCTGGCACAGCTGAATGATCACATCGGTGGCCCCACCAAGCAGGAGGCCAGCTACCTCGTTCCGTGTCAAAAATGTCAGCAGTCCTCATGCCATGCATGACAAATGCCACGACACCTCCGAGGACAGGTAGACTTGTGCGCCATGGCAAACGTGCCCCCCTCGCCAATCGCTTCCTCACTGACCGCTCTACGCCCCTGCGCACAGGAGAAGGGGCTTACTGTTGCCCAGTTGCTGGAGCACAGAGTGGATCGTCTGTGGCAGTCAGCCCCACTCATTGCGGACCTCGGTGCTCTTTTCGCCGATTCGGGACACGACCTGTACCTCGTAGGTGGATCGGTGCGCGATGCCCTCATGGGCATGCTGGGACACGACCTTGACTTCACCACCGATGCCCACCCCGACGAGATCGAGGCACTGCTACGACAGCGAACTCGGACCACCTGGGACATTGGACGGGCATTCGGCACCATCGGTGCCATGATCGACGACTGGCAGGTGGAGATCACCACCTATCGCACCGACGTGTACCGCCCAGACTCACGAAAACCCGAGATTGCCTTCGGCGACACACTGAATGACGATCTCATCCGCCGAGACTTCACCGTCAATGCGATGGCCCTGCACGCCGCCAACCGCGAATTCGTCGATCCCCATCATGGTCTCACCGACCTCGCATCTGGAATGCTGCGCACACCATTCCCGCCGCAGCGATCGTTCTCTGATGACCCACTACGGATGATGCGTGCAGCTCGATTCACAAGTCAGCTGGGCTTCACCGTCACCGATGAGGTGCGCGCGGCCATGACCGGAATGGCAGACCGCATGTCGATCATTTCCGCTGAGCGGGTTCGTGATGAGTTGTCCAAGCTGCTACTTACCGACTCCCCCCGTGAGGGTCTCATGCTGCTGGTTGACACAGGAATCGCCAGCATTGTCCTGCCCGAACTGCCCGCGCTGCGTCTGGAACCTGACGAACATCATCGTCACAAGGACGTCTACGAGCATTCGCTCACGGTCGTCGACCAATCGATCGAGCTGGAGAAACGGCGGGGCCATGATCCCGACCTGGTCGGGCGTCTGGCAGCTCTGCTTCATGACATCGGCAAGCCGGCCACTCGACGTTTCGAGCCCGGCGGCAAGGTGAGTTTCCACCATCATGACGTCGTTGGGGCGAAGATGGCACGCAAGCGTCTCAAAGCGCTCAACTATCCCTCTGACATCGTCAAGGCTGTGTGCCTCCTGGTGGAACTGCACCTGCGTTCCTACGGATATGGCGATCAGGGATGGACTGATTCAGCAGTGCGCCGTTACGTCCGTGACGCAGGCGACCAACTGGAGCGTCTGCACATTCTCACCCGTGCTGACTGCACCACACGCAACCGACGCAAAGCGGAACGACTGGAATTCGCCTACGACGATCTGGAGCGACGCATCGCCGAGCTGGCAGCCCAGGAGGAGCTGGACGCCACCCGACCTGATCTGGATGGTGGACAGATCATGGCAATCCTGGGCATCGAGCCCGGACCAGTGGTGGGTCGGGCCTACAAGTTCCTGCTCAATCTACGCATTGAAGAGGGACCTCACACTACCGACCAGGCCGAGAAGGCCTTGAAGGCATGGTGGGCCCAGCAACCAGAATCAACTCAATCGTGATGCGGGGATGATTCGGGGCCACCTCATGGAGTGGCCCCAAACGAGGGAAAGCTCGACTGGCCAGCTCACCGTCGAAAAATGACACGGGTGTGGCATTCCCATCACCGTGGTGGCACGAGGGCCGGTCACTCGACAAAAATGTTCCTGCAGCATTGATGAACATGGCCCTCACAGCATGAGCACGATGCAGGCCTGTCCCCTCTGCCGATGACGTGAGTTTGTTGCGGCCAAAACACGACAGGCACAATTCGACCAGGAGCAACAGTTCCCACGCCACCGCACATGGAACGAAAATCCCGCCAGCAGTCGCCGTGGAGCACTCTGGTGCCTAGCGATGGAACGCAATGACATTTTTCGCCACGAGTCTGGTCTATCCCAGGTAGAGCACACCAACTCCTCTGCGGCAAGGACCCCTGAACCTCCCAAGCATCCACGCCTCATCCGGTCAATCACCCACCAGTAGCTCCCAGCACCGAAAACAGCGTTGTCATCTTCATGGAATGACCCCGTAGCATAGGAATCGTGCCCGGACCTCACGTCACACGACTGCGTCGTTGCCTCACCCTCATGGGTGTCACAGCTCTGACGCTGTCAGCCAGCCTTGTTCCGGCACAGGCATCAGTTGAAACCACACTTTTCACGTCACAGGTGTCGGCTGCTCACGCAGCCTTGGCACGCACCTGGGACTCAGGGACCTCTCCGGCATCCATCTCGCACAGCCACGCCCTAGAGCAGGAGGATGCCCCTTCGCGAAGCAACGCGCTTCAGCCCGAAACTTCCACTCCAGTACCCAGTGCTCCATCTTCCTCACCCCGTGCTTCTGACTCCCCCCAGAACCCAGTGCCCCCCCAAACCTCACCCCAAGAGCCCAGCTGCCAACAAACCGGCCGCTACGGCACGGACAAGGAGTCGTCCGGCCAGGAAGTGGCGATCGACATCATGTCGGTGAGCCCCGACTCAGGGTCTCCCAAGGACCCCATCACCATCCGCGGTACGGTGACGAACATCAGCGGTAAGAATCTGCGCTGGGTACAGGTGTCGTTCTGGCGCTCCTTGGACCCCATCAGCGGCTACGACGACATGGGGTCCGTACTGCAGTCTCCACCGGAGATACCCACCGGGGCACGATGGTTCCGTGAGCCGAATGAAGCTTCGATCAACAACATCACCGACCCCGAAAGCACCCAGACCTTCGCCAACGGCCAGTGCGCCACCTTCACCGTCACCGCCACCCCGGAGAAGATGGGCCTGACCGACACTTCCAAGGCCTATCTCATCGGTGTGCACGCCCAGGCAACCCCCGAGCACGGTTCTCGGCACACTGTGGGGCGGGCCCGAACATTCACCGTCCTCACCGACAGCCATACATCGGCCTGGTCATCATCGCTTGTCGTACTCAATTCCACCCCATCCACACGCATCGATGGCACATTCATCGACAATCACCTCGCCGATGAATTGGACGGACGCCTCCTGGAACTTGTCGACCAAGCCATCGCCACCAGACGCACCGTACTCGTCGATCCTGAGCTACTCGACGAGGTCACAGCCATGACCAAGGGCTATCAGGTGGCCCAAGGTGATAAGTCGGCTCCAGGCACGGGCGGAAAAGCTGCCAAGGCCTGGCTGGATCGTTTCACGACGATGCTCAAGGCAGTACCGGCATATCGCCTCCCCTATGGTTCCGCCGACGTGACCGGGGTGGCTGCCACCACCTCCCACCGTGACGTACTCACTCAGATCAAGGAATCCCTGCCACCAGACAACCCTGCCGCCAAACTACCTTTGGCCATACTGGACGAAACCGGTGAACTCACCAAACCGGCATTGACGATGCTGACGTCAACCTTGCACCCAGCACTGGTGGTCACTTCTGCTCTGCCCACTGCCACCAGCCCCAGAACATCCAACGGCACCACCGTGATTCCACTGGCCACCGACGCGTTGGAGGGAGGCCCACCTCCCTCCCCCTCAATGCCTGCGCAGGTACGTGGCCGCGCCTTGGCACAGGCCCTCCTCACCGGGACACAGAACTCTCCCCTGGTCACCGCGACCCATTCCCCCGACCAGGTGAAATCCGTGACCCCCCCTGCGTGGATGCATCAGGTGGATCTGCGCTCCATCAAGCCAACACGGGTGCAACTACCCGCTCTGAACCCCCGCAGCTCTGCCCGGCTGCTCGGCCCGGACTGGGCGAGGCAGCTCGAGCAGACCACAGACGAGGCCCAAGCCTGGACCAAGCTGCTCAGTGATCCGGGAAAGGTGTCCCAACCATTGGGACGGATCTCCGTGGCGGGCCTGTCCACCAGGATGAGCGCGAGTGAACGACGCCTGTGGTGGCACGCGGCCATGGCACCGGCTCGTCGGTACCTGTCCGGTGAGCACATCGAACTGCACTCGGCGTCAAGCTTCGTCATGTCGTCGTCGTCCAACGAGTTCCCACTTGCTGTCACCAACCATCTGGATCAGGCGATAGATGTCAAGGCCGTCATCGTCTCGGAGAACCCACAACGCATTGACATCCCCAACACCAAGGTGATCACGGTACGTCCCGGCGAGACCCAGGCCCTCAAGTTCTCTCCCCATGCCAGCTCCAATGGCCAAGTCAGGATGACAGCAACCTTGACCTCCCGAGATGGGCGTCCAATCGGACAAACCGAAACCTTCGTCGTCAAGGCAACCCAGATGGATGACATCGGATGGGTGATCATCGTTGTTTCCGGAGGCATCGTCATCGCAGCAACTGTGTTGCGGATTCGACAGGTACGTAACCGAGGAACGGGGAGGAACAACAGCAACCCAGTGGCCAGCGGAGCGGCACACGAATCCTGAATGGTCGAACCACTAAGGTGCTGTTCAGGTCTCTGATCAGGAGGGGCCTGAGACACAGAGCAATCTGGGGCGTGGGGAGGTGCCGTGGACAGTCGTCATGAGGAGGTCGCGGCATCGTCTTCCCGAGTTGGAAACGGCGCCGAGACGTATCAGCCCTCGGCAGGGCCCCAATGGGCTGAACAGTCCTTGGAGGCTGGAACCACATTGGGCGACAGGTTTCGGCTCGAGGTGAAGCTTGGGCATCTTGCCGACACCGAGTTGTGGCGAGCTTTCGACCTCAAGCTGCACCGTCCCGTCGTCATCACGGCAATGGACGCCAGATCTCCACGCACCCCCGAGATTCTGACCGCTGCGATGCAGGCAGCCGTGGCCACCGACTCGAGATTCGTGCGGGTGCTGGACGCAGTGAGCGCTCGTCAACCAGAGACGACAAGTTTTGTCGTCAGTGAGTACGCACCCGGCCTCACCTTGCGTGAGCTGCTTGCCACCGGCCCGTTGTCTGCGCTGGAGGCCGCCTGGGTGGTGCGTGAGATCGCTGACGCCATGACCCCCATGCATGCACAGGGTATCTTCCACGAACGGCTCAGCCCGGAAACGATCATCATCACCGCCACCGGAAACGTGAAGATCGTTGGTCTGCTCATGGAGGCAGTGCTCAACCCCCACGAGACGGAACAAGCAACTTCTTGGTCTGAGCGAGAGGCCACCGACATCGTTGACATGGGGAAAATTCTCTACGCCTGTCTGGTTTCGCGATGGCCGTTGGGGACACCGTCCGCCCCCGCCTCCTTGGCAGCACTGCCCAGCGAGAATACTCGGCACGCTCAGAAAACTTGGGGACTGGTGGCTGCTCCCGCTGACGGGCACTGCTGGTTGACGCCGCGACAGGTCCAGCCTGGCGTCTCCCCTGCTCTGGACGTGCTGTGTGACCAAATCCTGTCTCAACAACCTCGCCACGACGAGGTCCCGGTACGGTCTGCCAGCGAGATCTACCAGGCTCTTGCCCGTGTACTGGGTTCGGCGGATGCCGCAGCAGATCTGGAACGTCGACTGCGCTACCCCACTGCTGCCGCGCAACGCCCCGCTGACGCACGTACCGCTTCCGCAGAACCCAACCTGGTCTCCACAGGACGCACTCTCACCCCTGAATCCGCGGTGACCAGGACTTCAGTGGATCTGCCACCGGTCATCGATGAGGAACCTGCTCCAGCCCACGCTCCGTCCGTCGAGAAATCATCGCGGGCACACGATCCTTCGAATCGGCAGGGCGAATCCTCCCAGGATCTGACCGGTCCCGACGAAGATGGTTACTGGTCTCCACAGGCTGCTGCCGGCCAATGGGGACGTCATGATTCATCCCAGCGTCATCAAGCAGCAGACCCCTCGACAGGATCAGTTGCTGAAAGCTCCGCAGGAGTCGGCATCAAAAGTTCTGCAGGAGACCCCTCTGGCCCCCTCACTGCCGTGAACAAAAATGTCAACTCCCGGGCTGGAACGTCACGCAACCGCCCTGCACGGACCCGAGGTGACAATTCTGAATCCATCGGAAGGGCTCCCCGCCATCCGCGTCCCGCCAATCGACACTGGCCGTGGATACTCGTGGCACTCACCATCGCAGCTCTGGTGGTTGGCCTGGTCCTGGTTGGTGCTCACGATGACGATGAGCAGGCTCACAACGATGCTCCCCAGGCAACTGAGCCCACCATTGCCACAGTGAAGGACTTCGACCCGCAGGCTGATGGTGGAAACGATGAAGAGCACCCACGGTTGGTGAATCAGGCTCACGATGGTAGGGCCACCACTGCGTGGCGCACATTGGTGTACCGCGGGTCTGCGAACCTCGGCGGCCTCAAACCCGGGGTCGGGCTGGTCGTGGATCTCGGCAAGCCAACGCAAGTCTCGTCAGTGACAGTCACGCTCACAGGTTCAGGTACAGACATCTCAGCATGGATTCCATCCAACGACACCTCCAGAGCGTCGATGCGCTCCATCAAGGACTGGACCAAGGCGGATGGGCAGTCGGACGCCAACGGCAAGGTCACCTTGGACCTGGGTGAGAAAAAAACCCGCTACGTACTCATCTATCTCACCAAACTGCCCAGCGTCTCCGACGGGCGCTACCAAGGTGGAATATCCACGATCACCGTGCAATGACACGACCACTGGCCGTAGCAACGTATCGAGTCGAGACAACCGCAGTCACCGAGCAACACAGTCCCTGTGCCGGGTAGCTCACGGTGTGGAGCTGGGGACGTTCTGTCACCTTAACTGGCGGTCTTCCCCAGCCATGTCCACCTGGATGAGCGCCCACCTCGAGCGGGTAGTGCAAAAATTCCCGTCAGAAGAAACCCCGAGTCACTGCACTGCCCAAACTCCAGGGGCGGCGACATTTTTCTCACACATGCCCACTGGTTGTTGCTGTGGGCACCGCTCACCTGTCACGACGTTCGCGCAGCCAAGCAACTAAGCCATCGGTTTCTGTCCAGAAACCACAGCCAGAGTCTGAAATACACACTCGCCAAGAGTCCAATCAGACCCTTCATCCACAAAGTGCCGCCCTGTAGAAGTTACCCGGTCAAGAGCTGCTCAGACAGAGATGTGATTCAGGGGCACCCTTGTCACGACGGAGCAGCCAATGCTTTCGGCTCTCGGGAGGGCCAGCAGAAGACTCAGTCGAGTACCGTTTGAGTGACGCGTGATCGCAACCGTCAAAATCGGTCATCACAACAATGTGACGACACGAGGATTGGAAACCAACGTCGTCCAACAGCATGGCCGTGGTATGACGATGGGCCCCGCACGTTCATTGCGGGGCCCCTCGGGGTTTACGGTCACCGGTCAACAGACCGGGGCACGGTCACTCCTTGACGTCAGCGTCAACCCAGTCGAAGGTCTTGGTGACGGCCTTCTTCCAGTTGCGGTACAGACGATCACGCTCGGCGTCGTCCATCTTGGGCTCCCAGCGCTTGTCCTCAGCCCAGTTCTTGACGACGTCCTCCTCACCGTTCCAGAAGCCAACGGCGATACCGGCGGCGTAGGCGGCACCCAGAGCGGTGGTCTCGGCGACCACCGGGCGGATGACCGGCACACCAACCTGATCGGCCTGGAACTGCATGAGGGTCTCGTTGGCAGTCATGCCACCGTCAACCTTGAGCTCGGTCAGCGGAACACCGGAGTCGGCATTCATGGCATCGAGCACCTCACGGGTCTGGTACGCGGTGGCTTCCAGAACGGCGCGGGCAATGTGGCCGCGGTTGACGAACCGGGTCAGGCCGACGAGAGCGCCACGCGCGTCGGGACGCCAGTACGGGGCGAACAGACCGGAGAACGCGGGGACGATGTAGGCTCCACCGTTGTCCTCCACGGAGGTGGCCAAGGTCTCGATCTCGGGAGCCGAATCGAACATGCGCAGGTTGTCGCGCAGCCACTGCACCAGGGAGCCGGCCACGGCGATCGAGCCTTCGAGGGCGTAGACGGTGGGCTTGTCACCGAGCTTGTAGCACACCGTGGTGAGCAGGCCGTTCTCGGAGAAGACGGCTTCCTGCCCGGTGTTCATGAGCATGAAGCAACCAGTGCCATAGGTGTTCTTGGCGTTGCCCTTCTCGAAGCAGGCCTGCCCGAAGGTGGCTGCCTGCTGGTCGCCCAGGATGCCGGCGATCGGGGTGTCGATGAGCAGGGACTCGCGGGAGGCCTTGCCGTACACCTCGGAGGAGGACTTGATCTCGGGGAGCATGGACTTCGGAATGCCCATGACCTCGCACATCGAGTCGTCCCACTGCAGCTTGCGCACGTCCATGAGCATGGTACGCGAAGCGTTGGTCGGCTCAGTGACGTGGACGCCGCCGTTGACGCCACCGGTAAGGTTCCACAGCACCCAGGTGTCCATGTTGCCGAACAGCAGGTCGCCTGCCTCTGCCTTGGCGCGAGCGCCCTCGACGTTGTCGAGGATCCACTTCACCTTGGGGCCGGAGAAATAGGTGGCCAGGGGCAGACCACAGATGTCCTTGAAGCGATCGGGGCCCTCGTCACCGGCAAGCTCGTCACAGATCTTCTGGGTACGAGTGTCCTGCCACACGATGGCGTTGTACACCGGCTCGCCCGTGTTCTTGTCCCACACGACTGCGGTCTCGCGCTGGTTGGTGATACCGACGGCGGAGAGCTGGTGACGGTTGATGCTGGCCTTCGAGAGGGCCTGACCAATGACCTCACGTACCGACTCCCAGATCTCGACGGCGTCGTGCTCGACCCAGCCGGCACGCGGGAAGATCTGCTCGAACTCCTTCTGGCCGACCGAGACGATCTGCCCGGAGTGGTTGAAGATGATGGCGCGAGCTGAGGTCGTGCCCTCATCAATGGCGAGGACGTATTTCTCTTCGGTCATGATCGCTGCCTTTCTATGTCAACGTTGACTCGGGTGGTCTGGAGGTTCAGACATCATCGCATGTTCCAGTACTGTCACATTCGATGGCTGTGTTGCCGCGTCAAATGTACCTTCCCGGGATCGCCTGTTCCTCCAAGACAGATGGTGTTTCATGGCTTGCC
This sequence comes from Cutibacterium granulosum, assembly GCF_900186975.1. Lineage (NCBI taxonomy): Bacteria > Bacillati > Actinomycetota > Actinomycetes > Propionibacteriales > Propionibacteriaceae > Cutibacterium > Cutibacterium granulosum. The sequence goes on from NZ_LT906441.1 coordinate 473,529, forward strand.
CTCGACGGATCATCCGACGAGGGCAAGGTGTCTGGTTAGATCTTTTGTGTGATCACCAGAAAATGAGGTAGGTGACGGACGCAAGGACAGCGCCAATCATCGGGCCGACGATCGGGACCCAGGAGTAGCCCCAGTCGGAGCCACCCTTGCCCTTGATCGGGAGGACGGCGTGGGCGACACGGGGGCCGAGGTCACGGGCCGGGTTGATGGCATATCCGGTGGGGCCACCCAGCGAGGCGCCGATGGAGACGATGAGCAGAGCGACAGCGAGCGGGCCGATGGCGGTACCGGAGAAGACACCGGTCTTGAGATCGACCGAAGCGGCGGCGGTGTAGTTCGAGATGATGACCCACAGAACCAGCACCCAGGTACCGATGGCCTCAGTGACGGTGTTCCAGAACGGATTGCGGATCTCGGGACCAGTGGCAAAGGTGCCAAGTTTGAGAGCCGGGTCGCAGTCCTCGTCGTAGTGCTGCTTGTAGGCCAGCCACGCAATGATGGCGCCGACGAAGGCACCGAGGAACTGGGCGATGATGTAGAGGCAGATGTTACCAGCGGTGGCCTCAACTCCAGGGGCCAGATCCTTGCCTGCAAGGGCAAGACCAACTGTCACAGCCGGGTTCAGATGGCCACCGGTGCGGTAGGCCCCATAGACACCGAACATGACGCCGAAACCCCAGCCCCAGTTGATCTGAAGTGAACCAGGTCCAGGATTTCCCTTTGTCTTGGGAAGAAGATTGTTGGCGACGACGCCGACACCAAGGATGATCAGAATCATCGTTCCGAGGAACTCAGACCCGAAAATCGCGCCGGCGGACACCGTCGTTTCGAGAAGCATGCGGACTCCTTTGTCTTGTGTCACCCCAGGGCATTCATTGGCACTGGGTCTCACACAGGTCGTAACCTTGGTCGAGTGACCATGGCGGCCTCGCCCAGCTTTTGCGAGCTGGACGGTCTCAGTGAACACCTTTGACCGATCACAGCGGTACCCTATTGAACTAACGTGCACAGGAAAGGCAAATACATGAACGAGTGGGCCGATGATGTGTGGACCGCAGCGTCGATGTACTACCTGCAGGGCGAAACCATGGACGTCATTGCCAAGCACTTGGGTACCTCGCGATCGACCGTCTCCCGCCTGCTGAAGCAGGCCCGTGAGACGGGCCTGGTGCGCATCAGCCTTGCCCAGCCAACCAGCGCACGACAAGGGCTTGGGACCACTTATGCCCGTCTTTTCGGGGTGCGTGCCACCATCGTTCCTGTGAAGTCGGGGACCACTGAGGTCCACCGCTTGGACCAAGTAGCGCGTACCGCCGCACAGAGTCTCACCGATGCCGTCCATGACGGTTCCACGGTAGGTATTGCGTGGGGTACCACCTTGGACGCTGTGGCACACCACATCATCCCCAAGGAGACTCGGGGGGTACACATCCTTCAAATGAATGGATCGGCCAACCCCACCTCGTCAGGCATCCCCTACGTGGGAGAAATCACCGCCCGCATCGCCGATGCCTTCGACGCAGACGTCATTCACTTCCCCATCCCCGCCTTCTTCGACAATCCGGCCACGCGCGCATCGATGTGGAAGGAGCGCTCCATCCAGTCCGTGCTCCGCACTCGAGCCACACTGGACGTGGCCGTGTTCGGTGTCGGCGGGCTACAGGCACCAGTGCCCTCACACGTGTACTCCTCGGGATATCTCACGGAGGAGGAAATGGCTGAACTCCGCAGTAGCGGAGTGGTCGGGGACGTCAACACAGTTTTCCTGCGGGCCGACGGATCCTTCGACGTGCCGTTCAACAACCGAGCAACGGGAATGACACCCACCGAGATTCGAAAGGTGCCGCGACGTATCTGCGTGGTGGCCGGTAAAGCAAAGGCCCGTGCACTTCTGGCTGCGCTGCGAGCTCGGGTGGCCACCGATCTCATCGTCGACGACGAGACAGCGCGTGCTGTCCTGGAGCTCATGTGAGGCCAAGACTGCGCCAGCGCTCTGGACAGGCCAGCACCAGCTCTGGAGAGGCATGGCAGCGTCCGGCCAGTATCCTCACGGGTTGGACTGAGGGACCCAAAAGGTTTTCGGCGTTCTTGGTCCGGCCAGTAGTTGGATCCTCACGGGTTGAGCTTTGCAGCTGACGGTCCTTGTTGACACACCTACCGAGGGTGACGGGCGGTTTCACAGAGCATCGTGGCTCATGTGCCTGCCGCACTACCAGCATCTATGACTTGGCTCGTACTGGGCAACTCAGCGCAACCGTCATGACCTGTACTGCCGCACTCGCATTGCAACGCAGATTTCTCTCACCGCTGCCCATCCTGGTTCCACCGCTGCTCATCCTGGTAAGGCACGAGAACCGTGCCACTCCGGGAACAAAAAACACACGCGAGGCGCGGACACGTCACCACAAAGACTCGCTCCACCGTGGAGTGTCAAAAATTGCACGTTCCAGATCCTGCACACTGGATCGCATGATGTGAATGGGGTGAGTCCTCTTCATCGCCAAGCCACGACAGATCCGTTCACCACTTGACCGCGGCAGACCCGGCACGAGCTCCCGAACGGACGACTGTTGTTGCGTGTGATGGTTGCCGGATTCATACGCAGCGAAGAACCTCACGCACGAGCCACGGATCCACCGGTTCGCAGCCCGATACGCAATGTCAATTTTTGTCAGCAGGACTGCGTCACCAGCCCTGCTCTGTCACATCTCAACGCTTGGCGTCACGAAGAGTTGCCGTAACTTCCTGATCCTTGCCATCCCGCAGGATCTTGATCTTGACCGTGCTACCGACGGGTTGTTCCCGAACTCGCGCCACCAGCGAGGTACTCGACCCAACCGTGGTGCCATTCACCGCAACGATGAGGTCATTCTTCTTGATCCCCGCTTTGTCTGCGACTCCTCCCGGAGTCACGGTGCGCACCAGAGCTCCCATCATCTTGGAACCGTCAGATTTCTCGGCCTGGGCGTCCGAGGCTGACAACCCCAGCAGCGCGTGTCGAGCCTTGCCGTTGCTTATCAACTGATCGGCAATGTTCTTCACTTGATTGGCCGGGATGGCGAAACCAATGCCGATGCTCCCGGAGGTGTTGCCATCCTCACTCGACGACAAGGACGCAATTGAGGAGTTGATACCGATGAGCCGACCCTCGGAATCCACCAGTGCACCGCCCGAGTTTCCCGGGTTGATGGGGGCGGAAGTCTGGATGGCATTGGTGACGACGACATCGGTGTTGCGGATCACGCCTTCTCGCTCACCACTGGTGGTCACCGGACGGTTGAGCGCCGAGATGACACCAGTCGTCACTGAGCCGGACAGCCCCAAAGGATTCCCGATCGCCATCACGCCTTGCCCAACGACGAGTTTTCCCGAGTCGGCGAATTGAATGGGTTTGAGGCCCTTGGGGACGGTGTTGAGTTTGAGAACGGCCAAGTCACTAGACGGATCAGTTCCCACGACTGAGGCGTCATAGGCCAGATTTCCCATCGCGACACTGATCGAACCAGACCGAGATGCTCCAGCCACCACGTGATTGTTCGTGATGATGTGACCCTTGTCGTCGACGATGACTCCGGATCCCTGACCGCCACCATTGGTGGTCTGCACCTGGATCGACACGACGGAATCCGTGACCTTCTTGGCGGTTGAGGTCCAGTCCTTGGTGGAGACTGGCGCTGCAGGTTTGTCGTCACTTTTGCCCAAGGCTGGGGCAGACGATGCCTGACTCACCTGAGGTGTCTCATTGGCGACGTACCAACCAGCAGCACCACCGGCACCAATGGCGAGCAGCAGCGCGAGAAGCCCTCCCGCGACGGTCCGCCCAGAGCCTCTCCTCGTGCCCTTGGTCGTCGTGGCAGGCGCCGCCGACGATCTGTCATCACGCTGGGGACCGGGAGGTGTGGACGGTTGGGATGCCGTACCCCATGCGCTGCCACCCCACTGCTGAGATTTTCCTGCTGACGAGCCACCAGTGCCCCAGGGGGACCCATTTTCTGATGCGTGTGGGGTTCCGCTCCATGGATCGTTGGCACCTCGGGAGCTCTCATGGTCGTGCGGCACCCACGAGTCAGGACGCGAGTCGGGCGAGTTCTGGTTATCCGTCATGACTCAATGATGCATCACGCCCTGGGAGTCAAAAATGTCGTTTCGGGACATGGCAGGGGCACTCCACATGCGACCTGGGTGCGCTGACGTCAAAAATGACCTAGCCTCAGCGTCGGAGAACTGGTTTGGAGGGATTGGCCCGAAGCCACAAGGCACCAGCCAAGGCTGTGAAAACCATCGGTTCCTCACACACCATGTCAGTCACCCAATCAGATCCCATGGTCGGTGCCTGGTGTGTCCTGCTGAGTCATGGGCATTCTGTGCTCGTCACGTCCCATACTTGTGACGCACTCAAGCAGTGAAGACCGGGAACAATAACGCCATGTCATACGCTCACCCTTATAGGCACACAATCCATCGACAAGTAGAGTGAACCAGCTCCGTCACTTGGTATCTCGACCCGCGGTGGCACCATGCCTCATTCGCACCCCGCGACAAAGTCGCGAACTGATCCGCAAGGAGAGCTTTCGATGAGCACAGATCCCATCATGACCTCCCCCCTGGTTGGGGGGATCACCCTGTCCGATCCCGGCCAGGCCAGCAAGCCGTCCACTGCCGCCCCCACCAACGACGGCGAGGTCCGTGACGTCATCATCGTGGGATCGGGTCCAGCCGGATACACTGCCGCGATCTACAGCGGCCGTGCCGGACTGCATCCGCTCGTCTTCGAGGGGAGTGCTGACGCCGGTGGAGCCCTCATGCAGACCACCGAGGTGGAGAATTTCCCCGGTTTCCCCGACGCAATTCTGGGCCCAGATCTCATGGCCCAGATGCGTTCCCAGGCCGAACGGTTTGGCGCCGAGCTCATTACTGACGACATCGTCGAGGCCAACCTCTCCGGGGAGATCAAAACCGTCACCGATACGGACGGCAACGTCCATCGCGCCAAGACCGTCATCCTGGCCATGGGTGCGGCTCACCGCAAACTCCAGATCGAGGACGAAGCTCGGCTCTCCGGGCGTGGAGTGTCGTGGTGCGCCACCTGTGACGGGTTCTTCTTCCGCGACAAGGACATTGCCGTCATTGGCGGCGGTGACTCTGCCATGGAGGAGGCGACTTTCCTCACCCGGTTCGCCAAATCGGTGACTGTGATTCACCGACGCGACGCTCTGCGCGCCAGTCAGGCGATGATCGACCGGGCCATGGCAGACCCCAAGATCAAGTGGGCATGGAACAGTCAGGTCGTCGGTATGGATGGGGAGACCAAACTCACCGGCATCACGCTCAAGGACACGGTTACTGGCGAAAAACGTCACCTCGAGGTGTCCGGTGTCTTCGAGGCGATCGGGCTCGATCCCCGATCCCAGCTCGTCTCCGACGAAGTCACAGTCGACAAGGGTGGCTACGTCGTGTGCGATGAACCCAGCACTCGTACCAGTCTTCCTGGCGTCTTCGCCTGTGGAGACCTGGTGGATTCCCATTACCAGCAAGCGATCACAGCTGCCGGCTCCGGTTGCCGCGCTGCCCTGGACGCCCAGGGATATCTGGCCTCCTGACGGTGGCGTTCCCGGCGCTCAGGCCCGGAAAGCACCACATCTGCTCCTGGGCGTCGGCCCTGACCCTACGGCCTTGACATCTATCGGGAAGACCCACCTCTGATCCACCGAGGTCATTTCCACTTCGTCAGCCGGGTCTGACAATTTTTGTCAGCTCGCCGGCGCGGGGCGCAACAAACTGCGTTGTGCAGGCTCCAGCCGATGTTTTTGTCCACGAAAGCATCTCGTGGACAAAAACATCGTCAGTACTCACGCGTCGCCCGGTATCCACGCGTTACCTCTGTCTTTGCCCCGGGGCTGGCTTGCCTCCGTGCTGGGCCAGCAACTGAGCTCAAGCTGCGAGGTGAACATGCGTTGCTCACCGGTGATGGGGTCGACGAAACTCATCCGGTAGGCCTGTAATTGAAGCGGCCGGGAGAAATCGTCAATGGAAACATCGAGCAGTTGCGGATAGAACGGATCGTTGAGAATCGGTGCACCCAGGCTCCACATGTGCAGCCGAATCTGGTGAGTCCGGCCAGTCAGCGGGATTGCCTCGTACAGTGCCAGATCTCCTCGACGTTCCACCAACCGAATTTCGGTTACGGCATTCGGTTCTCGACCGCTCACCTGTTGCGCCTGCAGAACGCCGCGTTCCTTGATGATGTGACTGCTCACTCGCACCCCGCCATCACAGTGCTCAAGCCACACAGGGCCGCCGGACAAATTCTCCGCGTCGCTTCGGGCAGGGTTGGGCAACCTTCCCGAGCTCGACCTTTCCTGTAGGTCAGTAGCACTGGTCCGATGACGACTTTCGAACTGATCAACGGTGTTGTCATGTCCAGCCTCGCTGGAGCGCATCGGTGACTGACAAAAATTGTCGCCACCGCCACCCTTTCGCCACTGGAAGGCCTCACCCTGCGATGAGGTGACAGAAATCGCACGATCCCCCGGATCAGAAGGATCACGCCGTTGCCCAGACGTCAATGACTGGTCACCATCCTTGTGGGGAAGCCCATTGCTCTTGGTCTTCACGTACTGCCCAGCACAATTCGACTCACTCGTGTCCTGTCCAAAAAGATCATCCCTGCCCTCAGGCGAGCATTCCTGTTCCCGATGATCCTGTGACGTGACAGAAATCGCGTCCCCGTCGTGTGCGCTGTCTCCAAATGCTGTAGCTGAGCTATCCCTGGAAGCTGCCACGTCGGGAGATGTCGCTGTCTCATCTTCTCCCAACCTCCCGAAGCCATGTGCAGAACCAGAGGGCGAGTCACCGATCACCCCCAGCGGTCCATCATCCATCTCGTCAAAATCCAGCCAGGGTGCCACTAACCGATACGTCTTGCGCACCTGTCGACGTTCGAAAAGCGTCTGGTACGGGCATCGCCACTGTCGAGCGCAGGTGAGCATGAGGACACCGGATGTGACCCGGTCCAGACGATGCGCCACAGTCAGTTCCGGCATCTGGAGTTGCGTACGCAACTTGACGACAACTGATTCCAACACATGCTGGCCTCGCGGGATTGACGACAGGAAATGTGGTTTGTCCACAACGAGGATGCGCTCGTCCTGATACAGGATCCCGATGGGGAATGGCACTGGCTTCTCATCTGGCAGATCACGATGGAAGAAGATGAAATACTGCGGCTCGAAGGTGGTCATCGCAGTGATCGGTACCCCATCCTGGGTGACAAATTTCTTCTCAGTGATCATCTCGTCGATACGCGATGGAGTGATCCGAGTGAGTTTCTCGACGAGGAAGTCCCGCAGGGCGGGCCATGGCCACCGATTCACGATGCCCCGGTCGTGCGAAAGCCGTCGACACTGTCCATGGTCGGGTGTACGCACCCAGGCTGATTCCAAACCGTGACGTTGCGGCAATGGTGAACGAGGCACCCGCCAAGCCTAGACCGTGTGTCCAGGTGACAGATGCCTCGTTCAGACAGATCTTTCCGTGTGAGCCCGCAGAAAGGGGTCACGGCGAAAATTTTGTGAGTGGGTACGCTTGCTCAGGTTCTACCTGATCAAGCGATTTTCACGGATCAAGCAGCTTTCTTGTCCTGAGCGGGAGCCTTCTTCTCCTTGTCGGGAGCAGCAAGAGCCTTCTGGTAGGCGTCGTTCAGCTCGGCCTCGGCAGCCTTGCAGTCACCCACAGTGGACTTGGCGCGGAACCACACACCAACAGCCTTCGCGATCTCCTTGTTGAGCTCCTTGATGACGGCCCGATCCTTCTTACCAGCAAGGTTCTTCGCGCGGTTGTGACGCACCTGCCAAATGGCCTTGTTCAGATGCGACTTCGTGTAGATGGTAGCGGGATCGGTGTCCTTGAGGTCCGGCATGGCCAGGCCTGCCTTGTAACGGTCCTTGACAGCGGCGATCTCAGCAGTGATCTCGTCCTTGGTGGTCATTGGGTCGACGAGGATGACAACGGCCTTGGTGATCTCCAGACCCATGGTGACATTGGCCTGACGCGGCTTGGTCTGGAAATTGTTGACGGAGTCATGGATCGTCTGGCCGATGGTGGTGACGAGCTGAACGCGTGCGCTCAGGGTGTCCAGCTTGTAGAACGGAACCTTGCCCGTGGCGATCTTCTGTGCAGCACGGCGCAGATTGAACACAGTGTGCAACAGATCAACGACCTGGTCCTTGTACTCACCAGCCGGGAGGAACTTGAGCAGATCGCCGAGCTTGTCAGCCTGTCCATCAAGATCCTTGATGATGCTCTTGGCATGATCAGCATCGGAGGACGAGACGGGAGCAGTACGGATGAGGGGGGCGGGATCCGCGGCAGCCTGGGCTGGAAGAGTGACGGGCACGAGCAGGGCACCGGCAACCAGCGGAGCTGCCATGTACTTCAACTTCATAAGAGTTCTCCTGTTGCAGAAAGTAGTGCCTGCCTTGTGGAGGCACGCCCAATATACATTCCTGTTATACGTTCATGCAAACTCGCTACCCCACCTTCCACCGCAACAGACCAGTCACACCAGGGAACATCACTACCTATCTGGCATCCCCACCACGAATCTGACAGACGGTCGCGTGTTCGATCAGAGCTTCTGCACGGATCGCAAGCCAAGTAACTGGGCGTCGACCCTCCAACAGTCCTGTAGCTCCCACCAGCCTTGCGGTAATGACGATCACGACGGATTCAAGAGCAAGGATAACGACAACTTGGGATGCAGGTAGCAATCTTGTGGAGGTCTCGCCTTTGTGAAAATCCTGCACTTGTGAAGAGTTGCCACACAGCAGTCGGTGTACTCGGCCGAAGCAAGCTGGCGGCTTGCACTGGAGCCACCAGCTGCCTGACCAGGGATTCTGGCCATGGGGCCATCCGCTCACGGAGCCCTGGACGTCAACGAGGGTAGGCGGAAAATCTCATGTGAATGGGTTCCCTTGGAGACTCTTGGGTATCAACCGAGGCAGTGGTTGGCTTCATCACACGGAAGTTCAGTCTCGAGGCAACATGTGTCGGATAGGAGTTGGGGCCACCAACCAGGCCGTCTAGGATCAGGGGCACCCCCTTTTCTCGCGTGAGAGGTCATCCATGAGCCAAGTCATCGAGGTCACCGACGCTACCTTCAGTTCCGAGGTTGCGGGAGCAACCAAACCTGTTCTGGTCGATTACTGGGCCGACTGGTGCGCCCCATGCAAACAGCTGTCGCCCATCATCGAAGAAATCGCCGCTGCTCACAGCGACAAGATGACCTTCGCCAAGGTCGACACCAATACCAACCAGCAGCTGGCTGCCTCCCAGGGAATCATGTCGTTGCCCACCATCCAGATCTGGCAGGACGGGCAGATCGTGAAATCCGTCCAGGGCGGCAAGACGAAGAGGGCCTTGCTCAAACTCATTGACGAGTTCATCTCATGAGTCCAGCCTCCCATGGCCATTCGGATGCCCCGCCAGGTTCCTCTGAATCACCTGAAGAACCTGACGACGTGGCATACCGCGTCCCACGACGCAGAGCTGCACGTCGCGGTCCGGCTCGTGCCGCCGAAGAAAATCCTCGGCACACAAAGCTCCTGCTGACGATCCTTGCCTCGGTGATCCTCATAGTGATCGTGGCATTCATCCTCAGCTGGATTTTCTCGAACGATGACTCGTCAGCCCCCGAGAACGGCCCCACCGTCCATGCCGCCACCTGGCCGCTCCAATTGCCGCAGGGCGCGGGCAGCTACACCCGCGACCCCAACACGGCGACAAACCCAACGACCAAGGACGGTACTACCACCCTGTCCGCCACATATGCCAAGGACAATCAGGACGCAGTCATCGTTCTCATGAGTCGCCCGACGACTGATCTGAAGAAGTTCATGAATGACGCCGCCATGAACTCCGTGACCATCCAGCCGGTGACCGGAACATCCACCAAGGCCATGTGCGGAACGAGTCTGGACAACAACAACACCAGTTGTGCCGTCCTCAAGGACGACACGGCAGTCCTCGCGGTGGGGCTGCTCGATCAATCCCGACCGGAGCTGGCTGGTGTGGCGAACTCCGTGGCGGAGCAAGCCGCGCAGTGACCAGCCAAGATCATCTCGACACCTGAAAGGATGACCATGTCTTCCACCGAGCGCAAGATCTCCCTCACCCGCACGAGCAAGGGGGAGTACACCGCCACCAACGATCGTGGCGGCACGCTGAATCTGAGCGCAAACGGCACTCTTGACTTCACACCTGTCGAAGCACTTCTGGCTGCCGTGGGGGCCTGCTCATCCGTCGATGTCGACGCTGTCACCAGTAGACACACAGAGCCGGACAGCTTCAAGGTGACTGTGCGTGCCGACAAGATCACCACACCCAACGCAGCGAGCAAATTGGACAACCTCGAGTTGCACTACACCATCGATGTCTCCACCGACGATGAGCGCGAGACCGAAAAGCTCAACACCCTCGTCGCACGCGCAGCACAAATTTCCCGTGACAGGGACTGCACCGTCTCTCGCACGGTCGAGGACCCGACCCAGGTGACATTTTTCGTCAACGGTGCCGAACTCGACTGACACATCCACATTCCCGTCGCCTGCTGTGAGTGGTTGTTGCCTGATTCCAGGTGCTCCGACCAGCGCCTTCGTCGAGGAACCTTCATCGAGGATGCCCACTGTGGGGGAATATCCCACACCTCCCCCAGGTTGCCTTCAGGTTCCCATCCCATCGTTCAGATGACTTTTCTCGCATCTCGACGTTTTGGTAAAAGCTTCCGGTTGTAGGAACTCTTGCTGTACCCACGTGACCAGGCGGCTGGGCAGATCCACGTGAGATCCTACAGTCATGCTCAGGTCGAGTTCCATGACTTGTACCGCGTTGGCGGGGGCATGCGTCACTTCATGGAAGCCAATGGCTCTGAGCCAGCGGATGTCAAGCGTCCACACGTTGGATGCCATACCGGTTCCCGCCGCCTCAATGGCTGGCACCGATCCCGTCAACCAACCAGAAGTACGATTGATGAGCGATCGACCACATGCCGCGGCTGCGTGGCCACGACGCCCCGGTATCCATGCCGCAATGAGTGCTGCCGAGTCTTGCCGGCTGAGCCGCCCTGCCAGTGGATGGTTGACCGGCATCTCCTTGCCGGGGCTCGTCAGGATGAACGAGGTGACGCGTCCGGATTCCCACGTACCAACTCCGCACCCGCCCCACTGGGAGCAGGCAGCATCTGCCCATTGCGGGGGCCGTCCTGCGTCCAGCCCCAGGAGATGAGCCACATCGGCATCGCACACTTGATCGAAACGCTGTATGTGCTCTCGGGTAATTGTCCGCAACCGTCTCATCGTCTCCACCCCAGCACGATTCAACCACAGGCTCGCGCCTAGCTCCGCGAATCCTCGAACCTCACAGATCCGAACCGCCAACTTCAGCAGCCGTTCGCATGGGTGCCACTGATCCCATGTGGACGTGGGTGACGAACACGGCAATCACGGTGATGACTGTTCACTGCCGCAGCAATGGTCAGTGACCTTGTGCACCATCCGTTCTGACAGTCTCCGTACTGCACACAGGATCATTCGCAGAGATTTGTCATGGAAACTATTAGCAGTTTTATCGATAAATATCTTTAACTATCTATTCAGCAGCTCGAGCAAGTGCGCAAACTCGTCGTCATCTCGGAACGAGAGCGAGATGGTGCCGCGTCCCGCTTTGCGCCGGATTTTCACCTTCGTGCCGTATGTGTTAGAGAGCTTTGTGCTCTCCTCCTGTGCCTGTGTGTCTATCGAAGGCTGTGGGCGAGATTTCTGCTCAGGCCCTTCCGCAGTGTCTGAGGTCGGTGTGAGCGCCAATTTCACGGCTTCCTCGGTTTGACGCACCGACAGGTCCTCGGCCACGATCTGCTGAGCTAAGCTCTCCTGTTCTTGGCCAGGCAAGCTCAACAATGCCCGAGCATGGCCTGATGACAAGCTACCCTCCAGTAGCAGGCTCTGTGCTCCCGGAGCGAGCTTCATGAGACGAATCGTGTTTGCTATGTAGGACCGAGATCGCTGTACCCGTCGGGCAACCTCGTCCTGCGTGCATCGGAAATCGTCCATCATCTGCTGATAGGCAGCAGCTTCTTCGAGGGGGTTGAGCTGTACGCGGTGCAAGTTCTCCAGGAGAGCGTCCCGTAGCATGTCCTGCGTATCAGTGTGGCGGACGAGAGCGGGGATCTCTGGGAGACCAGCACGCTGCGCAGCTCGCCAGCGACGTTCGCCCATGACGAGCTCATACTCGCCATCATCAGTCTGTGTGACGACAATGGGCTGAAGCAGTCCCACCTGTTTGATTGACTTCGCCAGCTCATCCAGAGCTTTATCATCGAAGTGAGTACGCGGCTGATTTCGATTGGGTCGTATCAAGGTAAGCTCCACCATTTTCAGTGAAGTGCCATCCGTGAATTTCCCATCACCTGTCTTGTGATCATGCTTTTCATGGGGGTCTTCGAGATCGCGATCATGCTTTTCACTAGGGCTCTCAGTGATATCCGTTCGTTGGAAGAACTCTCCAAACCCTCGTCCCAGGCCCTGATGCTTTTGTGCCATTGTCTCTCCCGGTAAGTTCTGTATGCTGGATTACTGAGCGTGGCGATGAGCGAACTCAGCGGCAGCATCGCGATAAGCTCGAGCACCCGACGAGTGCGGTTCATAGGTGAGCACGGATCGGGTGTAGCTCGGTGCTTCTGATACTCGCACTGAGCGTGGAATGACGGTGTCCAACGTCTCTCTACTGAAGTGTGCCCGCACCTCTGCTGTGACCTGCTGGGAGAGATTTGTCCGGGCATCATACATCGTCATGACAATTGTCTCGATGGACAGATCAGGATTGAAGGCTTGCTTCACAGCCGTGACAGTGCGCATGAGCTGCTGCACACCTTCCAGAGCATAATATTCACACTGAATGGGCAGCATCACCTCATCTGCTGCCACCAGAGCGTTCAGCGTAAGAAGCCCCAGCGATGGTGGGCAGTCGATGAACACATAATCGACGTCGTGCGTGTCCAGGTATTCCTTGAGCACCTTCCTCAGGCATGACTCGCGCCTGCTTTGTGCAACAAGTTGCAGTTCGGCCCCGGATAGATCTATGGTCGCCGGCACCACATCAAGTAGCGGGCTTTCGGGGCTCATTTGAGCCACCAAAGTGATCTTTTCCCCTTCCAGCAGCACTTCATATGTTCCTGGAGTCCCAACGTCATGGTGCACACCGAGAGCGGTCGATGCATTCCCCTGCGGATCGATATCTATGACGAGCGTTCTCAACCCACTCATGGCCAAGGCCGTCGCCAAGTTGACGGTGGTTGTGGTCTTCCCCACACCGCCTTTCTGATTGGCCACCGCAATTATTCGAGGCTCCGATGGCCCCGGTAGAGCCCGGGGCACTCTGATTGATGCCCCCTTGAAGTCATCCGGTTCTTCGATTTCCGGTTCGTCGGGTCCATCGAACGCTGCTCGTTTTGGGGCCTTGTCGTATACCGGAACTTCGTTCGTCATAGGATTCCCTTCAGCACCTGATGTGTGTTTCACGTGAAACACGTCTACAGCTTGCGAAAACTTGGCTACTGGGCAGCGCACTCATCGCGATGACAGTACTCTATGCTACCGGTAGGTCGCCTCGGATTACAGCTCGACGATCAGAAAACGCATAGCCTTTCGTACACCGGGACACAGACTTCGCGGCACATCACCACAGTGGAAAAGCTCCTCCATATCCCAAATCCATCTGACAGTTCGATAGCTTTGCTATCGAAGGATAGCTTCCGGTCAGGAAACCCATGTCAAGAGCAGGTTCTACTGGCATCTGTTTTGCTATTTGCAGAACGAGCAGCACAAAATCTGGCATCAGGTACAGAGATGGCTTGAGATCAAGCTTTTACCACAGATGGATTGCTACGTCAATGATGGGTTCCTAGACAGAATGGCACGCCACTACTCTCCAACAGGTTTCATCCATGCCATCCGATCTCTACCCCGGGTGTGTCATTGAAGAAAGCGTCTTGCCTCCCCTGCACCCGCTCAGGTTCATTCAGACAGCAGACCGTTCTGAAAACAATCCACTTGCCATGTGCCCGGAACAATGCACACATGAACCACACGGGATACATTGCGCAGTAGTGTACGACCGGTCCGAAAAGAACGTAACAGAGAAGGAGTTCTGATGGAACTCCAATTGATCTCAAGACCTGGATGTTCCAATCTCCAAGCTGAGGTGATCTGTTTTGTTACGCCGCGGCAGCAGACAACGACACATCCGATGTAGTTTCAAATATTCATATATTAATATTTTTATAGATAAATAAATTTAGTTATGTCCAGGCAAGTGATCTACTTATTTCAGATGATAAGAAAAATGACTAGCACCCACGACAGCACAGCCACCACCCGGGAAGTTCACCTACAGGCCACTCTTGACTGCTGAAAATACATATTTCCAACTAGGCAATAGTCACCAACACCTAGTGTGGATTGCCTTCTGCTGGCAAGACGATAATTTTGGGTCAATCATGGAGCAGACGATCGGGTGGACCAGGTGATGACATTGACCAGAGACTTGCGCTGGCTCAGTCAATCTTCTCGGAGCTGCCATGAGATAGTGTGCTTAGAAGATCTTGATGATCTGACGAGTATCGAAAATGACCATCATCACTTTGATGGGGGAGCAAGCACAGGTCGGCATGATCAGGTAGCAGCTACTCAGTAGATCGATCATGGGTCGGCGTGGTTCGGATGTTCACGACATCATGAACACATCGTGACTCACGGTTAAGTAACCAAATGAGTCGGTTCTGGGGAGATTAGATCAATAATAAAATGCAGTTCCGGGTTTTCCGCAGATAAGACGCACGTCCAAATGTTCCAGAGTTTCTGATCTAGATATTCTCGATCGTTTGGATATACCCTGTTACAGGTTCGACTGTGAAGTCAGGCTCTCTCGCCAGTCACAGCAATGAACAGGAGTTGATCGTGGAGCCGCCGCGACTCCATCTCATACCAGAACACCGGCAGGAGAGATGTTTCACGTGAAACACAGCCGGTGGTTGACACTTCATCCACCAAGAGTGACGACTCCACCCTAGAGATGGTGACAACAGGACGAAGTTAAAACAGTTGACTCCCGAGAATCGTGAACCGATAAGAGCGATAAACCGGTACGACAAGAGCGGTAGGTCGAATGGCCGCTCAACACACAGTATTTAGCGCAATGACATCCCCGACCCCAGCTCTCTTGAATGTCTCAAGAAGACGATGCTCCGGGATAGAGCGGGAAGCGTTCTGAAAATGGAGGTCGCTCGGGCGATAAAGGTATTCGGAATAATGAGGTAGTCTGGAAAGAGTCGCTGGAGGCTAGCTAGTAATTCCAGCTCCCTACCCAGATTACCTCGAGACAGGTATTCATCGTTATCATCAAAACAACAGGGAACGATACCGGTCGATCGAGACCCTAGAGATCTCGTCCTTGATGACACATTCACAGATGAAGAGCGCTGAGCATGATCACAATCAACATACAATCAGTACATGGGTAAACCAGCATGATCAACTCAGGACCAAGCAGCAAGCTACCATGATCACCAAAAGCTGCAGCTCGGTCCACAAGCCAGCAAGTCTGACCTTGAGCGGGGGACGGATATCCACCACACAGCGCATCAAAAAGGGAGCGCGATGGATGCAACTGTCATGAGAACCCAGCAACACTCAACTCGGCACCATAAAACAAGCAGGGTCCAGCAGCCAAGGAAATGATTCATCAATCAGGGAAGACTGCTATTACGATGCAGCGGAATTCAACAAGAATGACAGAGGCACCAACATCCCGCAACTCAGAGTAGGCAGTAGCTCACAGGACCCAATGGCCGCCCGGTGATCTAGGACCTGGACCCGTGGCCCGTGGCACAGACGCTCAGTAGCGCAGTGTTGTCAAGAAATCGACATTACTGGGCGATGTGTCGCATCATCTGCAGAAAAAGCACTGGAGTACCAGAGTCGGTCGGGTACTTGGAAGTCGTGGTATCAACAGCAAAAGTTGGGTCATCAGTGGCAACAGGTACGGAAGATGGTTTGAGATCGCTCGCCCCATACCCAACGATGAGATGGATGTCTACGTCAACAATGGGTGATTGTGTCAGATGACGTCGCTCTCTCACAACAGGTTTCATCCATGTGTCATCCATCTAGGAGTCACGACGCCATTGGAAAAACAGACTCAGGTTTCACAGCCGAATCAGGGTCTGATCAGGCATGTCGAACTCGTACGACTCGAGTGGGATCGGCGTCAGCAGCAGCTCGAACGATGAGTACCTCCGCATCGAGCCGACGCTTGCGAAGTTCCTTGTCAGCCTTGGCAATTTCTTTGTCCACAGACTCCCCCTTGAGGGCAAGAAGCTCTCCTGAAGGTAGGAACAGTGGTGCAGTCCATGCCAAGAGTTTCGTGAGATTGGCAACAGCCCGAGCGGTGACGACATCAAAACTCATGTGAAGATCTTCAGCCCGCGATCGGATAACCGTCACCTGATCATCAAGGTGAAGTTCGTCCACAACGGTCGTGAGAAATTGACAGCGTCGAGCCAATGGCTCAATGAGTGTGATCTGCACGTCAGGGCGCAGCAGGGCAACTGGAATTCCCGGAAGACCAGCTCCACTACCAACATCGGCAACCCGCAGCCCCTCAGGGATCAGTTGAGCAACAGCGGCACTGTTGAAGATGTGCCGTTGCCACAGTCGTGGAGTCTCCCGTGGCCCGATGAGTCCTTGGGTCACGCCATCACTTGATAATATATCGACATATCTTTTTATATCTGAATATTTTTCTTTATAAATATCGCGTGCTGCGGTGTTCTCCTCGACCGTCGATGAGCTGAGTGGGACCTCACTCGTCCCCTGGGAAGGATCATCCCTGGCAGCAGCGCTTCGGTCATGATCCCCCGACGCATTGCGACACCAGTCACGGTCACCTGCTACAGGGGCACTGCCACAACGATCATCCATCCCACTCACAGAGGTATCTTCACACAGTTACCGAGTCCGTGACCACAGGCGCAGGGGAAGACATCGGAAACCAAGAGGGTAGGAGCAAGCCACAAAAGACACGCAGAGGCAAGGTGGAACCCAGGGCTCCGATGAGGAAACGGGAAGCTCATGTGCACGCGCTCGAGCACGTGACCGCAGAACTCGGAGAACAGGTCACCTTATGGGAGCAATGGAGGGTCAACACACCACCCATGAGGGGATGAAGCGGTATGCGTGCGTGGCGAGACATCTCTCCGTGGGCACCACGAGGGGGTAATGAAGTCGTGCCCATGGGGCACACACGGGATCTGACGCGGCGTGAAAAGTCGGTTAGGGAATGAAGCCGGGCTCATAGGGGCTCATTCACGCATCTTGAGAGGTTGAGAACGTGTTGCGGGTGAAACCGTGCTCATGACGTCCTGACTGTTGCCGTGGGACTGCGTGCGTTCCATGGCAATGTGGCGCGAGGATGGTCCTCGTCCATTGGACGCCCGGGCCCACAAGCTGGACACCGGCCCCAAGAACATGAGGGCTGGCAGCATCATCACACCATGAGGTACAGCACACAGCACGATTCAACGATCGTCGCTACGACACCTCTGTCCAGGCAGGGGCTGTGTCGTGGCCCCGGACAGAACGGGTGGATCCTCAGACACTCCCAGCAAGGGGTAGTGACACGTTGGCCGTGCCCGCCGCCACAGCGTTGGGAAAACTCTGTCCGTCATCGATGAGGAGCACAGAAGCAACGCTGGGGTGCACGAAGAACTGCTGCGGACGCACCGGCAGACCCAGCTGCCAGATTCGTCACTTTGTCGACCTCCCACCACCATTTGTCGACCTTCGCCACCAGCACCTGAAGATCAAGCGATGACCATCACCCGTGCGACCGGATGATCCAGGTATCACTTCGACACACGCCCTTCGCTGTGGAAAGAAGCACTCCTGGTGGGGGCGCCGTTGGTTGGAAGCACTCCTGATGCGCACCGCTGGTTGCTGTGGGTACTGTTGGTGGAGAGATACCGCTAGACCACGGAACGAGGCCAGACATCATGGGGCAACCTCGTGGGGTTGCGTGAATCGTGGAGTCGCGTGGAGATACCGCTAGACCAGACATCATGGACACCCTCACGGGGTCACGCGGATCATGGGGGTCTGGGAAATACTGCTCGACGTACGGGATGAGACCAGACATCAGGGGCGCCCCATTGGGTCGCGTGGAGATCCGCCCGGCATACGGGACGAAACGACATCATGGGCACCCCCATGAAATAGCGTGGAGCGCCGCTCGACGTGTGAGACAAGCGCGGCAGAGAAGCATGGATGCCCAGGCGACGATCCACGCAAGCAACCATCACACGAAACGGGCCGCGATGCCGTCTGCACCGCGACCCGTTCTGAGCTCAACCACCCGTTCCGTGTCCTGACCGTTCTGCGCGGCGAGCTGCTCGCACAGGATCAGCAGCATCCACCGTCAGGATGAGGACCTCAGTGAAATCACAACATGCCTCCTGGGCTCCACACCGTCGGACTCGCTGAACAGTCCAGCGTCGGCAACGACGTCATGGACGATCTTGCGTTCAAAGGGATTCATGGGAGCCAACGACACCGGCTCACCGGACTCCTTGACGGACTGCACGGCCTCGGTGGCGAGGATGGCGAGTTCCTTGCGTCGATTCTCCCGGAACCCTGCGACGTCGAGCATCAGCCGTGACCGATGTCCGGTCTCTGTCATGACAGCCAGACGTGAGAGCTCCTGAAGGGCTTCGAGGACCTTTCCCTCGTCACCGACGAGTGTCTGGTTGTCAGTGACGATGGAGACGTGTGCCCGCCCGTTCTCGACATAGGTGTCGATGTCGCCGTCCAGATCAGCGATGTCGAGCAGATCCTCCAGGTAGTCGGCGGCAATGTCTCCCTCGGTCACCAGCGGGTTTTCGTGATCCTCCTCGGTGGCGGGGTGCTCGACATCCTCATGCCGTGCATCGGCTGCAGTGTGCCCATCTGGGGAGTCAACGTTGCGTTGTGGAGTGTCGCTGGGGGACTCGGTGACATCCGTGGACATCTGGGTTGTGCCATGGTCTTGACTCATTGCGGTTCCTTCTTCACATCCGTTGCGAGGCTCGTCATCAGCGATTTGCCTCGGCTGCCTGGGCGATCCGTTCATGGGAGGTCAGTCACACCATCGCTGACGACAGTGTCTGGTCCGGAAAATATCCACCAGGGCGCTGCAGTCATGATGGGTTTTGTCAGTGCTTGCGCTTCGACCGGGACTGTCGGGCGGGCTGTTGGCGTCGCACCACCTGCTTGTTGCCGTTGGCGTCCTTGCGAACCGTCTGGCGCGTCACCTGCTGGCGAGCCACTGCAGGCTTGGCGGCGTCACTGGGGTCACCAGCAGGAGTGGGGGTGGCACTGACGACCTTGCGACGGCGCTTCTCGCGACGCTGGCGCTCGATCTCGTCGGGATCCTTGCCCTTGGCACGCATGCGCTCCTGCCAGTCGATGTAGGCCGGGGTGTTGGGGGTCGGATTGTTGCGAATGAGGATCTCCTGCTGACCCAGCGTCCACAGGTTTGACGTTGCCCAGTAGATCATGACGCCGATCGGGAAGCTCACACCGCTGAAGAGGTACATCAGCGGGAAGAGGTAGATCATCATCTTCTGCTGCTGTGCCATCGGGCCGGTGAGTGCCTCGGGCGGCATGTTCTTACGCATGAGCTGCATCTGGGTGTAGAACAGCGTCACCACCATGATGATGATGAGGACGAGGGCAACGATCTGCGTGCCGCCGAATCCGTTGGTCATCGGCAGGAATCGTCCGGCCAGCTCGGCACCGAAGAACCTGGCATGTTGCAGGGACGCCACGAGCTCGGGGTGGTCGACGAAGAAATGGCCGCGTGGAGTTCCGCGGGAGGCCCCGTCGAGCACCCGGAACAGGGCGAGGAAGATGGGCATCTGCAGCAGGATCGGCAAGCAGGACGCTGCAGGGTTGACGCCCTCCTCCTTGTAGAGATTCATCATCTCCTGGCCGGCACGCTGCCGGTCGTCACCGTACTTGTCCTGGATCGCCTTCATCTTGGGCTGGATGAGCTGCATCGCCCGGGCGGAATTGATCTGCTTGACGAACAGCGGGATGAGCAGGATACGGATGAAGATCGTCAGGGTGATGATGGCGAGGGTCCACGTCGCACCGGAGTCCGAACCGAACACGGGACTCCACATGGCGTGGAAGAGCACCACGAGTCCGGACACGGCCCAGTAGAGCGGAAGCATGATGGCATGGCCGATGGCATGGAAACCATCACCCAGGCCAAGCATGATCACCAGGGGATTGAGCATCAATTCTCACCTCGGGAATCGCAGGGCGTACCAGCAAGCACGTACTGGTAGTTCCCGGCCAGGCCGGCGCGGGAATGGTCAGATGAGGCGGTCCCGACGCCATGTGCGTCGCGCCGACCTCCAGTGAAGGTCGTCACCCATCCTTGGGTGACGGTCTCGGGATGCAGTGTGACCCAGTCGTGGGCCTCAGGGGTACCGGGAACCGGGTCGTAGCCACCGTGCGACCACGGGTTGCAGCGCAGGATCCGCCAAGCGATCATCGGCGTCGCCGTGATCACCCCATGCACCTGCAGGGCGCGCAGTCCGAAGGAGGAACAGGACGGCTGATACTTGCACACCGGCCCGTACAACGGCGAGACGAGGGCTCGCCATGCCCTGACCCAGGCGATGGCAAGCCATGTCAGAGGACGAAATCTACCGATCCTGGACATGGACGCTCACACCTCCCGACGCACCGGGCTCATTGTAGGCTGCTCATCAGCTGCAGCAGACCCCCTAGCACCGGCATCCGCGGTGTCGATGTGAGCACCAGCGCTGTCAGGCGTCCGGCCATTGGCCTGCGACCGGTTGTCACATGCAGAGTCGGTCGAGGACCGGGCGGAGGTACGGCGTTGAAGTTTGTCCAAGGCCTTCGTCCACGCCGAGGACAGATCGCTCGGCAATTGTTGGGGATGTCTGGCTGAGGCGGGCAGGGCACGCACCACGATGAGACATCCTGACGGCAACTGTTCGGTGAGCGGACGGGCCAAGTGGCGTAACTGACGTGCCACCCGGTGCCGCGTCACGGCATTTCCCACTGCCTTGGACACGACGAAACCGACCCTGGGTGCTGCACCAAGGTCGGAACATGTCGTGACGTCCGCGGGTGTGGACGCAGGCGCCCCTGTGGACAACTCTGGGGACGATGAGGATGACTCCCCATCGCACCGGGAGTGGGGCATCCATCCCGCATGGACGACGAGAGTCTGACGACCGGACCGGACTCCGCCGCGGGTCGCGGATCGGAAGTCCTCGGACCGATGCATCCGCGACCGCGCGGGAAGCACGTCAGACTCAGGCAGAGAGCTTGGCGCGACCCCTACGACGGCGAGCCGCCAAGATGGAGCGTCCGGCGCGGGAGCTCATGCGATGACGGAAACCGTGGTTGCGGGAACGACGACGGTTGCTGGGCTGGTAAGTGCGTTTCACGGGGATGTTCTCCCTTGTGTCTTGGGGATCACCCGGGAGGACGAGGGGTGCTCTTCCTCAGGCCGGGGCGCCCGGCCGGGCGCAGGAAAGGACGTCACCGTCACCAGACGGTGACTGCAGAACTCTACTTGTCTGACTGCTGAAGCGCAAACTGGTGAAGCAATGGATGACCCGTTGTCCACAGTGTGCAAATCACACTGATGTAGCGACCCGCCTGGCGAGCCGTTCATCGTCGTGACCTTCGAAAACTTCTTGCACCACGGAACAGAGATGGCTAGCGTCAACGTTCCACAAGGTGTGCACAACCCCGCATGGCCTGTGGAAAACTTTGTGGATAAGCTTGTCCTGATTTCGTTGCACGGATCAGCCATCTGCACAGTGATGTCGATCGGAAAGGAGTGGGGATGAGCAACCACTCGACCACTGGTCAACCAGCTGAGTCCGCTGATGCCCCAGGCTCCGCCGACGACCACCTCCACTCCTCCGATGACCGGCCCCTGCCACACGTCCATCCCAACGCCGTCCTTCCTCCTCCCATGAGCGCCCAGGAACCCGTCGATCCGACGGAGGCCCTGGCCGAGGCGTGGAGTTCCCTGCTGGACAACGTCTCCAAGGCCAACCGTCCCTGGCTGCGCAATGCGACCCCGGTGACGATGCACTCCTCAACGGCAATGGTGGCCGTACCCAATGAGTTCGCTCGCGACCACATCGAGACGAAGATGCGTGCCGAGCTGGAGGAGCTGCTCTCCGACTCCTTCCACCGCCCCATTCACCTGGCCATCACCATCGATCCCGATCTGGAGCTGGCCCTGGGCGCCCCGGATCGCCCGGAGGATGACGAGGAGGAACTGCCGGTCGCCGAGTTCGTCCCGCGGGCGGGGGTGTCTCCGGCGCCCGTCCTGCCCTCGGATGCCGGAAGTGGCGCCGAGCAGTCCGATGACCCGGCTGCGCACCTCAACCCCAAGTACACCTTCGACTCCTTCGTCATCGGATCGTCGAACCGGTTCGCCCATGCCGCCGCCGTGGCCGTGGCCGAGTCACCGGGTAAGTCGTACAACCCGTTGCTCATCTATGGCGGTTCGGGGCTCGGCAAGACGCATCTGCTGCACGCCATCGGCTCCTACGTGCTCAGCTATTACCACAACGTGCGGGTGAAGTACGTCTCCACCGAGGAACTCACCAACGACTTCATCAACGCCATCGGCACCAATCGCACCGCAGAGTTCCGACGCGCATACCGCGACATCGACGTCCTGCTGGTTGACGACATCCAGTTCCTGGAGTCCAAGATCCAGACCCAGGAGGAGTTCTTCCACACCTTCAACACCCTGCACAATGCGCAGAAGCAGATCGTCATGACCTCCGACCGACCCCCGAAGCTGTTGGAGGCCTTGGAACCGCGGTTGCGCAGTCGCTTCGAGTGGGGTCTGCTCACCGACATCCAGCCGCCCGACCTGGAGACCCGGATAGCCATTCTGCAACGCAAGATCCAGGCTGAACGGCTCACCGTCGGACCAGATGTGCTGGAGTTCATTGCCTCGCGCATCCAGACCAACATCCGTGAGCTGGAGGGTGCCCTCATCCGGGTGGCAGCTTTCGCGAGCCTCAACGGCCAACAGGTGGATCTGTCGCTGGCCGAGGTCGTACTCAAGGATCTCATTCCCGAAGGCGGCGAGGCCCCGGTCACTGCCGACGGGATCATCACCGAGACGGCGAAGTACTTCTCGATCTCCCGTGATGATCTGCTGGGAACCTCGCGTGCCCAGACCTTGGTACGGGCTCGTCAGATAGCGATGTACCTGTGCCGGGAACTCACCGATCTTTCCCTGCCCAAGATCGGCGACGAGTTCGGTGGCAAGGATCACACCACCGTCATGCACGCCGAACGCAAGATTCGGGCTCTGCTGGGGGAGAACCGCGAGATCTTCGATCAGGTGACCGAACTCACCAACCTCATCAAGACGTTCTGACTCACACGCATCCCGCCACCGTCGACACAGGATGCACACACCCCCACACCTCGAGGTGAGGCGGTTTCCCCAACGAGACACCATCCCCACAATCCTGTGGAAAACCCGTGGAAACCCTGTGGACGGTCATACACAGGCCAGCACCATCCACATCGTCACGGACTTTTCCCAAGCTCCCCCACCGACTTGTCCACCGCCTTAAAACCCATGTGACAAGGAGTTACGGTGGTTCTTCACAAAATTCACAACGGTTATGACGACGACTGGAGAGATACACGCAAAAAGGTCGTCCAAGGTAACGCCTGTGTGCAACTGCCCCAGCCAGCTGCGAGAATACGCAACCCTCAACCTTGGTTCCGATCCGATGGAGGAAACCGGATATGATCGCAGTAGCAAGCACCATCCGTGCACCAGTGACACTTCAGAGGGGACATACGTGAAAATTCGGCTCGAACGCGACGTGATGGCCGACGCCGTTGGGTGGGCTGCCCGTAGCCTGCCCACCCACCTCACCGTGCCCATCCTCGCCGGTCTGCTCATCACTGCCACCGAGGACGGCGTGACGATGTCCGGATCCGACAACGAGACCACCGCACAGATCACCCTGCCGGCCCAGGTGGAGGAACCTGGTCAGGTACTCGTGTCGGGCAAGTTGTTGGCAAGCATCGCCAAGGCCCTTCCGAACAAGCCGGTCGACATCACAGCGAATCCGGCATCGATGGAACTCGTGTGCGGGTCGGTGCACTTCACGCTGCAGGGTCTTCCGGTTGACGAGTACCCATCGCTGCCTCAGATGCCTGCCACCACTGGAACGGTGGACACGGCAATCTTCGCCAAGGCCGTCTCCCAGGTGTTCGTCGCTGCAGGCCGTGATGAACTGCTGCCCGTCTTCACCGGCATTCGCATGGAGATCGACGATGACAAGCTCTCCCTGCTCGCCACCGACCGCTATCGCATGGCCCTCAAGGAAATCACGTGGAATCCCAGCTCCACACAGATGGATGCTGCGGCCCTGGTACCAGCCAAGGTCCTCAACGAGACTGCTCGTTCCATGACCACCGGGGACCACGTGTCGATCAACCTTTCCGCTGCGGACACCGGTGACGGACTCGTCGGCTTCCAGGGGGACGGGGCTCATGGTCAGCGCCAGATGACGACCCGACTGCTCGACGGCGAGTTCCCCAAGGTACGTCACCTCATGGACATCAAGCCCACCCGTTCGGTACGGGTGCGTACCGACGCCCTCGTCGCCGCGGTCCGACGCGTCGCCTTGGTTGCCGAGCGCAACACCCCGCTGCGTATCGTCATCAATGACGACTCCATCTCCCTGTCGGCCGCCACCGGTGACCAGGCTCAGGCCTCCGAGGCCATCGAAGCCTCGGTAACCGATCACGTGGAGGGCGATCCCACGATCACCGCTGCCGGGTTCAACCCGAACTACCTCTCCGACGCGCTGGGTGCCTTGGACACCCCCTACGTCCACTTCTCGTTCACTGCCCCTGGCAAACCATGTCTGGTTGCTGGTCTCAACGAGATCGACGGTGAGATCGAGCAGGACTACAAACACGTCATCATGCTCATGAGGTTGCCCAACTGAGGCGATCGGCAGGCTACGAGAAAGCGTGTATGTTGCCGAGCTGGGACTGGTGGACTTCCGGTCCTACGTGCGTTCCGCCATCACACTGCAACCAGGTGTGACGTCGTTCATCGGCTCCAACGGGCAGGGCAAGACGAACCTCGTCGAGGCCATCGAGTACCTGTCCACCCTGTCGTCGCACCGCGTGAGCAACGACGTCCCACTCATCCGGCTGGGAGCCCGACAGGCCATCGTGCGCGCCCGTGTGCGGGCCGGAAGTGATGACCTGCGATCCCTACTGCTGGAGGTGGAGATCAACTCCGGGCGGGCCAACCGAACCCGAATCAATCGGGCGAGGACACAGCGCACCCGTGATCTTCTCGGGGTGCTGCGCACCGTCGTCTTCAGTCCCAACGATCTGTCGATCGTACGAGGGGATCCATCGGATCGACGTCATTTCCTCGACGGCCTGGTCATCACCCGCTGGCCCCGGATGGCCGGGGTCAAGGCTGATTACGAGCGCATCCTCAGACAGCGTAATGTTCTGCTGAAATCCCTTGCCGGGCGAGGTGCCTCTGCCGGCGGTGAGGCGGGAGCGACCCTGGAGATCTGGGACGAACAGTTGGCAACGATCGGCGCCGAACTGCTCTCCGCGCGGTTGGACACCCTGAGTTCCCTCATGCCGCTGGCCGCGAAGGCCTATGGAGACATCGCTCCCGTCAATGACCTCACCACTGTCCAGTACCGGTCAACGATCGATCTGAGCGATCTGTGGTCACCTCCGCAGGCAGACACCCCGAGCGATCCGGTGGATCGGGCTGCTCTCACCGAGCGATTTCGAGATGCCCTGTCGGCTCGTCGCAAGGACGAACTCGTCCGAGGGGTGACGTTGGCCGGCCCGCACCGTGACGACGTCGTCCTGCACATCGGTCAGCTCCCGGCCAAGGGCTATGCCTCCCACGGTGAGTCGTGGTCGCTGGCACTCGCTCTGCGGCTCGGATCCTTCGAGCTGTTGCGTGCTGACGGCATCGAGCCGGTACTCGTTCTTGACGACGTCTTCGCCGAGCTCGACAGTACTCGACGGGATCGACTTGCCGGTTCCATCGTCGATGCCGATCAGGTGCTCGTCACCACGGCCGTTGCCTCCGACGTGCCTGAGGTACTGCACGGGGCGAGGTTCGACGTGGGCGGTGGCAACGTCATGGCCCACGAGGAGGTGCTCGATGAACGGTGACCTCCCGTCGCACGGGGATGCCGACATGCCGTCCCGACCAGGACGTCTGCCACCTCGGCGGGGACGTTCCCAGTCGGGACAACATGACGGTTCGTCCCCTGGTGACGCTGATTCTCGCAGGGAACCGGCGTCTGCCGAGCCATCCCGTTCCGGACGGGCCGATCGTCGCCGGATCGTCTCGGAGACGGTGAGCGAGCAGGATCAACAGGTCGACACCGAGCACAGTGATGACGGTCTCGACCTAGCCCAGAGCACTGCTCGCGCGGCTCGCGGCGATCCAGCTGGTGCTCCTCGGCCTCGCACCGGTGCTCTGCCCGATTCCCAAGTGCAGTTGCCGGCCCCACGTGGCATACGTAGTCCTCGTAGACGCCGCAGTCGCGTCCACCATGCCACCTGGTCCGGGCCCGGACCCGATCGTCGTGACCCCGTGCCATTGGGAGACGCGATCGACAAGCTCATTCGGTCCCGCGGCTGGTCGACCCAGGTGAGTTTGCGTCAGGTGCTCGACAACTGGGAGAAGCTCGTGGGCCCGGCCAATGCCGCCCACTCCACGCCGGTGTCCTACACCAAGACCGTGCTCACCGTGCGCACCGATGCCACCGTGTGGGCCACGAGCATGCGCATGATCGCCCCCAATCTCGTCGCCGAACTCAATCGGCGGCTGGGACAGGGTACGGTGACACGTGTCGTCATCGAAGGACCGAGCGCACCGAGCTGGAAACATGGTCCACGATCGGTGCCGGGTAGAGGACCACGCGACACCTATGGATGATGCAACACTGATGGTGTGCACGGCACTCGTGGCATGGGTCCGGGTGACCAGTGCATACAATGAATACGTCACGGCCACGGTGCGTCAGTGAATTGGCATGACACACCTGACACCAACATGATGGGATCATCTCATGCACGTCGTCACCGGACAGGTTCAGCACTACGACTGGGGGACCACCGCCGAGATCCCACGTCTGCTGGGTGTGGAGTCCGATGGACGTCCGTGGGCCGAGTACTGGTTGGGTGCCCATCCCAAGGCACCCTCCGTGCTGGCGGACGGCTGCCACGTCAATGGAGCCGACCGTGCCGACGGTGGACAGCCCCTGGATCGTTGGCTTGCCGAGCACCCCGACCAGCTTGGCCAGGCCAGCCGTGAGGTCTTTGGTGACAGACTGTCCTTCCTGCTCAAGATATTGTCGGCAGAACAGCCACTGAGCATTCAGGCCCATCCGTCACGTACCCAGGCTCAGATGGGTTTTGCCCAGGAAAATGCTGCTGGGGTGCCCATCGATGATCCGCTTCGCCTCTATCGCGACGACTGGCCCAAACCCGAGATGATCGTCGCCCTCACCGAGTTCCATGCCCTGTACGGTTTCCGGGACCCCCACGCATCACGCCGAATGCTGGCCGTTTTCGACGCCGTGGATGGTTTCCCCGGCCTCGTCGCGCCTCTGGAGGATCCAGGATCTGAGGGAATCGCTGCAGTACTGACGTCCTGTCTGCAGCCCGATGAGCAAAACCGACGGGTCATCGCCGACATGATCGCCGCGGCACACGATCTCGTCCAGGACAACGACCCGCCATCTGGGCAGGGAAAAGTGCCACAGCTGGCCCGCACTGCCGTCGAACTTGATCGGGCTCACCCCGGTGATCCCTCCATCCTTGCCGCATTGCTCATGAACCGGGTGCATCTGCGCCCCGGGGAGAGCCTGTTCCTCGGTGCGGGCACCATGCATGCGTATCTGCACGGTACCGGGATCGAGATCATGGCGAGTTCGGACAATGTGTTGCGCGGTGGCCTCACCTCCAAACACATTGACGTGCCTGCCCTGCTCGATCAGGCAGACCTCACGGCGACGTCCGTCGAACCGTGGCGTCCGCAACAACTGCCCGGTGGTCTCCAGCACTACCGGACGCCGTTTCCAGAATTCACCCTGTGGCGGTTGGGGGAATGCGTGGAGACAGACCTGCCGGCCACCGGTCTTGGCCGGATCCTCCTCGTCCTGGACGGCCGAATGAGCCTCACCACCTCAGCTGGTGTGACAAGCAATGACACCAGTGCTGAGGTGACCCAGGTGCGGGCCGGGCAGGCTGTCTGGATCAGTGCCGGGCAGCAGGTACACGTCACTGGCTCCGCGGTGGGTTTCCTTGCGGCCCCCGGAGTCGGTCAGGAGTTCCCCGACGAGCTGTGACGTCGGGAGAACACACGTAGACCATGCCTGCGACTGTCGCACGCACCAGAGGAACTTTTCGTTTCTGAGCAATGCAGAGGTGATGGCTGATCCCCGGGACTGGGTCGAGGGTGGCGGCGGTGCAAAGGCACCTGACGCGTCTCTCACGGCTGATCGATGTGGAATCCACGCCGATTCGGCGCGGGCCACCACAGGAATTGGCCCGATCTGGGGTAGACTGTCTCCGTTAGTCCATGAACTCGAAGGGGCATGTGTGCACGACGTCGAACGACCGTGCCGTCCCCATCGAGTCGCGGGAATCGGATCCATCCCGGACCCGATCACTCAACAGGAGCGCATTGTCCGTGAGCCAGCCGTCATCATCTGAATCCCAGTCTGCTCTTTCCTCCGTCGAGGATTTGCAGGGGGAATCCACCGTCCACGCAGACGAGCCTCCCACCGAGGCCACTCCCTCACTGGTCGACGGTACCTACGATGCCGGGCAGATCACCGTGCTGGAAGGACTCGAGGCGGTTCGCAAGCGTCCCGGCATGTACATCGGGTCCACCGGTGAGCGCGGCCTGCACCACTTGGTCTACGAGATCGTCGACAACTCCGTTGACGAGGCCTTGGCGGGCTACTGCAACTCCATCGAGGTCGAACTGCTGGACGACGGACGCTGCCAAGTGAGTGACGACGGTCGTGGCATCCCGGTCAAGGAGCACCCCGTCGAACACATCCCCACTGTCACCCTGGTGCTCACCGTGCTGCACGCCGGTGGCAAGTTCGGTGACGGCGGGTACAAGGTCTCCGGTGGTCTGCACGGTGTGGGTTCCTCGGTCGTCAATGCCCTGTCGAGCACATTCGTCGTCGAGGTGTTCCGCGACGGGTACCACTGGCGTCAGTCCTTCACCCTTGGCGTGCCCGACGGGCCCCTGGAGCAGCTGGAGGAGACCGAGGCCACCGGTACGACGATCACCTTCGAACCCTCGGCCGACATCTTCGACACCACCGTCTTCGACTACGAGACCCTGGCGGCCCGATTCCGCGAGATGGCCTTCCTCAACAAGGGGCTGCGCATCAGCCTGCGTGACCTGCGGGATGGACACGTCGACGAGGACGGTGCGGCCCTGCACGACGAATTCCATTACGCAGATGGGTTGCAGGACTATGTCACGTTCCTCATCGGGACCAAGGACGTCATCAACCCCACGATCATCAGTCTGGAGGCTCACCGTCCCGAGGAGGGGATGGGGCTGGAGATCGCGATGCAGTGGAACACGTCGTACGCCACCAGCGTGCACACCTTTGCCAACACCATCAACACCATCGA
Organism: Cutibacterium granulosum; assembly: GCF_900186975.1. Taxonomy (NCBI): domain Bacteria; kingdom Bacillati; phylum Actinomycetota; class Actinomycetes; order Propionibacteriales; family Propionibacteriaceae; genus Cutibacterium; species Cutibacterium granulosum. The sequence goes on from NZ_LT906441.1 coordinate 503,378, forward strand.
GGGCGGTACCCACGAGGAGGGCTTCCGCGCCGCACTCACCAGTGTCGTCAACCGCTGGGGCGAGAGCTGGGGCATGATCAAGAAACGCGAGGATCGCGTCTCCGGTGACGACATCCGTGAGGGACTCACGGCGATCGTCTCCATCAAGCTCACCGAGCCGCAGTTCGAGGGACAGACGAAGACCAAGCTGGGCAACACTGAGGCGCGGTCCTTCGTGCAGAAGGTGCTCTACGAGAAACTCTCCGACTGGTTCGAGCAGAACCCCAAGGAGGGCAAGCTCATCATCACCAAGTCCCAGGCGGCTGCCCAGGCTCGTGTTGCCGCTCGCAAGGCACGTGACATGGCCCGCAACCGCAAGGGTCTGCTCGGATCGACGTCCCTGCCGGGCAAACTCAAGGACTGCTCCTCGACCAATCCCGAGGAGTGTGAGATCTTCATCGTGGAGGGTGACTCCGCCGGTGGCTCTGCCTCCCAGGGCCGTGATCCACGCATCCAGGCGATCCTGCCGATGCGAGGAAAGATCCTCAACGTCGAGAAGGCCCGGGTGGATCGGGCCCTCAACTCCGAGACGATCGAGTCGATCATCAATGCGCTGGGTACTGGCGTGCACGAGGAATTCGACCTTGACAAGCTGCGGTACCACAAGATCATCCTCATGGCGGACGCCGACGTCGACGGTGCGCACATCCGTACCCTGCTGCTCACCCTGCTGTTCCGGTTCATGCGCCCGGTCATCGAGGCCGGTCACGTCTACCTGGCCCAGCCCCCGCTGTTCCGACTGCGCTGGACCAACGCTCCGCACGAGTTGGCCTACTCCGACGAGGAACGCGATCTGTTGCGTACCGACGGCCTGGAGCACGGCAAGAAGCTGCCGCAGGTCAACCCGATCCAGCGCTACAAGGGCTTGGGTGAGATGGACGCCGAGGATCTGTGGGACACCACGATGGACCCGGACAAGCGGCTGCTGCTCCAGGTGACCTTGGAGGACGCTGCCATGGCCGATCAGATGTTCTCCGTCCTCATGGGCGAGGACGTCCAACAGCGCCGGTCGTTCATCCAGCGCAATGCCAAGGACGTGCGTTTCCTCGACATCTGAGGACGCCCGAACGTCTGGTATCGACTTCTTTCGAATGATTTTCGTGAATTGAGGATTCTGCATGGCTGATGACCACAGCTCCAACGAGCAGCTTGCGGCTGACGACCAAGGTCTGGTGACCGGTCGCCACGTCGGCATCCGGCCGGTCGAGATTCGTGACGAGATCCAGAACGCCTACCTCGACTACGCCATGAGTGTCATCGTCGGGCGAGCCCTCCCCGACGTGCGAGACGGCCTCAAACCAGTGCACCGTCGCGTCATCTACGCCATGTACGACGGTGGGTACCGTCCCGATCGCGGCTGGAACAAGTGCTCCCGTGTCGTTGGTGACGTCATGGGCAAATACCATCCGCACGGCGACTCGGCCATCTACGACACCTTGGTGCGTCTGGCCCAGCCGTGGGCGATGCGCTACAAGCTGGTGCAGGGCCAGGGCAACTTCGGGTCCCAGGGCAATGACGGTGCCGCCGCCATGCGATACACCGAGTGCAAGATGGCGCCGCTGGCCATGGAGATGGTTCGCGACATCGACCAGGACACCGTCGACTTCCAGCCCAACTACGACAACAAGGAGACCGAGCCGGTCGTCCTGCCGGCCAGGTTCCCGAACCTGCTCGTCAACGGTTCCTCGGGCATCGCGGTGGGTATGGCCACCAACATCCCGACCCACAACCTGCGTGAGGTCAACGAGGCCGTGCAGTGGTCCTTGGCCCATCCCGACGCCTCCGACGAGGAGTTGCTCGAGGCGGCCATGCACCGCGTCAAGGGGCCGGACTTCCCCGGCGGGGCCCTCATCGTGGGACGTCAGGGCATCGAGGACGCCTACCGCACCGGCCGTGGCTCGGTGACGATGCGCGCCGTCATCGACATGGAGGAGGACAGGAAGGGGCGCCAGTGCCTGGTCGTCACCGAATTGCCCTACATGTGCAACCCCGACAACCTCGCCACCAAGATCGCCGATCTGGTGAACTCCGGTCGCATCAACGGCATCGCCGACATTCGGGACGACTCCTCGGCGCGTACCGGCCAGCGGCTCGTCATCGTCCTCAAACGTGACGCACAGCCTCGCGTCGTCATGAACAACCTCTACAAGCACACGGGCCTGCAGGACACCTTCGGCTGCAACATGCTGGCGCTGGTCGACAACGTTCCGCGCACCCTGCGGCTGGACCAGTTCATCAGCTACTGGATCGACCACCAGATGGAGGTCATCCGCAGGCGCACCGAGTATCGTCTGGCCCAGGCCGAGAAGGACGCCCACATCCAGCGGGCCCTCGTCAAGGCCCTCGACATGCTCGACGAGGTCATCGCGCTCATCCGTCGCTCCCCGAACACCGAGGAGGCGAACCTGGGTCTGCAGAAGCTGTTGGAGATTGACGAGATCCAGGCGCGCGCCATCCTCGACATGCAGCTGCGTCGTCTGGCCGCCCTGGAGCGTCAGAAGATCATCGACCGGCTCAACGAGCTGGAACGGCTCATCGCCGACTACCAGGCGATCCTCGCCAGTGAGGACCGTCAGCGCAAGATCATCTCGACCGAGCTGGCCGAGATCGTCGAGAAGTACGGTGACGAGCGTCGCACCCGCATCATCGCCGCCGACGGGGACTTCTCCGAGGAGGACTTCATCCCCGACGACGACGTCGTCGTCACCATCACCCGCGGTGGCTACGCCAAACGCACCCGTACCGACCTGTACCGGCTGCAGAAGCGTGGTGGCAAGGGAGTTCGCGGAGCCAGCCTGCGCGCCGACGATGAGGTGGCCCAGTTGTTCACCACGACGAACCACCAGTGGATCCTGTTCTTCACGAACATGGGGCGGGTGTACCGCACCAAGGTGTGGCAGCTGCCCGAGGCCAGTCGGGATGCCAGGGGCGGTCACGTCGCCGGGCTGCTGAGTTTCCTCCCCGAGGAGCACATCACCCGTGTCATGACCCTGCGCTCCTACGACGACGCGAAGTATCTGCTGCTCGCGACTCGAGCCGGTCTGGTGAAGAAGACCCAGCTGACGGCCTACGACTCGTCGCGTCAGGCCGGCGTCATCGCCATCAACTTCCGCACCGATGACGATGAGCTCATCGGGGCCGAGCTGTGCGGACCAGACGACGACGTGCTGCTCATCAGTCGCAAGGGTCAGGCGATCCGGTTTGGCGCCGACGACGAGCAGTTGCGTCCGATGGGACGAGCCACCTCCGGGGTCACCGGAATGAAGTTTCGTGGCGACGACGAGCTGTTGTCCATGTCGGTCATCGAGGTTGGTACCGACGAGGACGAGCGGTTCGTCTTCACCGCCACCGATGGTGGTTATGCCAAACGCACCTTGGTGAGTGAGTACCGTCGTCAGGGACGTGGCGGCCTGGGCATCAAGGCGATGGCACTGTCGGAGGATCGCGGTTCACTGGTCGGTGGTCTCGTCGTCCAGGAGGCCGACGAGGTCATTGCCATTCGCACCTCTGGCCAGCTCACTCGTTCGGCCGTCGCGGAGGTACCGGTCAAGGGACGCTCCACCATGGGGGTGAAATTCGTCAGCGTTCGTGGCAAGGACGCCGTCTCGATCATCGCTCTCAACCCTGAGCACGAGGAATCAGACGACGACACCCAGCCCAACCACGACGAGATGAGGATCATCACCGAGAGCGGTGGTGAGTCCGCAGCTCGCGATGGTGTGTCAGACGCGGACGTGAGCACTGATGGGAGCACAGCAGGTACCGTAGTCTCAGATGAGGCATCGGACGATGCTGGTGAGCACGGCGAGCAGGCCTGATCCGGAAGGACGACATGAGCGATCAATCCACCTCGAGGCGTCAGTCGTACGACCCTGAGAAGACCCAGTGGACCGCTGGTGACGCCAAGCGGAACTTTGGCCCCAAGCGTGGCAGTGACTCCAGGCATGATGTTGCTCACGATGACACGCATGCCGGCACGCAGCGATCGGTGCGTCGTGACGAGGCCTCGTCACGTCCCCGGGAGATGGCTTCCTCCGACTGGGAACATGTCTCCCGGCGTACCCGTAAGGCTCGTCTCCGGCTCACCAGGGTTGACCCGTGGTCGGTGCTCAAGACGGCGCTGCTGTTCGGTGTGGCTGGCGCCATCATCCTCTTCATCGCTGTGTGGGTGGTGTGGGGTGTCATCGGTGTGTCGGGTGCCTTCGAGTCGATCAACAAGGCCGTCAACGACTTGGTGAGCTCACCGACGTCCACCAAGAAGTTCCAGCTCTCCGACTACGTCAACACCGGACGGGTCCTGGGGCTCACAGCGGTCATCGGCGTCATCGACGCCGTGCTCTTCACGGCTCTGTCAGTGGTCCTTGCCTTCCTGTACAACCTTGCCGCCCAGATCATGGGTGGGTTGGAACTCACCTTGGCCGAGGACTGACCAGAGTTTCCCGATCCCGTACCGCTGCGACCTCACGGTGCATGTCGACGACGGACCATCCATCCTGCTGCAGGCGTGTGGTCATCGCCCCGGATGATGATCAGGCTTGCTGTTTCAGCATGTCCGCGGGCCAGGGCATGAGTTGCTCTGGTCACCCGCGGGCATCTCGTGTGCTCAGGCGGGACGTACCGATTCGTAGATCGTCGTCACTGCCTGTGCCGAGGCGGCCAGGTGCTCCTGCTCCCAGTCGTTCAGGGCGATGTCCAGGTGCTGGTGGACGCCGTCGGCCCCGATGATCGTCGGCAGTGACAAGGACACCTCGCCATGGAATCCGAGCAACCCGTCAGCCAACGCGCTCACCGGGTGGATCGAGTGATCGTCACGCAGAATGGCCTGGGCCAGGCTCACCGCGGCACGTGAGATTCCTGAGGACGTCCATCCCTTGCCGTGCAGGACGTCGAAGGCTGACTGCACGACCGCTTCACTCACCTGGTTGGGGTCCAGCGGTTCGAAGCCAAGGGTTGCGGACGCCTCCGCCAGTGTCATGCCACCGATCGTCGCGTGGGACAGGTAGGGGAATGCCGTGGCGCCGTGCTCACCGAGCATGAATGCCTGCACCGAGTTCGGGCTCACATGGGCCAGATCGGCAATGTGACGGCGCAACCGGGCCGAGTCCAGCGATGTTCCGGTGCCCACGATGAGGTTCTGGGGGTAGTCGAACTCGGTGGCGGCAATGTGAACGTTGACGTCCAACGGATTCGTGATGAGGACGATGGGAGTGTCGTGGGTGTGGGCCGTGACGCCTGCCATCACCTCACGAATGACGGCTGCGTTCACCTCCGCGAGCTGATTGCGGGTGTCGTGCCCACCGCTGTGATCCTCCGGCAGGATGGAGGGCCCGGCCGCCACGATGATGGCGTCGGCATCCTGGCAGACGCTGTAGTCGGCGGCGGTGACGTCGGTCACGGCAGGGAGTACGCCGGTGGCCTGGTGATTGTCCAGAGCCTGACCGTCACGCACGTGCTCGTCGGCGTCGATGACGGAGATGCGTGAGAAGAATCCCAGCGAAGCAGCATTGGTGACGACGTCGGAACCGACATGGCCGATTCCTATGACGACGAGGTGTGGGGCGAGCGACATGTCGATCCTTTCGTGGATTGTCGCCCATCATGACATGAGCCCGTTCTGACGAGGGGAGCTGGTCAGTGGATGGAAGATCTGCCGAGGTGATGCCACCTCAATTTTGTACATCTGTCACTCATACGGTAATGTTCATTTTCGCGATCGGTTGACGGTCACGGTTCGGGCCTATAGCTCAGTTGGTTAGAGCGCCGCCCTGATAAGGCGGAGGTCACTGGTTCAAGTCCAGTTAGGCCCACCCAGAAACATGCTTTTGACTAGGGCAAACACCGATCACCGAAAAATCGGTAGATGATTTGTGGCGGATTCGGACGCTGTAGATCCATCTCTCGCGACACGAAACGACCCTGGAACACCCGTATGGGTATCCCGGGGGAAGTGACTTGAGACGAGGGTCAGGGAATCATGTGAGGTTGGTCGGCCCCTGATCATCCGTGCCGAACACGGCATGCACCTCCAGATTGTCCACGACATCACCAGTGCACCGATACGTCGCGCTGGATCCGGGCGTTGGTGACAGCTGCAAGGTTCCGTCTGTCGACGTGATGCCCAGGTGACAGCTCGGCCGGCCCCCGGACGAGGACCGGCCGAGTGCGTGTTGCGACGTCGTCAGTCGACGAGGCCCTCGAAGAGCGGGGTCGACAGGTAACGCTCACCGGTGTCGGCGATGACGACGACGATCGTCTTGCCGGCGAACTCCGGACGAGCGGCCACTTGACCGGCGGCCTGCAGGGCGCCGCCACCGGAGATGCCGGTGATGATTCCCTCCTCGGCGGCAGCACGACGGGCAAAGCTGATGGCGTCCTCCCCGCTCACCAGCAGAATCTCGTCGACGACGGACTTGTCGAGGTTGTCCGGCACGAAGCCCGGTCCCCATCCCTGGATCTTGTGGGGGGCCTTCTCACCCTTGGTGATGACCGGGGACTCGGCAGGCTCGGCCCCGAACACCTTGACCTCGGCGTTCTTCTCCTTGAGGTACTTGCCAGCACCCGAGATGGTGCCGCCAGTGCCGATGCCGGCGACGATGGCGTCAACCGCGCCCTCGGTGTCGTCCCAGATCTCCTCACCGGTGCGGTCGTGATGGATCGCCGGGTTGGCCGGGTTGTCGAACTGACTGGCGAGAATGGCACCCGGGGTGTCCTTGACGATCTCGGCAGCCTTGGCATTGGCTCCCGGAACACCGTCGGCGCCCGGAGTGAGCACGAGCTCGGCGCCCAGCAGACGGATGATGGCGCGGCGCTCCTTGGACATCGTCTCGGGCATGGTGATGATGACCTTGTACCCGCGGGCTGCTCCGACGAGGGCCAGCCCGACTCCGGTGTTCCCGGAGGTCGCCTCGACGATGGTGCCGCCGGGCTTGAGGTCACCGGAGGCTTCCGCGGCGTCGATGATGGACTTGGCAATACGATCCTTGACGCTGGAAGCAGGACTGTAGAACTCCAGCTTGGCCAGGATGGTGGCCTTGGAGTCCGGGAACAGCTTGTTGATCTTCACGAGCGGGGTGTTGCCGATGAGCTCGGTGACGTCACCTGCGATCTTCGTCATGATGTTTTCCTTTCGAGGGGTGTTGGTCGGCCAACTGTGTCGGGTCGAGAAATGGTGATGAATCGTTGTGTGCTGTTCGTCATGCCTTTTCGACGGTTATGGTCCAGTCTGCGCTTCCCACCTTTCGGAAACTGGTGACCGGGTAACCGGCCTGTGCGGCCCACTCGGGGATGGATTCGGTTGCCTGAGTGCAGTCGAAGTTGATCCTCAGACGATCTCCGACCGGCAGCTCAGCCATGGCTTTCTGGGCTTCGATCAGTGGGAACGGGCACACCTGCCCACCGGTTTCCAGAACATGTGTGGTCATGACCCTCCTTCGGTGACGACGGCGGTTCGCAGCTCCGCGGCGGCGGGAGCGCGGTGGGTGGCGTCAAGCATGAAAACCTTCGTGCCCAGGCCCACACCCAGGAACATGAAGAGGAAGGAAATCCATCCCTGGAAGCTGAACTGGGCAGTCTCGACCATGGCATTGCCGATGGTGCAGCCGCCGGCCCAGCTGGCTCCCACTCCCATTCCCAAGCCGCCGACAACTGATTTGACGACCTGGGTCGAGTCGGGAACCCGGACGCGGAACTCTCCGGATGCCGCCGCGGCAATGAAGGATCCGACGAGTATTCCGATGACCAGGAGTACTCCCCAGTCGATGTACGAGGTGTCACCGGTCACGGTCCATTCGAGAAGATTTCCTGTTGGGGTGGTGATTCCCAGGCCAGCGTGCCGGCCGGTTGCCTCGCTCAGCGGGTAGGTGATGATCGCTATGACAGAGATGAGTGTTGCGGTGAGGAACGGTTGCCACGGTGCCTCGAAGAGCCAGTGCGCGAGCCCCGTCCTCTCCGGTGGAAGGGTGGCGACCTTTCGGGCCGGCTTGCGCAGCTGACGCCACACCAGGACACCGACGACAAGGGCCAGGACGACGGTGGGAATCCAGGCAGAGATTCCCAGCGCCGGGATGGTCGTCACCGGAACCGTGAAGGAGCGCACCGAGGCATTGACCCCTGACAGGGAGCCATGTTTCATGGCGGCGGCACCGATCGCGTAGAAGATCAGGGCGATCCATGATCCGACGAGTCCTTCACCACTGCGGAACCATGTTCCGGTCGCGCAGCCACCGGCGAGCACGATCGAAACTCCGAAGAGCAGACCTCCGACGATCACCCCGAGCCACGGCAGCGGACCCCATGACAGGTGGATGAGGTCGAGCTGGGTGAGGGCGGTGACGCCGATTGCCTGGACAGCGATCACGAGCAGGCAAGCCGTGATCCATGTGCCACTGCGGGCAACCCATACGTTGCGGAAGGCATTGGTGACGCAGAAACGTCCACGCTGGAGGATGAAGCCGAAGGCAACTCCGACGGCAAGACCGGTGAGGATCATGGTGTGTTCCATTCGAGCATTCCGGCGGCATCCGAGATGATGTGTGGTGGTGCCGGAGAGGGGATGGGGACGTTGGGCTCAACGAATGCGTGAGCCCTGAGCGGATCGTGCTGTGAGCACGTGCTCAGAAGTGGATGCGGGGATCAGCGTGGATCAACAGCAACACTGACAGATGGAACACATCATGGTGGAGATCATGACGGGTCGACCGGCACGAAGGCTCCAGACACGGTGCGTGTTCACCATCTCGTCCTTCCATTGACATAACCATGACCAACGATGCGCATCACACGTCGGCAGCTGCGTGAAGCTCACTGTGCTGCCTCGGCGTAATGCCCGTGGCGTTGAATTTATGCAAGCACGATTGATCCAAAATTTCAAGAATCGGTCCGCCGATCTCATATCGAAAGATCGTCAGCGATGTGAAGAACACGCCGCTGGAGCCGACGGTGATTCGCTCTGTTCCGGGTGCGACAACTAGGACTTTCTGGCTCCGCAGATGCCATTGGCCGTTGTCGTCCCACGGTCCGTCTCCAACGCTCACCTCTGCCGACCAGGTGTGCCGTCCAGCCGGCGGACGCACCGATCACTCACTTCCCAATGTGCCACAGTTCGGTGAGACGGTGGGAAAGGGGACCTCATGATCAACTCGCATCAGGACATGTCACGTCAGAGCACTCCGCACTACGGTTCGGTGTCGGCCGACCCTCATGGTCGCGACAGGATCATCGAGGTTGCCAACAATGAGAGTCCGTACCCGCCGCTGCCGTCGGTGACGACGGTCATCAGTCAGGAGCTTGCGGGAATCAACCGGTACCCCAGTGTGTCCACGCTCGATCTGCGTACCGCCATCGCCGTACGTTGCGGGGTGGATGCCGACCAGATCTGTGTGGGTGCTGGGTCCGTCGACGTGCTGGCCAATCTGGTCAGCGTGCTCGTGGACCCCGGTGCGGAGGTCGTCCTGCCGTGGCGATCTTTCGAGGCATTCCCCTCTGTCGTCGAGCGAGCACGTGCCACGGCCGTTCCCGTTCCGCTCACCGCTCAGCTCACCCATGACCTTCCTGCCATGGCAGCGGCAGTTACCGAGCGTACACACATGGTTATGCTGTGCAGCCCCAACAATCCCACTGGCACCGTCCTGCACACCGATGAGGTCGTCGACTTCCTTGCACGGATCCCCAGTGACGTCCACGTCGTCCTCGATGAGGCCTACACCCACTTCAACCAGGACACCGATGCCGTGCGTGGTCTCGACCTGCTCGCCGAGCATCCCAACGTCATCTGTCTGCACACCTTCTCCAAGGCCTATGGCCTCGCCGGTCTGCGCATCGGCTTCTCGGTGAGCTCTGCGGAGGTGGCTCACACGGTTCGGCAGTTCAGTCTGCCGTTCACGGTGACGAATCTTGCTGGACGAGCCGCCATGGCCTCCATGCTCGCAGAGGACGAGCTCGCAGCTCGAGTGGACCTCACCACCCGCGAGCGAGGCCGAGTAGGTCGGGAGCTTGACCATCAGGGGTGGCGAGTTGCAGCGTCCCAGGCGAATTTCATCTGGCTCGACACGGGCGGTGACACTGCACGAGTGGCCGAAAAGTTGCGTGACTCAGCCATCATGACTCGGTGGTGGGATGGCGAGGGGATCCGAGTGAGTCTGGGGACTCCCCGCGACAATGACACGGTGATCTCAACTCTGGCAGAGATTCATGACAGACTCTGACGAGAATTCTCTACTGGGAAGATGAATTTTTGATATCCCCTGGCAAGGAAGCGGATGCCCCGTGACGGGTACCTTCCGTGCTGATCGGAGCAGTACTGCGCGCTGGGAAACGGCCCCAGCATGGGCTCATGGAGATTGGTGGGTCCGGGGAAAGGTACATTTGCCTGAGTCAAGGGGTCACCACACGGGAGAAGACAATGGATACGGGACGTTGCGGACGCACCACGGCCGTCCTGCTCGCAGCGGTCCTTTGCCCTGCCATGCTGCTCGGCGGTTGTGGTCACGACCAGTCACCTGCGTCTCCTCCCCCCAGCACCAGTTCGTCTCCAACCCCACTCAGCAGTGTGCGAAACGCCCGATGGGCCGTCCCGGTGAGAACCTCTGGGACCTGGTTGGGCGCTTTCGGTGACTCCCGAGTGAGGATCGACGTCTTCCAGGCGGGGATGGCAACCTCTCCGCGGGCCTCGGTGATGGTCGATCCGCGCACCTCGGAGCCGATCATCAGGAAGGGTGACACGTTGGTGGGGCTGCGTTACGTCGTCACGAACGTCTCGGATGATCCCATCCGTCTGGGCTTGGGAACGGTGACCTTGTCGACCCGGTACCCCGACTGGAGCTGGGCGCAGGACCTGCTCGCCATGCGGGACCAGAAACTTGAGGAGAAGCTGGGGTGCCCAGCCGTCCCGTTCACACGGCATCCCGGTCCAGCACCCTATGTGCTCGCACCGGGGGAGTCCTTCATGATGGGGCACCTGGTGCCCTTCGAACCTGCCGAAAAGCTGCAGGTCAAGGGCAAGGTCACCGTGGTCGACGAGTCCGGGGCGCCTGATCCCGGTCTGGGGTGGACAGTCTCCGGTGATGTTCAGCTGCCCTGAATTGTCCACAGGAGATGTCCACAGGGGTGTGGACAAGTGGCAGGGGTCAGTGGAAAACGCGTGAGATCACTGTGAGGGTTCTCACAGCTCAAAAACTTTTCCACAGATGTGAAAATGGTTCTGGGCAGGGGCGAACGGCTTTCCTAGTCTCACAGCATGCCTGTTCTCACCCGACCACACCGACGCACCACAGCCGATGATCCCGCCGTCCAGTCGGCTGCGAATCGGTCCGTGTCACCTGCCGACGTGCGCATGACACGTGACCCACGTCCCGCCGACACACCTCCGAGCACTCCTGGCACCCCCACCGCTGGGCCCAGGCATGGTCGAGGCAGGCGTTCCCCGGTGCTCATCGCCGTGGGAGTGCTGTGCATGTGTCTTGGCGGACTGGGTGGAGCCTGGGCATGGCATCAGGCCAGCAACACGGAGTCCGTGCTCGTCATGACCCACTCGGTGCCGCGGGGCAAGCTCGTCACGGCCAATGACGTCGGTGTGACGCAGACGTCCGTGGGGGAGCAGGTCAAGAGGCTTCCCGCCGATGCCCGTGACCGACTCGTCGGCCAGCACGCCGTGGTGGACCTTCCAGCCGGAAGTCTGGTCTCAGCGGATTCGGTGGGTGAGGCGCAGGTGCAACGGGGAACCTCGCACGTCGGGCTCACCCTGGCACCTGGTCACGTACCGATCGAGCCCATGCCGGCCGGGACCAAGGTGAGGGCCATCGAGGTCAGTGAGGAGCAGCCGGTCGGTGACCGTCCCACCTCGGTGCCCGGAGTCGTCACCGTCGAGCCCAGGTCGCTGGAGGCCAGCAACGACGTTCTCGTGGACCTCGCCGTGCCCTCGGAGAGCGCCGCCCGATTGGCAGATCTTTCCGCCCGGTCACGTGTGGCTCTCATCATCGAGGAGCAGTGATGGCGATCATCGTCCTGACCAGTGTGGGTGCCTCACCCGGCGTGACGACGACGGCTCTCGGGCTTGCCCTGCAATGGCCCCGGGAATGTCTGCTCGTCGATGCCGATCCACATCCGTGTCGCGCGGTCGAGTCGGGATACTTGGGCGGGCAGGTCGCCGTGGGTTCCGGACTGTCGCGCATGGCTGCCGTGCAGCGTAGCGGTGCCGACATGGCTTCCGTGTTGTGGCAACACGTCATTGCCCTGCCCAAGCCAGATGGTGGGGAGGGCCCGCGAACCAACTTCCTGCCCGGCTACTCACATCTGGGGCAAGCTCAGCTCATGGAGACGATGTGGCCCTCCATCGTCGATGCGTTGCGAGACCTCGACCAGGCCGAGATCGATGTCATCGTCGACGTGGGGCGGACGGGGACGGCCCGTCCGCCGCAGAGTCTCATGGCGGCAGCATCCGTCGTGGCCGTCGTCACCCGTAGCCAGTTGCGTTCCTTGGTGCCGCTGGCCCTGCACGGCGAGCTCATCGGCGAGATCAATGCCGAAGGTACGGCGCGTCGCGGACTGCTGGTCATCGGACCGGGACAACCCTATGGGCCACGGGAGATCACCAAACAGTTCCATCTGCCGGTGCTCGCCACCCTCGCCGACGATCCTCGAACTGCGGCGTGCCTGCTGGATGCAACGTCACCGCGACGGTGGCGACGCAGCAGCTTGGCGACGAGCCTCTCCCGCGTGGCACACATCCTCGCCGAGCAGGCGCGACAACACCGAGCCACGGCAGGACCTGCGCCACACTCCGTTGCCATTCAACAACCCAGCATGGTCCATCGACATGGCGAGCTGGAGGTCTGCTGATGCGAGGACCCACAGACGCCGCCGATCTGGCCGGGCTCATCGACACGGTGGCCCCAGCACAGCAGATGAATCCGCCTGTCACGGACCCATGCACTCCACCTGCGACGACGCCCGACACGTCGGTGTCCACAACATTCACCACACCGGGAGTCGACTGGGCGGTGGTCGTCAAACTGCGTCGAGAAGCCTCCCGACGCATCACCTCGGCCCGCAACGACCATCGTCAACGCACTGGCCTCGAACTCTCCGAGGAGGACTCCCGAATGCTGGGCGGCGCCATCATCCGCAGCGTCGTCCACTCCTACGCCGACCGGTTGGCCGTCGACGGGAAGGCGCTGTGGACGACCACCGAGGAGCTGGCCCATGTCAACGCCCTCACCGACGCGATTTTCGGTTACGGGCGACTGCAGCCCCTCTTCGACATCGCCGAGGCCGAGAACATCGAGATCAGCGGATGCGAACCGGTGCACGTCCAGTACGGAGACGGACACCGTGAGAAGCACCCGCCAGTGGCCGACAGCGACGAGGAACTCGTGGAGGCGATCCGATTCCTGGGTGAGTCGGCTGCACCGCCACGTCCCTTCGACGACGCCCACCCGACGATGACGGTGGCCCTGGGTGATCGCTACCGACTTCATGCCATTGGATTCGGACTGGCTCACCGACCCTCGGTGGTCATCCGGCACCACACCCTCACCGACGTCACCTTGGACGAGCTGGCCGACACCGGAATGATGCCGCACACCGTCGCCCGACTGTTGCGAGCTGCCGTACTCGCACGCAAGTCGATCGTCATCTCCGGTGACCAGGGGGCTGGGAAGACGACCCTGCTGCGCGCGCTCATCGATGCCATTCCCCGTACCGAACGGTTCGGCACCCTGGAGACCGACTACGAATTGCTCACCCATCTCCAGCCCGGACGCAACATGGTTGCTCTGCAAGCCACCGTCGGCATGGGTGAGACGGTGGACGGACGACGGGTGGGCGAGTTCAGTGTTGCCGACCTCATTCCCGAGGCACTGCGACAGAACTTGTCACGGATCATCGTCGGTGAGGTGCGTGGCTGCGAGGCTGGAGCCATGTTCGAGGCCATGCAGGCCGGCGCCGGGACGATGAGCACCACCCACTCCCACTCGGCGTCGTCGACGATGGATCGGCTGGCCGCCCGGGTCGCCCAGGGTGGGGTGCTCACCACCGAGGAGGCATTTCGTCAGATTGCCCACAACATCACCTTCCTCATCCACGTCGTCCTCGTTGACGACACCTGGCGGGGCGGGATCCGCCGAAGGGTGGTCTCGGAGATTCGTCAGCTCACCGGTGCGATGGAGTCCGGCAGGCCCGTCACACACCTGGTGTATCGCGCTGCCACCGGCACCAGTCCGGTGGTGTTCCACCCCGAACCCGAGCTGCTTGACGAGCTGGTTCAGTTCGACCCGCGAGTGGGAGGAATGCTGTGAACGGGGTCATTGCGGCTCTGCTGGGTGTCATGGTCGCCGGAGGGGGAGCGTTGCTCGTGTGGGGACTGCGCCCGGTCCACACACAATCCACAAAGTTGTCCACAGGGTTGTGGACAACGGTGGAAAAACGACTGGTCCACATCCCGCGACGGCTTCGTTGGCGCTTCATCGTAGGACTGGTCCTGGGGACAGCGATGGCGCTGCTGACCGGGTGGGTCGTCCTCGTGGCAGGCGTACCGATCCTCGTCGTCGCCCTTCCCGAACTCCTGGCCGACGAAACCGATCGCGACCTGCAGCTGCTCGCTGGGTTGGAACGGTGGGTGCGTCTGCTCAGTGGCTCCGCGTCCACCGGCAAGTCCGTCCTGGACGCCATCCGCACCACCCGGCATCAGGCGCCGGAGGTGCTGCACGATCCCCTGGAGGCCTTGGTCAATCGGTTGGACTCGCGGTGGAGCGCCCGAGACACGTTCCAGGCCTTTGCCGACGACCTCGACAGTCCGGATGCGGACCAGATCGTGGCGGCCCTCATCCTGGCAGCAGAGCTGGGCGGGACGGGGGCAACGACGACTCTGGTGTGTTTGGCGGAATCCATGCAGCAAAGGCTTCGAGCCCATCGCGAGATTGCCACCGAGCGAGCCAAACCTCGCATCGTCGTGCGTCAGGTGAGCACGATCATCGGCATCATGCTCGTCCTCGCCGGATGCATGGGGCAGAGGTTCTTCCGTCCCTACTCCAGTTCACTCGGCCAGATACTGCTCGGGGTGTACGTACTCGCCTATCTGGGGTCGTTGTGGGTGCTGCATCGTCGCAGCAGGCCGAGAGCTCGTGAACGGATCCTCGTCTCCTCACACGCCCGTCGTTCGGAGGGGACGACGGCCTCGCAGACATTGCTTCCGCCGGTTCGCGGGGTTGGCCATCCGGAACTCGAGGTTCCCGCACTGGGTGGAGCCACTGGGGGTTGGGAGGCACGCGATGTCTGAGCCCATGACCATCTTGATCCTGTGTGGATCCGTGGTGCTGCTTGCTCCAGTACTCATCCTTGCCGGGACACGCCGAGTCCCACTCAAGCTCGGCGATGCCGTGGACGCCGTCGTGAATCCCGGGGCAGCAGAGGCCAACCAGCCCACGGCTCCCAGCCACACCGGTCCCCTCGACAGGTGGATGTCGTGGTTGGCTGGACAACGTGTTGCAGCGGTGCCGAGGAATGTGCACCGTACCTTGGCTCTGCAAGGCCGATCGCTGAACGATTTCACCGTCGAACGGTGCGTGTGGGCCGGTGGCGGGGTGCTGATCCCGGTCCTGGTGCAGGTTCTCCCCAGTCTGGGCATGGGGACGTGGACGATCCCCGTCCTCGCCAGCCTCGTCGCCGGCGTCACCGGCTGGTTCGTCCCGCTGCTGCGGCTGCGCTCGGCTCGCGTGCAGGTGCAGCAGGACGCCGTCGAGGCAATCCTCACCTTCGTCGATCTCGTCACTCTGGCACGGCTCGCCAACCAGTCGTCGACCAAGTCGTTGTGGATAGCCGGTGGCATCAGCGACCACTCGGTTCTGGTGCGTATTCGCTCGAGTCTGGAGCGCTCCCGACTGGAGCAGAAACCTCCCTGGTCCGGGCTGGAGGCGCTCGCTGGAGAGCTTGACCTGCCGCAACTTGCCGAACTCACCGAGGTGTTACGTCTGGATGACCAGGGCGCCTCCTTGGCACAGGTGCTGCGGGCCCGGGTCGCCGACATGCGTGACGCCCACCTCACTCGTGAGAAGGTCGCGGCCCAGCGAGTCAGCGAGTCCATGACGGTGTGGATGGTGGTGCCAGTCCTGGTTTTCGGGCTGGTGCTGCTCACCCCCGCGATGCTCACCCTGGCCGGAGTGGGCACATGAGAAGTTTCACCGCCCCTCCGGCCACCCCGATACCCCTCGTCAATCCGGGCGAGGTTCACAGGAATCCAACCATCACCACACCCATGAGGAGACATCATGAAACAGATTCACATCCTGCTCGGTTCCGCACTGCCCGTCCTCACCGGTCAGCCATCATCACGAGACGAACGGGGCCTGAGCCAGTCAACCGAGAACGCCGTCCTGCTGCTCGGAGCCGTGGCGATCGCCACCATCGTCGTCTCGGTCATCACTGGTTACGTGTCGAAGCACCTGCCCAAGTGAATCCGCTCTTGGTGACCTGGGCCACGTCGGCTCGTGCCTGGGTGGGCACGTCCCGAATGAATTCGCTGTGGACGGGTCTTTCCCGAGCACACCTGTTCCGGGCACGACCGGTACGGGAAACCCGGGTCACCAGGCGCGACGAGCGGGGTTTGTCGGAATCGGTGCAGTGGGCCCTGGTGTGGCCGGTGGTGATGATGGCGATTGCCGCTGCCATCCAGACAGTTCTGGTCCTCCAGGCCAGATCGGTGGCCATCGAGGCTGCTCGAGCCGCTGTACATGCCGATGCCATGTTGGGTTCGACTCCCTCCGATGCGCCCCGGGCTGCCAGCCAGGTCTGCGCCGGATCGGGGGTGTCCCAGCTGCACGTGCACACCGACCGTCACGCACGAATCGTCCGAGTCGACGTCGACGTGCAGGCTGCGAGGTTCTTCCCGGCGGGGCGGTTCACCACCGTGCGTGCCCATGCCGTGGCTCCCAAGGAGGGAACATGATTCGCATCGGAACGTCTCAGCAAAGTGCAACCGGGGTGAGCACTCGAATGATGACCGGCTCGTGGCAACACCTTCGTGTCCCGGGGAGTCGAGGACCACGTCACCGGCAGCGTGGCGCGGTCTCGGTGGAGGCTGTGCTTCTGCTGCCGCTGGTCATTCTCATCGTGTCCGCGGCGACCGCTTCCTGGCGAGTCTGGCAGGCTCGAGCCGACGTGCAGTCAGCCTCCCAGTCCGCGGCACGGACGGCGGCCATGGCCCATTCATCCGGCCAGGCTGTCACTGCGGGAACTGAGGCTGGATCCGCCGAACTGGCCGGAACACGATGCCGGGGAGCGTCACTGCACATTGCCGCAGACACCTTCTCCAGACGGGTCGGCACTCGTGGCAGCGTCAGTGCCTCGGTGAGCTGCACCGTGTCCTTGTCGGATCTTGGGCTGCCACTACCCGGATCCATCCACGTCGATGGGAGCGCACAGGCTCCCGTCGACAGTCACCGGGAGCGCACACCATGAAACGTCTCATCACATCGGTGGGCTCAACCCTTCTGCTCGCTGCTCTCGTCATCGGAAGCCCCACGGCCCTGCTGGCCTGGGGACGTCTGGACGGGTTGGCGCGGCTGAGCCCCTCGGCACTCATGAGTCCTGATGACGGCACCATCGTCCTGGGGCTGGTGACCATCACTGGGTGGGCGGCATGGTTCGTCTTCACCCTGAGTGTCGTCATCGAGGCAGTCGCCCTGGCGACTCACAGTCGCGTGCATGTCACCCTGCCCGGGCTCTCCCTGGTCCAGGGGTTGGCTGCGGGACTTCTGGTGGCAAGCCTCGCCATCCTCGCGCCGGCGGCACGCGGCAACTGCCCCACACAGCAGAACATCACTGTCGCAACGGTCGGCATCGCTCAGCAGACGCGAGACGACACGACGGTGCAGGAAGGCGTCCCGGGACTATCTGGGACGGGTGCGAGCGTCAGCCGCAAGCTGCGGGGATCCCAGAACCGGCCGATGGAGTTCACGGAACCCGACTCCGCACGGGCGTCGGGGCCTGCCCGGAAGATGACTGCAGAACCCGGTTACGACATGTATCGAATCAGTGCCACGGACGACCTGTGGAGTCTCGCGGAGCGTGTCTACGGCGAGGGGACTGCCTGGCACCAGATCGCCAGGGCCAACTCGGGGATGGATGTGCAGCATCTGCCGGTGGGTGACCAGATCAAGCTGCCGCGCGCCGGCATGCACGGTCTCGGTACGTACGACCCAGCCGCACCGGGAGCCGACACTCTCGACGCGGGCACCACATTCTCAGATTCCATCTCCACCACGTCCGCTCCCGCTGCTGCCACATGGAATCTTCCGAACACCGGTACGACCGTTGATCCTGCACACGGGGCAGGAGACCTCTCCGGTACCGACTCTGCGGCGACCGGTGGCGCCACTGCGGAGGCTGCCTCCCCGAGCACCGACTCGGCAGCTGCGCTGTCATCCGACTCGTCCCCCTCCCATCCCTCGACGACGAAGGTGGTGGTGCACCGGGGCGACACCTTGAGCAAGCTTGCCCGGGAACATTTGGGAGATGCCGATGCCTGGCCACAGATCTGGCAGCTCAATCGTGATCTCGTCACCGATCCCGACGTCATCGATGTGGGATGGCAGCTCACGGTGCCGTGCACCTCGCAGGAACATGCGTCCGGGCAGGATGCCGGTACGGCACACCGAACGGCACGGCACGATGGTGGTAGGACGCACGAGTCGGCTGTCAGCCGCACGACTGCTTCCGAAGGAGCTGAATCTGCCCGTCCGGCACGGCCAGAAGCCTCCCACGGACCCCGTGACGAGATGGATTCCGCCACCACGGCACCCGGCACGCGGGCCCCCACACCACTGGTTCCGACCCCGGGGGGTGTCGGTGGAACCTCTGCTGACAGGGAGACGTCGTCGACTGATGCCGGGACACGGATACCGCTGGCGCCAGGTGTGCCTTCACAGACCGGTTCTGCGGGTGCCCAGGGAGCCACGGCATCGTCTGCTGCAGAGGTCGGGTCATCACCTCGACCCACCGCAGGGGTGAGTGGCGATACGCCCGCTACAGCTGCGTCACGTGCTGTGGGGTCGGACCCCACCGGTGGGTTGCCCCGGGACGGCGATGGTACTGGGGCGGATTCCGAGCTGCTCGTGCGAGCCCTGTCCGGGATGAGCCTGTTCCTGGCTGGTGGCATCTCGGGGGCACTGGTGAGCAGACGTCGGCAGCAGCTCTTCAGTCGCAAGGTGGGTAGGAGGATTCCGGCCGTGCCCGAGGAACGGCAACGGACCAAGCAGCTCCTGGACGCAGCCGGAGCCGTTGGGTCTGATGGGGCTGGGACCACGGGCGAGACGGCTGCAGACAGCTGGGCGTCGGCCGAGGCGAGAGGCCCGGTCATCGTGCCCGAGGATCAGATCAGCATGTCCATCGACCCAACCAGTGAGGTCACCGATACCCCGGATGCGCCGTGGCATGCCCGTACCACGGCGGCCAGCGAACTGATCCGCTCCATGACCGAGGGACTCGAGGAGCCTGACGACACCACGGAGCCGGAACATGCGAGCGACGTACGGGACGGCAATGTCGATGATGATCCCGGTACCGAGGCGTTCCAGCACGATGACATGGCGGAGCACGAGGTCTCCAGTGTGGAGGCATCGTGTTCCTCCAATGGGGCACTGCCAGGTCAGCTGTCCGGACAGACGGGTGATGAACTCACGGCAACGACCGTCGTGCTTGGCCAGCGACTCGACGGTACCCCGATGCTCATGGACCTTGCCGATTCCCCGGGTCTGGTGACGGTCGAAGGCCCCGATAGGCCCTGCCAGAGTCTGGTGGCGGCGATCGGCCTGTGCCTGGTGGCTTCGAGGTGGAGCAGCGGGGTCGACGTGATCGTGGTGGGGGAGTCATTGCGCTGGCTCGCCCAGACCGGGATCGAGGACGTCCAGCCGATGACCATCGACGAGGTGAGCCGGGCGTTGCCGTGGTGGGCCTCGCGGCCCCACCCCCACTCGCATGACATGGCAGCACCTGAGGTGATGCGCGTCATCCTTGCCGACGAGCCGATTGACGTTGACGACGTTGCGGCGGTCCGGGCTGCTGGCATGGTGCTCGTCCACCTCGGATCGGCATCCGGTGGACTGGTCATTCACGTCGCGGAACGAGCTGGACGGGAACGTCCGGGTGCTGCGGAACGAACCCGACCAAGTGCCAGCCAGCTCGTCGGGCAGATGGGACGAACCACCTTCGAGGTGCAGGGCGTCGATCGTCCCATGAGACGGGCCATAGTCGACCTGGTCGAGCTCACTGGTCAACAGGCAGATGAGCCAGCCCCGTGGTGGGACGACAGGACGGCATACGGGTCTCCTCAAGGGTCTCCCGGACCGGATGAACTCACCCCGGACAGTTCAGGCGAGGTCCTTGGCAAGGGTGAAACCGGCGGGGACCCGCCTCGGACCGCTCTTCTCCAACCTTCTCACGGCGTGGACGAGCCACCAGACCGAGAGCCGGCACGGACACGACGACCTGAACCCATCACTGGCAAGGTACTTCTGGAGGACACGATGACGACCAATCCATCATCCAGTGCCGGGCCCAGCCCTGTGCTACGGCTGTTGGGCCCGGTCGACCTGGTCGGTGCCCGTGGCCAGGCCCCCAGCAAGGCCAGACGCCAGTGCTTGGAGTACGCGGCGTGGATCCTGGCCCATCCCGGGGCCCGCTCCACCCAGATGTCCGACAGTTTGCTGGTTGCCGAAACCACCCGACGATCCAATCTGTCCCGACTGCGACGATGGTTGGGCAATGACGACTCTGGCGAGCCCTATCTGGCTGACGCCTATGACGGGCGTCTGCGGCTCTGTGACGAGATCACCACCGACTGGGAGCATCTCGAGGTCCTCATCACCGCTGGAGTGGCCCGTGCCACCGATGCGGCACTTGCCGGAGCCCTGGACCTGGTGCGCGGTGCACCACTTGCCGATGCCGCCCCTGGGCAGTGGTTGTGGGCTGAGGAATGGCGGCTGGAGATGGTGCAGACCATCCGCGACATCGGGGCCGAGCTGGCTCGGCGTCGGATGGCCGAAGGTGATCTCGACGGAGCCCGACGCGCCGTGAATCGAGCGTTGAGTGCGTGCCCCCAGGATGAGGTGCTGCTCACCACACAGATCCGTATCGCTCACCTGGCCGATGATCGTTGTGAGACGGAACGTCTGGTGTACCTGTTGGCGCGCCAGGCGCGTCGCATCGGCGTCGACCTGTCGGACGAGACCGTCACCGTGCTCCAGGAGGTGATGGAGGGACGACCACGTACCCGAGTGGTGTGAGGCGGTGAGCCAATGCCACGTCGGGGTCGGTCCCGCAGCTGGAGGCGTTCGGCACGACGTCGTGGAGTCAGCACGACGTCGGGCATTGCCAGTCCTCCCGTGAAGGTCAGTCCTCCACGTGCAGGGTCTCCTGGATGGCCAGTGGTTCCCCGCCCAGGGCAGTGCCCCGATTGAACTCCGTATCGCCGTACCGATGGGTGCGCAGCAGGAAACCGATCCCCAGCAGCAGGTACGCCCCACCCAGACCCAGGAGGTGCGGGGTGGACATGCCCTCATCGGGGACGAGAGCTGCAGCCAGCGCGGATCCGCCGACGAAGGCTGCGTTGTAGACCATGTCGTAGACGATGAAGACACGCCCCTTGAAGGCGTCGGCGACGTGGGCCTGACAGATGGTGTCGGTGCCCGCCTTGACCGACTGGGCGAACACACCGATGAAGAACGACGCAATGAGCAGGGCGAATCGATTGATGATCGCCCCGGGGAACACCTGCACCACGGCGGTGGCGACCATGAGACTGGTCAGGGCCCGCCGCATACCGATGCCATGCACCAAGGGGGGCATGAATGCCGCCGACAGCACGATCCCCGTTCCCATGACGACACCCCACACCATCATGTCGCCCATCGCCCCGTTGATGTCGGTCTGGGCGTGCAGCAGATTGCGGTAACCGAGGATCATTGCCACCGAGTACACCCCGAACAGCACCCGCTGGACGCCGATGAACGTCAACCCAGTACGTACCGTGGGCAGCTTGGCGCAGTGACGGAACCCCTCCAGGGCCGAGCGCAACACGTCGGAGGCACGCTCGCTGCGATCGATGCGGGTCGGTCCGAGCTCCCAACGGTCGAATCGCATGCCCAGACCCACCGAGAATGCGAAGAGCGTCGCCGAGATGACGAAGATGATGGTGTCGGCATGATGCACCGGCATGTGTCGGCCGGCGATCAGGCGCACGGCAGTCGCGATGACGGCACCCAGCATGAGCCCCAGCGGCCCGATGATCGGCATGATCGACGAGGCCGTCAGATATTCGCGCTTGTCAATGGTGTGTTCCAGCCCGGCAGTGAGTGCCGTGAGCAGGAAACGGTTCATGCTCATCGCCACCAGCAGCAGGATGAGCAGGGCGATGTGGGAGGCCTTGTCGCGTGCGCCGTTCCACACCAGTACGCCCAGCATCAGGGCGATGAGGCAACGCAGACCGTCCGTTCCCACGAGGATGCGTTGCCGTGACCATCGATCCAGCACCAAGGAGACGAATGGGCCGAGCAGACAGAAGGGCAGCAGCGTGATGGCAAGCACCATGGCAATGGACCACGCGTCCGGCTGCTGCTCCGGCGACAACAGGACGTAGGAGGCCATGCCCACCTGTAGGGTGCCGTCCGCAGCCTGGGTGAAGATGCGTACCCCAAGGATCCTGCGGAACCTGGGGTGACGCCACAGGCACTTGAGGTTCTGCCAGAACACGAACTCTCCTTCGTCGACACATGTCGGCTGAGACGATCCTACGCGTGCCAGAAAAGTATGGGATGTGCGACCACGAGGGTGTCACGAGGCTGCCGAGAACCCATGGCTGCGGGCCTCCTGGTGCCTCCGCCGGAAGACCAAGAAGTCGCGAGCAGGAAATCCGATCATGGCACTGCGCGACATGAGCTCCGCCGGGCAGACGTTCCGACGTCTGGATGTGCGCGGATCCCATGACGTGACGACGCTGGTCGAGCAGCCGGAGCAACGGAGTGACGCGCCGTGTTGTGTCACCGAACCGCCACGGTACGGCAGGATACGGTGCAGCAGGATGAGGTCTGCTGCCAACACATGCGGCGGTACGTGATCCACATTCAGAATCGGATGGTGCAAGCCGGGGGGATGACGTCGCCCCGTGTCGGATCCACCTACGATATTGGGCAGTAGGGTCACCAGTACCGCGCCGACAGGCGACGACCAGGCAACGACGATATGGAGGACATGGCAATGAAGTCGGATCTGCAGATCGCCCGGGAGGCTCGCCTCGAGCCCATTGAGCACGTTGCGAACCGGGCCTCGATCCCGGAGAGCTACCTCGAGCATTACGGCCGCGACGTCGCCAAGGTGTCCCTGGACATCGAGCAGGCCCACGAGGGACGCCCCCGTGCCAAGTACGTCGTCGTCACCGCCGTGACCCCCACCCCACTGGGGGAGGGCAAGACGACGACGGCAGTCGGACTGGCCCAGGGACTCGAGAAGATCGGTCGGAAGACGATGCTCGCCCTGCGTCAACCCTCGATGGGGCCGACCTTCGGCATCAAGGGCGGCGCTGCCGGGGCCGGATACTCCCAGGTGCTCCCCATGGAGAAGCTCAACCTGCACCTCACAGGCGACTTCCACGCCATCACCGCCGCCCACAACCTCCTGGCGGCAATGATCGACAATCACCTGCACCAGGGCAACGCCCTCGACATCGAACCGCACTCCATCTCGTGGCGTCGCGTGGTCGACGTCAACGACCGGGCCCTGCGCAACACCATCGTCGGTCTGGGATCCAGGATCGACGGTGTGCCCCGGCAGACCGGATTCGACATCACCGCAGCCAGCGAGGTTGGCGTCATCCTGTCCCTGGCCACCTCGCTGGCCGACCTACGAGCCCGGCTGGGGCGCATCGTCGTCGCCTACACCCGCAGCGGTGAGCCGGTGAGTGCCGAGGACCTCCATGCGGCAGGTGCCATGACCGTCATCATGAAGGACGCCATCAAACCCAATCTGCTGCAGACCACCGAGAACACCCCGGTGCTCGTCCACGCCGGACCATTCGGCAACATCGCCACCGGAAACTCCTCGGTCATCGCCGACCAGGTGGGCAGCAGGTGCGGTGACTTCCTGCTCACCGAGGCCGGATTCGGTGCCGACATGGGAGCCGAACGGTTCTTCAACATCAAGTGCCGCACCTCTGGCCTGCACCCCGACGCCGCCGTCCTGGTGGTGACGGTTCGCGCCCTCAAGGCACACTCGGGACGCTACAAGGTCGTCGCCGGGAAACCACTACCCCCCGACATGCTTGCCGACAGCCCCGAAGACGTACTCGCCGGTGCCGACAACCTGCGCAAGCACATCGAGATCGTCCGCACCTTCGGAGTGTCGCCGATCGTGGCACTCAACGTCTTCCCCGACGACCATGACGACGAGATCGATGCGGTGCGCCGTGTCGCCGAGCAGGAAGGTGCCCATTTCGCCGCCTCCACCCACGTCGTCGATGGAGGCAACGGAGCCATGGAGCTGGCCCGCGCCGTCGTCGACGCCTGTGACCAACCCACCGATTTTCGGTACACCTATGACCTGGCCGACAGTCTGGAGACCAAGATCGAGAAGATTGCCACCGAGGTCTACGGGGCCGACGGCATCGACATCTCGCCGCAGGCCGCCAAGGACCTCGCCCACTTCGAGGAGCTGGGCTACGGTCGACTTCCCGTCGTCATGGCCAAGACCCACCTGTCGCTGTCCCACGACCCCCAGCTCAAGGGTCGTCCCACCGGTTGGCGTCTGCCGGTGCGTGAGGTGCGCGCTGCCGTGGGCGCCGGGTACGTCTACGCGATCTGCGGCAACATGCGCACCATGCCCGGACTGGGAGCCCATCCGGCTGCCGAACGCATCGACATCGACGACAACGGTCAGGTCGTCGGCCTCTTCTGAGAGCGCACGCCCCAGCCGGCCACGCCGACGGCTGCAGCGACGAACAACCACGGAACCATCCGGTACTTGATGCCCAGCGGCTTGTCCAGGGCAACGATGTCGTCGTCAACGTCGTGCCCCTGCCGGTCGATGACCAAGTTGACGCGATCACCCTGGGAGAGCTGACCGTTCGACAGCGGCGGGGACAGGAGGATCCCGTCGTGCCCCTCATCGTGGTACGTGATGGCAGCCACAGTGCAGGCACGCCGCCTGGTCCGCTGCCAGGGATCCTCACACAGCCGGGAAGCGGTGCTGGTCTGGGTGACGACTCCGGTGATGTGATCGCCGGTGGCAAGGAACGTCTGGTTGCGGTCAGCCAGAACGAACAGCAGCCCGGCCATGGCAAGGAGGAACAGCGTTGCCGCTGCGATGAGGATCTTCCAGACGTGGGTCACGACTGCCAGTGTAGAGGTTGCCCCCGAGCCAAGTGACGTCCTGAACGCCATGCAGGTGTGGTCAATGCCGAACTGGCAAGAGGCACTGTCATGATTCCCACGCCATGTGTCCCCACCGGATCGTGGGCATTGCCGAACTCATCGCAGGGGTGTGGACGAGGTGTCTGCTCGATCCTCGTGCTGCCGGGTACGCGTTGTTCGTCTCGACCCGACTCCGGTCCGAGGGGGAGGCGGACACGGCACCTGGCCCGACCCCTTTTCGGGGCCGGGCCAGTCATGCGTCGAAAGAGCTGTTCTGGTGTGGATGACGCCACCACGATCATCGTCAGGTGGTGCGGGTCGCCATCACGGTGGCAGCGGCGTCACCCACCATTCAGCTTTGCAGACTCACTCCTCGGCAAGTGCCTCGGTCGGTGCCGTCCGGGCGGCATGGCTGCCCGGCAATATCGACGCCAACGCAGCGGCCGCCATGCAGATGAGGACGAGTCCGATCGCCCACGGCCAGTCGACGCCGAACTGCACCTGCACATTGGTGCCCGCAGCCCGGAAGATCGACGAGATCCCCAACCAGGCGAAGTATCCACCGGCGACCACTCCGACGAACACCCCGACGAAGCTGGTCTGCAGGGCCTCGTGGAGCAGCATGAGACGCAGACTGCGCTTCTGCATGCCCATGGCCCGCAGCAACGCCGATTCGCGGCGTCGCTCCAGCACCGACAGGCCCAGGGTGTTGGCCACACCCACCAAGGCGATGAGCACTGCCACGCCCAGCAGGGCCGTGATGATCATGAGGATGACGTCCAAGATCTTGTCGAGGATTCCGGCCGTGGGAAAGCCACCACTGATGCCGATGCCCGGGGTCGACATCAGGGGCGTGAGCCGCTCCATGACCGAGGTCATGTTGGTGCGGTCCTGCATCTTCATCCACACCGCGCTCACCTGCTGATCGGCGGAGAGCCGGTCGAGGGTGGATCTGGTGGTCAGGGCCTCGCCGAAGTCGAGGACACCGGGAACCTTCGCGACGGAGAGCTCGACCGTCCCCTTCGATCCCTTGACCTTGATCTTCTCGCCCTTCTTGAACTGCGAGTTCTCGTTGACCAAGATGACGTTGTCATCCAGCTTCTCGGAGACGACGTCGCTGATCTGCGACATCTTGTCCTTCTCGGTGCCGTAGACGACCGTGGAACTCTCGTACGAAGCCTTGTCCTTGTCGCCGAGGTCGGCCAGCGTGCTCTCGAGATGCAGCTGTGTGGTGACATTGGGCAGGTCGTCGATCGTGCGCAGCGCGTTCTGGGGGAGTACCGGGGCCTTCCCCGCGGAGTCGGTGCCCTGATCGGCCCCCGACGACACACGGACGCCGGATTCGTGCTCCCCATCCGGACCGGACTCGTCGACGTCGGCGGGTTTCATCGACACCTGCATGTCGACCGGGAAGTGCTCCTCGATCATTCGATCGCCCGTGGAGCGCATGGTCGCGGTACCGATCTGCAGGGTCATCGACAGGCCGACCGCCAGCATGAGGGCCACGGCCGTCAATGAGGTGCGGCTCGGGTTGCGCACTGCGTTGGAGGTCGACAGCCGTGCCGTCGGACCGAACGGTCGAATGACCAGTCCGAAGAGTTTGATGAGACTGGGCACGTACAGCGGGGCCGCCGCAAGCACTGCGATCGACAGGAATATCGCCGAGCCGATGGCCACCGGGATGGATGCCTGATTCTCGACGTGGAAGGTGAGCACCGACAGCCCGACACCGATGAGGAACAGCAGTGAGCACACGATGATGCGTGCGATCGACGCCTTCCTACGCTCCTCCACGGTGGGAACCGGGCGCAGCGCCTCCAACGGAGCCACCCGAGTGGCCCTGATGGCGGGCAGGAAAGCAGCCAGGACCGTGATGAGCACGCCGATGAGGAACTCACCGACCAGCTCACCCACCGGCCAGCTCAGACCGAACCACAGGGCACCGGTGCGGGCGGCACCGATGAGGGAGAGCACGATGCCCAGGACGATGCCGAACAGGGAGCCGAGCACGCCGAGCACGATGGCCTCCCCGAGGACCATGCGACGCACGTACCCTCCAGAAGCACCCACGGCACGCATGAGGCCGATCTGACGGCGACGCTGCGCCAGCAGGATGCCGAAGGTCGTGCTGATGATGATGACCCCCACCAGCAATGCGATGGCACCGAAGATCATGAGGCCGTACTTGGTGACGTCGAAGCTGCCGATGAGATCCTTGATCGACGCGTCCTGGAACTGTTTGGCGGTCTGTGCCGTGACGGGGTCGTTGGTGTCGAACTTCTGCACGCCCGCGACGTTCTTGACGATCGCCTTGTTGACGGCAGTGGCGTCGGACCCCGGCTTGACGTGCACCAACCAGGTGCTGTCGTCGCCGTCGTCCGATTCTCCCGGCCCGTCGACGTAGAAGGTCTCGTTGAGCAGGGCCTTGGGCTCATCGGCGATGCCGACCAAGGTGGCGTCCTGATCGTTGAACTTGAAGGTGTCGCCCACCTTGAGGTCGAGTTTCTTGGCGCCGTCCTTGGAGGCGACGACCTGGTTGGGCTTCTCGGGCCACTTTCCCTCGGTGAGCTTCGACCACCGGAATCCCTCGGACGGGGTGCTGTAGCTGGTGCCCATGACGTCCGAGCCGTTGTGGCTGGCCATGCCCGAGCTGCTGTACAGCGGCTCGACGTCCTTGACGCCGTCGGTGTCCTCGATGGCCTTGGTGACCTTGTCGGGCTTCTCGATGGCCTTGGTGACCGTGACGACCGAGTCGGCCCTCGTACTGTAGATGGCCTGACGCTTGCCCTCGGCGGTGCCCTGGGTGCGCAGGAAGATGGAGATCGTCGACAGGAAGCCGATCGAGATGGCGATGGCGACGATGGTGGCCACCACCCTGCCGGGGTGGTAGCGCACTTCCTTGAGAGCTTGGCTGATCATCACGCCTCCAGACTGGCCAGGGCCGTGCTGATGGTTTCGGCTTGCGGGGACTCGAAGTCATCGACGATATGGCCGTCGAAGAGCATGAGCGCCCGGTCGGCGTAGGACGCGGCGCGCGGGTCGTGGGTGACCATGATGATCGTCTGGCCGCGGTCGTCGACGCTGTGGCGCATGTACTCCAACAGACGGGTGCCGGCCTTGGAGTCCAGGGCGCCGGTCGGCTCGTCGGCGAAGACCACCGAGGGACGGGTCACCATGGCGCGGGCGCAGGCCACTCGCTGCTGCTGACCACCCGAGAGCTCCGAGGGACGGTGCCCCAGTCGGTTGGCGATGCCCAGCTCATCCACGATCTGGTCGAAGAGTTCCTTGTCGGGCTTCCTGCCGGCAAGCTCCAGAGGAAGCAGGATGTTCTGCTTGGCGGTGAGCATCGGCAACAGGTTGAACGACTGGAAGATGAACCCGACCTCCTCACGACGCAGTCTGGTGAGCTGCTTGTCGGGCATGGTGTTGAGCTCGTGACCATTGAGGAAGGCACGTCCGGAGGTGATGGTGTCCAGGCCCGCCAAGCAGTGCATGAGGGTTGACTTGCCCGATCCGGACGGGCCCATGATCGCGGTAAAGGTGCCGCGGGCGAAACGTACGTCGACCTGGTCCAGTGCGATGACACGGGTCTCGTCGGATCCGTACACCTTGCTGAGCCGCAGGCCGGCGGCAGCGTCGGGGGCGATCGTCGAGGAGCCAGCTGCCGGATCTGCAGGGCTGACTGCGTAACGCGGTGGTGTGGTCATGATGGCCTTTCGTCGGGAAGAGGCGTCTTTCGCCGTCATGGCACACACGGTATGCAACGAGCCGGGTGGCCGACATCCTTCCGTGGGATGAAAAATGGCTCCGACCGGGGAAGGTGTGGGGTGGCCGAGGCCGATACCGGTGGATGAGCACTGGGGGGATGCCGCCGGCTTGGCACGAGCCGGTCACCTCGAGACGGGGCAGACTGGGCGTGGGCAGCTTGGGCGTGGATCGCGCCGCGACTCAGGGCGACGTGGAGTTCTGACCCTCGGTTTCGCTGAATCCTGCGCAAACTAACCCTGCGCAGGGGCGCGTGCGCCGCGGGGCCTCCTTGACCACGGGGGCTGCGTTGGCCACGGGGGTGTGCAAGCGTGGCTGGTAGGGGAGTTGCCACCACACGCTCAGCGCACCAGGCCGACCTCGTGGGCCAGCAGCACCAGGCCCACCCGGTCGCGGCAGTCCAGCTTGCTCAACAGACGTCCGATGTGGGTCTTGACGGTGCCCTCGGCCATGTAGAGGGTCTGGGCGATCTCGGCATTGGTGGCGCCCTTGGCGATCTCCACCAGCACCTCGCGCTCCCGGTCGGTGAGCGAGGCGAGCCGCTCGTCGGCGGCATGGGGATCGGCGGGCAGGGTGGGCACGACGTGGTCGAGCAGACGCTTGGTGGCAGACGGTGCCACGACCGCCTCCCCGTCCGCCACGGAACGAATGGCCGAGAGCAGCTCGGCGGGGCGGGCGTCCTTGAGGAGGAACCCGGAGGCGCCGGCCTTGAGGGCAGCGTAGACGTACTCGTCCAGGTCGAAGGTGGTGAGGATCATCACCTTGGTGGGCAGGCTGGACGCGGCAATCCTGCGGGTGGTCTCCACCCCGTCCATCACCGGCATGCGGATGTCCATGAGGGCGACGTCCACCTCGGTGGTGCGCAGTTTCTCCAACGCTTCGGCGCCGTTCGACGCCTCACCGACAACCGCCATGTCATCCTCGGAATCGATGAGCATGCGGAACCCCGAGCGGACCAGGGACTGGTCGTCGACCAGGAGGACGCGGATGGGTTCGGCCATGGTGATTCCTCCCGGTGACTTCGTGGTTGGCGCCAGTGTATCTGCCTGGGTCACGATCTGGTGTGGTTCGTTGTGTCATGGGGTTCCATCGTGGTGCCCACCGTCACCTCTGGCACCGACGCTCGTGCGTGACGGCAGCCCAATGGGCCTGGCTGCAATGGCCGGCATGGGGAACCCGAACCCAGCAGTCCTCCCCGGTCGTCGCCGGGTGGCGGGCACCCTCAGGACAGGCTCGCAGGGGGCGTGTCGTGCAGGAACTTGTCGATCTCTGGATTCGCCGGATCGTACTGGTCGCCGCACCAGGTCTCGGCGAATTGTTCCAGCCGCTGATCGGTCGAGTGAAGGAGGAGAAACATCGTCACGCCGTCGGCAATCATGCCGAGGAGGACGAATGCGCGAGGCAGGTGCAGCAGGAACGCAAGGACGAACAGGATGAGCGCAGGCCACGTCGTCCCAAGCCACGCGATGGACATCTTCCTGGCGATGGCATTCGCCATCTCGTCGGCGTCAACCTTGCCGGTCAGCTTGGTGGGAAACGGACGCAGTACCAGGCCGAGGACCAACGTCACGAGCCAGGATGCGGCAGGGATGCCCAAGGACGTGCCCAGCGGCGCCTGGGAGGGCGGAAGGATTGCCCACGCCACCAGTCCGAAAAGCCCCAGCGACACAGCCAGGACGAGGACCACGCGATCCAGGTACCACACGGAGCTACGAGTCGACACAGATTGATGGTACTTCATACCCCGATCGTCCGAACATCCACTGCACGTGATGCCGTCGTGGTACTCGATCTGGGGTGTCCGCGTGAAGTTGGGAAAGCCCTGTCTCACCGCAACCGTGAGTCCGTCACGACCGGCAGGGTTGCCGCGACGCAGAAGCCACCTTCCTCACGTGGTCCCACGGTGAGCGCACCACCCATCGATGAGACGCGCTCCCGCATACCCTGCAGGCCGTGTCCCATCCCGTCTCCCTTGACCGCGTCGCCATAGCCGTCGTCGTCGATGCGCAGGGTGATGAGGCGTGGGCCGTAGTCGACGTCCACCGTCGCATGGGCGGTGGGGCCGGCGTGTTTGAGCACATTGGTGAGGGCCTCCTGCACCACCCGGAAGGCCGTCAGACCGATCGTCTGGGACACCTCGGGGCGTTGCCCGTGCACCTGCAGCTGCACGCGTGGTCCGGACTTCGCCACCAGCTCCGGGATGTCGGCCAGGCCGGGGGAGGGGGCGTAGTCGGCCTTGGCATCCGGGTCCTGACGCAGCACGCCGACGATGCGACGCATCTCGACCAGGGCGTCGCGTCCGGTGTCGGCGATGGTGTCGAGCACGTCGATGGCCGCCTCGGGCTTCTTCGTGGCCAGGGCCTTGCCGCCCTCGGCCTGCACGATCATCACCGACAGGGAATGGGCGACGATGTCGTGCAGTTCCCGGGCGATGTCGTTGCGGGTGCGTTCCTCGGCCATGCGAGCTGCCTGCTCACGCTCGGCGAGGATCGCCCGGAACCGCTGGGCCTTGGCGATGCGTTGCTGGGACTCGATGAGCGCCGCCTCACGCAGTCGTCTGCCCACCGCATAGGGGGTGACGACCAGGCCTAGACATACCGTCGTGGCGAGGAACCACATGACCCACGGGGTGCCGGAGGAGTCGTAGTCGGCAGCCAGAGTGTCCCGCCAGCGCAACGGCCCCAGAATGGCACCGATCGTGCCGAGCCACAGGATGATGCGTGACTGACGCCCTGCCGTCCACCGACCCACGGCGTACGAGGCGATCGGCACGGCAATGATCGACAGCACCGGGAACGGGACGAAGATGAGCTGGATGAGTCCGCCAACCAGCAGCAGGGCCATGAGCGCCCCCGGATGATCCCGACGCAGCAACAGGCTGAACACCATGATGATCGACGAGACGAGGGCGGCGACATATTCGGGGATCGGTGCCTGGATGCTTGCAGCCAGGTACGGCACGATGGTGAGGGTCGTCAACACCGTGATGAGGGTCATGTCGACCCACAGGGTCCGCTCCGGGTCGGTGGGGCGCCCGTCGTCGACGGTGGGGTTGAGCACCTCCTCCATCCCGGGGATCGACAACTGCTCCTCGGAGGATCGGTTCACCCCAAGACGCCCCAACCGGGCACGTACCGAGGACGTGGCTCGTCCGGAGGATCCCTTGGCCGGCGACTCCTGCTGGTCGGTTCTGCCCTGCTCCCGGGGAGCGCTGGGCTGGCCGGGCGGGCGGGAATGCGACTCCCGGGAGCGCGTGGCAGCCTCGTCGCTGCTGGGGGAGGATCCGGTGAGGTCGGCAGGGTCAGCAGAACCGCTCGTCTGGTCGATCCGGTTGGTTGCCATGGATTCCAGTTTATGTGGCCCCTGGAAGGTGGCAGGTCGTCGTGCCGGGACGGCTCGGCCGGCCAGCTGGGGGCCTGTTCGACACACCTTGTTCGACGCACCTCGGGCATGGGCTCCTGCTCCCCTGGATTCTGAGGGTCGGTGAGATGACCGTGGGGTCGGTGAGACGGCCGCAGCCTCTCCGGGCAACCCGTGCACCTGCACTGCAAGGCCCTTCGACCAATGATGGGGCCCTCGCAGGTGTGGTGGTCGCGGGCGTGGGGATTCACGGCCACCGATGTACATGGCCCTGCATCGCACCGCATAACATGGTGTCCATCACCAGCAATTCGGAGGACTCATGCGGATTCTCATCACCGGCGGAGCCGGCTACATAGGGTCGACGGTGGCCTCGGCCTGTGAGGAAGCGGGCCACGAGGTCGTCATTCTGGACGACTTGTCGGCGGGAAGACGCGAATTCGTCAAGGACCGGACCTTCTACGAGGGCGACATCGCAGATCAGCCCTTGCTCGACCGGGTCTTCACCGAGCAGGGCATCGACGCCGTCGTGCACTGCGCAGCTCGGATCATCGTCCCCGAGTCGGTCGCCGACCCGCTGGGCTACTACGAGAACAACGTCGGCAAGACGGTCAAGCTGCTGCAGGGTATGCAGCACAACGGCGTCAATCGGATCCTGTTTTCCTCCTCGGCGTCGATCTACGCCACCGACGACGAGTTCAAGGTGACCGAGGACTCCGCGCTGGACCCCGGCAGCCCGTACGCCACCACCAAGTTCATGGTGGAGCACATCCTGCGTGACGCCGCCCACGCCTCCGATCTCAAGGCCCTCAGCCTGCGGTACTTCAACCCGATCGGCTCGGATCCCAAGCTGCGTACCGGCCAGCAGATCGAACACCCCACCCACGTGCTCGGCAAGATGATCGACGCCTGGATGGAGGACTCCACCTTCACCGTCACGGGTGTCGAGTGGCCCACCCGAGACGGCTCCGGCATCCGCGACTTCATCCACGTCTGGGACCTGGCCCAGGCCCACGTCGCCGCCTTGGAGCACCTTGACGAGGTGACCGTCGACGAGCCCTACCAGGTGTTCAACATCGGCACCGGGAACGGCGTGACCGTCAAGGAGCTCGTCAAGGCCTTCGAGGAAGGTACTGGCAAGGCTCTCAATGTCGTCTACGGCCCACCACGCCCCGGAGATGTCGCCGGTGCCTACACCGTCTCACACCGTGCCAAGGACCTGCTCGGTTGGAGCGCGGAGTTGACCCCGGCCGACGGCATCCGTGACGCCATCGCCTGGCTGCCCCGTCGCAAGGAGATCTTGGGGTACTGATCTTCCGAATCCCCGACCTGTCACTGGCCTCGCACTCGTGCGGGGCCAGTGGTGTTTTCCCGGCCCGTGGTCCCAGGGCGGCCAGGCTCTTGTCGGTGCGGCTCAGCACCGCCGTGCACAGCTCGTCCTTTGGAATGACGTTGGGGTAGAAGGCTTCGCAGGTGACACCAGTCTCCTCGCAGGTCTCCTCGACGGTGGATCCCGGCACACCCATGCGGGCGAAGGTGGCGACGGGTATGACGCTCCTGGGGGACCTCGACCGTTGAATACGATGCTGTACCGGATTCGATACCGCATCGAATACATACTTGTATCGAGTGGTGTGCGGACGAGTTCATTGCGGGGTGATGATGTCCTCCTTCCTTCACGATCTTGGGGCCTGGTGCTTCCGCAGGGCCAAGACTGTCGTCGCCCTGTGGCTGGGCCTGTTGGTCCTGCTTGGGGTGGGGATGGTCGCCCTGCAGGGCGACTACGACGACTCCTTCACCATCCCGGGCGCCCCCTCCCAGGTGGCCTACGACAACCTCCGGGTGACCTTCCCGCAGGCCTCCGCGTTGAGCGCCAACGTCGTCATCACCGTGCCCGATGGCACCGACATCTCGTCGAAACCCATTCGTTCCCGGATCGAGAGAGGTGTCGAGGAGCTCAAGGACCTCAAGGACGTAACGGGGGCGACGTCACCGTGGAGCAAGTACGTCACCGGGATGGTCAACAAGGATCACACCGCAGCCGTCATCCAGGTGGAACTGGGACAGGTCAGCGCGGTGACCTTCCCCGATTCCGGGCGTGACGACCTGCAACAGGTGAGTCACGACATACAGGCTGACCTCCCGTCGGGGTCACACGTCCACGTTGGTGGCCAGGCCTTCGAGGCCATGCTGCCCTCCCTGTCGATCACCGAGGTCATCGGCGTCGGGGTGGCCCTCGTCGTCCTCGCCATCACCCTGGGATCCCTGGTGGCAGCCGGGATGCCGATCATCACCGCCGTCCTCGGGGTGGGGATCACGTACTCGATCATGGCGATCCTCACCCGGTTCACGACGGTCAACTCAGTCACACCGATGCTTGCCGTCATGCTGGGGCTGGCCGTTGGGATCGACTACGCCCTGTTCATCCTGTCGCGTCACCGCGACCAGTTGCGTGACGGCTTTGAGGTGCAGGAATCGGCCGCCCGAGCCGTTGCGACCTCGGGTTCGGCGGTGGTGTTCGCTGGGACGACGGTCCTCATCGCCCTCATTGGCCTGGCCATCGCCAACATTCCCTTCCTCACCGTCATGGGCGTCTTCGCTGCCATCGGTGTCGCTCTGGCGGTTGTCATCGCCCTGACAATGCTGCCGGCCTTCATGGGGCTCATGGGAGAGAGACTGCGCCCGTGGAAATCTCGTCGCGGACGGGGGTCGAAGCCAACTGCGATGGCAACCGGGGCGAACAGTGACGACAATGCCACAGCTGGTGGGGACGCACCGTCGACCAGCACCACTGCGGTTGGCAAGGGAGAACGCTCCGGCGGGATCTTCGGGTGGTGGGTGCGCACCGTCACCCGCGTCCCACTGGTGACCATCCTCGTCGTCGTGGTGGGGCTGGGGGCCCTGGCCGTTCCGATGAAGGACCTCCACCTCGGCCTGCCCACCGCCGCGGAACTGCCCGCCGACAACACCGCCCGTCAGACCTATGACGCCCTGGAGAAGAAGTTCGGACCAGGATTCAATGGCCCGGTCATTGTCACCGCCGACATCGTCACCTCCACCGACCCGATGAAGATCGTCAACGGGCTCAAGGCCGACATCGAGAAGCTTCCTGGCGTCGACACTGTCGCCCTGGCCGTTCCGAACCAGAACGCCGACACAGCCATGATCCAGGTGCTGCCGACCACCGGTCCCACCGACGAGGCGACCAGTGACCTGGTTCGCGAACTGCGCGACCACAAGTCCGAATGGCACGACAAGTACGGGGTTGACACCGCCGTCACCGGACTGACGGCCATCAAGCTCGACGTCTCCAACCGTCTGGGAGCCGCCCTGCTGCCTTTTGGAATCTTCGTCGTCGGGCTGTGCCTGGTGCTGCTGACGGTGGTGTTTCGGTCGATCGCGGTCCCCATCAAGGCAACTATCGGTTACCTGCTCTCGGTGCTGGCCGCCTTCGGAGCCGCGCAGCTGGTTTTCAACCGAGGTATCGGCCTGTCCGTGGTCAACCTCGACCGTCCTGTCCCGATCATCTCCTTCATGCCGATCGTCGTCATGGGCATCCTCTTCGGCCTGGCCATGGACTACGAGGTTTTCCTGGTGTCGCGAATGCGCGAGGAGTACATCCACACCGGTGACGCCAAGGGTTCGGTGATCAGGGGATTCATCGGTTCGGGCAAGGTCGTCACGGCAGCCGCTGTCATCATGGTCTCGGTCTTCGTCTTCTTCATCCCGGAGGGCATGAATGCCATCAAGGAGATCGCCCTGGCCCTGGCCGTCGGTATCCTCGCTGATGCCTTCCTGGTGAGAATGACCCTCGTCCCGGCAGTCATGAGCCTGCTCGGTGACAAGGCCTGGTGGCTGCCGACATGGCTGGATCGCCGCCTGCCCCGACTCGACATCGAGGGGGAGGGGATTGCCCACGAGGAGCAATTCGCAGAATGGCCCACCCCTGACCACACCGAGGCCCTGCACGCCGAGGGGATCGGGGTCGACGGTCTCTTCGCCGGCCTCGATCTGCACGTCGAGCCTCATGAGGTGCAGGCCGTCGTGGGTTCCCAGGACCCGGTCACGGCCGTGCTGCTCGCGGTCGGGGGACGACTTGCCATCGACCACGGTCGGATGAGGTCGGGCGGACGTCTCCTCCCGGAGCGAGCCTCCGCGGTGCGTCGGGTGGCGTGGCTCGTCGATGCCGCCGACAAGGACCTCACTGATGAGCTGCAGGCAGCCACGGCAGCTCTCACCCATCCACCGCGGCGCCCACCGCGTCTGTTCCTCATTGACCACGCTGATCAGATCGTCGAGCAGTTTCACCGCGATCAGCTGGAAGCCCTCATTCGCCAGGTGAACCAGGCCGGTGAGGCCGCCGTGATCCTGGGAGCCCAGCGAGCCGACCGCATCGACTGGCTGGAGCCACAGACAGTCCATGACCTGATCGATCAGCCCGAGCCGTCCCTCGGAGGTACCCGATGATGACCGAACGTTCCCACTCCACGATCAGGTTGCGGTGGCCGGCGGTGGTTGCCCTGATCCTCGTACCACTGTTGGTGGTGGCTGGTCTGGTTGGCACGACCTGGCGGACCACTGACCGGCTGGATCAGGTGAAGGCGGCGGTCGTCAACAAGGACAAGGCCGTCAAGGTCCGTGGACAGGT
Organism: Cutibacterium granulosum; assembly: GCF_900186975.1. Lineage (NCBI taxonomy): Bacteria > Bacillati > Actinomycetota > Actinomycetes > Propionibacteriales > Propionibacteriaceae > Cutibacterium > Cutibacterium granulosum. The sequence continues at coordinate 540,578 of NZ_LT906441.1, forward strand.
GGTTCCCATGGGACGCCAGCTCACCGCGGAACTGGTCGATTCCGGCTCTCCTGCCACCGACGGACACACCGTCGACTGGACCTTGACCGACGCTGACGGGGCGGCCAGGGGATTGCGAGATGGCACGTACTCGGTGGTCGTGACGATCCCGGAGTCCTTCTCGGCCGACGCCACCTCCTACTCGGCCAATGACGCCACCAAGGCCAGGCCGGCCCTCATCGACATCACCACCTCCCAGACCTCACCGGTCTCCGACACCACCATCGCGGCCCTCACTGCCCAGGTGGCGCGACGTTCCCTCAACACCACCCTGACCTCGGGGTATCTCGAGAACGTCTACATCGGCTTCAACCAGTTCGCCCAGCGGATGGGCACGATGGCCGACGCCGCCGCCAAGCTCGATGACGGGGCGACGAAACTTGCCGATGGCACGAAGACGTCAGCCGCCGGAGCGAGGACCCTGGCCACCGGCATGACGAAGCTCAGTGGTGGAGCCCGGCAGTTGCAGGCCAACGGGGGCACGCTCACTGACGGCGTCTCCCAGCTCTCGGGTGGCCTCAGCGCTCTGTCCGACAAGGGCAAACAGCTCAGTGACGGTGCGAATGTGCTGGCCAGCGGGGTGGCGACCTACACCGATGGCACCGGCAAGGTCGTCGACGGAATCGGTCAGCTGTCCGCTGGCCTGACGACGATGGACCAGAAGGTCAGCGCGGCCACCGGCAAGATCGACACCTCCCAGCTCAACCAACTCACCGACGGGGCAAGCCAATTAGCGGACGGCATCGACCAATTCACCGATGGCCTGGTCGGATATCGCACCGAGATTCGTCAGTACGCCTCCGGGGAGAAGACCGCCGAACTCAAGAAGGAGTCCTTGTCCAAGGGTGAGGCGGACTTCATGGCACGCTGCACCCAGAGGCACACCGCACAGGATTGTCAGAACCTGCTGCCTCTCGTCCGCGAGGCCATGACCGACGGGTACGCCCTCGGGGTGAGGGCTGGATCGGCGGTGGCCGTCAAGGCGATGTCCGTCAAGGACCCCAACTCCGGCATGAGCATCGACGACGGCATCGACCAGCTGGCTGACGGCTCCTCGCAGCTGTCCCAGGGTGTCGACAAGTTCACGGTCGAGATACGTACCGGACTGCCCAAGGTGGTCGGCCAGGTCGCCCAGCTGCGAGATGGCATCCATCAGATCGCCACTGGCGCCCAGACCTTGGCCGCCAAGTCCCAGCAACTCAAGGGAAGCGGGGCCAAGCTCTCCGCGGGGGCTGTGACCTTCGCCAATGGTGTTGACGCCTACACCGGCGGGGTCTCCAAGGCGGCCGCCTCGACCTCGAAGCTCGAGCAGGGAGTCAATCAGTACGTCGGCGGTGTGAATCACCTCTCTGACGGGGTGAGGAAGGCTTCCGCGGGGGTCGACACCTTTGCGTCCGGGATGACGAAACTCAATGGTGGGGCCCAGAGACTCACCGACGGCACTGGCACGTTCTCCGGTGAGCTTGCGGCCGGGGCCAAGAAGGTGCCGACCTACTCTCAGAATGACCGCACCAAGCTGGCTGACGTCGTGTCCGCTCCCGTCAATGGGGATGGGCCTGCCATTGCGACCTCGGTGGCCGCGGTGGCGGTTCTGCTCATCCTTGGTGCCTGGATCGCTGCTCTGGCGACCTGGCTGGTGGCTCGCACGATCCCCTCGGGGGCGCTGAGTTCCGCGCGCTCGACCCTGGGACTGCTGGCCCGGACGATGTCGGTCGGCGTCATCGTGACCGTCGCGGTGAGTATTGGCCTGACGGTCATCGGCGGGGTGGTGTTGGGTCTCTCGGTACCACGGTCGATCGGATTGGGAGGATTGCTGGTCCTCATCGGGGCGATGTTCGGCCTGATCAACCACGCCCTGGCCGCTTGGTTGCATGGCCTGGGGCGGCTCATCAGCGTCGTCCTGGTGACGGCGAGTGTTGCTGCCGGGCTGGCGAGCACCGTCCCCGCCCCGGTGCACGGGGTCGACGCCATCTCCCCGCTGCGACCTGCTTTGCAGGCGGAGCAGGCTGTGGTGGCCGGGAACAATCCCAGCTTCGGGTCCCTGCTGGCCGTTGTCATATGGGCGGTGGCGGCCCTCATCGCCAGTCTGCTCGCAGTGGGGCGACGGCGTCAGACCAGTGCCAGGGAACTGCTGACCGCCAGCGAAGCCTGAGCGACGGCAGCGATCTAGAGTGGCACCATGAACAAACCCCTCCTCGCGAGTCTTGCCGTCCTGGCTAGTGTCGTTGCAGTGACCGGCCGGATCCGCTCGGTGCGGAGGGGTTGGATCGACGAGGTGTGGCGATTCGGCATGGAGGGGATTGACGAGGGCCCCGACGACGAGCAGCGGAGTTGATCGTCGATGCCAGGCGGCCCCTCATTCGGTCCGGTCTCACTCAGTGCGTGCCAGCCCGTCATCGAGCACTCGGCCAAGGAGGGGACGGGTGCTCCACAGCCCCAGCCGCACCACCCCGGCTCCCAGCAGAATGGTGCCCACGATGGTGATCACCGCAACCGGCCTGGCGAGCAGGGCCATGCCCATCAAGGGAATGAGCAGCAGTCCGGTGGCGATGATGCCGATGGCCATGGCGAATCGCATTGGTGACAGGACCGTGATGCGTCGGGCCCTGTCCTGGGCGGCCAGATCCATTCCGACGACGTCCAGCCCCACCTCGACGCCGCGACGGTCGAGGATCGCGGCAGCCTGATTGACCCCCACCGAACAGGCGACGGTGGCGAAGACGATCGCCGAGTCGATCACCTGCGACCTCGCAATGGCGACTCGCTGTGCCTGGCCCCCGGAGAGCTGACCGATGCGGCGCTCCTCCATGCCAGCCAACCCCATGGAGCTGAGCCACTGGGCGGCATGGCGGATGGCCTCGTCCTTCGGTGTGCCATTGAGCATGAGGGGCAGCGCAGTGTTCTCCACGGCAGTGAGCTCGAGGACGAGCATGCCCTGCTGGAAGACGAACCCGAGGGATTCACGTCGCAGTCCGGCACGGTCCCCGGTGGTGAGGGACTCGACGTTGACGGTACGTCTGGGCAGGTTCAGCTCGATGCTGCCGGAATCAGCGGAGAGGATCCCCGACAGGCAGTGCAACAGAGTGGTCTTGCCCGAACCAGACGGTCCCATGACGGCGACCGACTGGCCGGCGGGGATGGTGAGGTCGACTGGTCGAGGGCACGGGTGGAGCCATAGGCCTTCGTCAGCGCCTGGGTGCGTAGCCGGGCACCGGGGGTGATGTCGGTCGGGGGAGCGTCTTGGTGCGGTGTCGTCAGCATGGCATCCGTTTTCTGTGGAGAACTCCCGAGGATCCATGGGTGCTACCACCGTGGGTGGCATGTGGGGTCGATGGCAACATCATTGCCACACGTCGATTCCAGGTTTGTCTGGCGGTCGACAGTTTTGTGGCTCCAACGAGGGCTGAGGGTGGTCGTGCCAGGACCAGACGCTGGCCTGCAGTGCCGCCCGACCGGCTGGGCAGAAAGCTGGGCGCAAAACTGCGGTGGCGGCGAGATGATCCTGGCCGCCGCCTGGCTGCTGAAGCCATGATGGTGCCCACGTCGTGACGGCAACGATGGTGACGAGGGCGATGCCGGTGTGGTAATTCTGCGCGTGCGGCGCTGTGTTGCCACGCCGCTTTACACGCGCCTCTGGTTCGACCACATTTGCCACAGCTGGGCGAACCGGCCGTCACCGCAACGCAGCTGCTCGGGGGGCCCGACCTCAACGATCCGGCCACCATCCATCACCGCGACCTCGTCTGCCATCGCCACCTGGGACAAGCGGTGGGCCACGACCAGCGCAGTCCGGCCGGTCACGACCTCGGCGGCAGCCCGGTCCAGGACGGCCGCACCGGAGCTTCCCGCCTCCGCGGTGGCCTCATCGAGGATGATGATCGGAGGATCTGCCAGCAGGGCACGAGCCAGCGCGACCTGCTGGGCTCGCGCCGGTGACAATCGCGTCCCCAAGCGACCCACCACGGTGTCGAGACCCTCGGGAAGATCATCGACCCAATCGGCACCGACCCTGGACAGGGCGTCCAGGACGGCCTCGCGCACCCGTTCGTCGGGCCAGTCCTCGGCCTGGACCGGCAGGCCCAGCGCCACGTCGTCGAGCAAGGTGCCCGAGAAGATGTGGATCTCCTGACTGACGAGCACCGTCCGGGCCAAGGCAGGCGTCATGGCGATCCTGCCCGACCGAGGCTCCAACAGACCGGCCACCAGAGCAGCCAGTGTGGACTTGCCCGCCCCCGACTCCCCGACGAGCACCGTCGTGTGACCGGCCGGAATCTCCAGATTCACCCGGTGCAGGACGTCTGGACCGTTCTGATAACCGAAGCTCACCTGCTCCACCCGCACCGACGCCGACCCTCGCGAGTGCTGCTGCGGGAGAGGCGGCTCGATCGGGCAACGATCACCTTCGCGGGCCTGTCCCAGCCTCAGCAGGGCTGGGTCGTGAGTGCCGTGATCGCGGTGGATCGATTCCCCTCGGGTCTCCTCCGGTGCTGCAGGCCAGCCATGTTCCGTCGTCTCGGACCCATCATGCCCTCGCCCTTCGGCCCCAGCATGAGCATGCGTCGTGGGCATGGCCTGTTCCGAGGCCGCAGGCTCCTCGGGACGCAGACAGATCACCCCGACCACCCGCTGCAGACACACCCAGGCGGCCTGCAGATTGTTGAGGAACATCAGCAGGAACCGCACCGGGGAGAACAATCGGAGCAGCACCAGGACCGCCGTCGCAGCCGCGCCGACGCTCACCCGATTCGTCATGACGAGCAGATACCCCGTCCAGGCGACGCCGATGGTGGCCACTGCCTCCCCGACGAGAAGTCGCACCGCCAAGGTGTTGCCGAGGAATCGCCCACGCAGACTCCATCGCACGGCCTGCCACGACCCGTCGGCCACCGTGTGCGTGCGCAGGCCCTCCACGCCGAAGGCGCGCACCGCGTCCAGCCCGTGGATCGTCGACAGGATGTGTTGCGACTGGGTCGTCGAGGCTCGTCTCTCCGCCTGGTACACCGGCTGCGCAGTGCGCAGGAACTCCCGGATCGCCAACCCGTAGAGCACCCCAGCGAGCACCACGGGAATGAAGAAGCACGGATGCAGGCTTGCCAGCGCCCCCACCGACACGATCACCATGATCATGGTGTTGACGAGCCGTGGCAGCGCCCCGTTGGCGGCATCCCGCACCGCAGTGACGTCGTCGGAGGCTCGCGAGACGAGGTCGGCGGTGCCGGCCCCCTCCACCCGCTGCTGGTCCAGCCCCAGCCCGACCGCAATCATCTCCTCCCGCAGGCGGGTGACGATGGTCGTGAAGAAGGACGGCGTGAGCGCCTGGGCGGCGCCGTTGCAGATCCCCGAACCGACGACTGCAGCCCCCATCACCAAGGCCGGTGTGAGCAGCGCGGACGGCGATTGGCGGGTGCGCGCAGCATCGATGATCCACCCAGTGGCCATCGGCACCGCCAGATCGAGGATGGCTCCCAGCGCCACCACGACGATGGCGGCGACGAAGTATCTGCGCACCCCCTTCGAGGTCCGGTGGACCTCTCGACGGACCTGCGCGGGGGTGGCCAGTGGCAACCAGTGCCGGGTGCTCATGACAACATCTCCCGGTAGCCGTCGTGACCCAACAGTTCCCGGTGCGGGGCACGAGCGACCAGGTGGCCGGCGTCGTCGAACAGCACCACCTCGTCCATGCGGTCCAGCAGGGCGGGAGAGGTCGTGGCGATGAGAGTGGTGCGCCCAGCTCGTAGCTCACCCATCCGTTCGGCGATGGCGGCGGTGGTGGCGGCGTCGATGCTCGTGGTGGGATCGATGAGAACCAGACCATCGGGGGCGTGGATGAGGGCGCGGGCCAGGGCCAGCCGCTGTCGCTGTCCGCCCGAGACGTGCCGACCGCCCTCCCCGACGCCGGTCTGCAGCCCATGCGGCAACTCGGCGATGGTGGTGTCCAGGGCAGCCGCCCGTACGACGGCGTCCAGCATGTCGTCCCTCGTACTGCCCAACATGATGTTGGCCTGGACGGTGTCGTCGAACAACTCCGGGGAGCGCGGTGCCACCAACACCAGGGCACGTTTGCGGGCCGGACCCAACTGGCTGGCCGGCACCCCGTTGAGGAGGGTGTGGGAACCATGCACGATGGCCTGTGCCAAGGCGTCACACACCTGTTGGGGGGCGACGATCCCCAGGTGCGCCCCGGGGGGCACGTCGAGCTGGAGACTCGGGTCCTCCACCTGGACGTGCAGGTGCACCGGGGTGCGCCCCGGGCGGTCGCCAGAACATGTGCAGTCAGGGTATGTGGGGTGGCTTCTCGGGCCCTCGCCGCCTTGACCACCCGGGCTCTCGTCGATCCTCGAGCTCCCGTCGGGACGGTCTGTGGAGGTGGGGTGCTCGTCGTCGGGATGGACCTGCCAGGCGACCGGGCTGTCGTGCAGCTCGCAGAACCGATCCCCGGAGGCATGGGCGTTGGCAAGCATCGTCGCGGTGTCGACACCGAGAGCTCGCAGCGGCGGCCCCAAGGTCTGGGCCAGCCCCACCACGGTGACGAGACTCCCGACGCTGATTCGCCCGTCCAGGGTGAGCCAGCCGGCCAACACCGTCAGGACGGTGATGAACACCCCCACCGAGGCGTTGACGGTGCCGGTGTAGACCCCCTTGACCCGACGGGTGCGCAGGGTGGCTGCCAAGCCCTCCCGGCTGGCGACCCGGAACCTCGCAGTGGCACGACGGGAGGCCGACAGCCCCTGGATGACGCGTAGCCCACTGGTGAGATCTGCCGCTGCCCCAGCCACGGCAGCCTCGGCCCGACGCTCACGACGAGTGCTGCGCTTGACCGGTGCCACCCCCTTGACCGACAGCAGGATGAGCAGCGGAATGGCGCACACCGTCGCCAGCACCAGCCAGCCGTTGATGAGTGCCATCGCGATGAGCGACCCGAACAGGGTGACGACATTGCCCGGTATGGACGTCAACGCGATGAAGGAACGGGAAACCGTCCGTACGTCGGTGACGAGGACGGCCAGCAGGTCACCGGGAAGACGTGGTGGGCCCCCGATCCCCTCCGGGGCAATGATGCGTTCGAGGGCCTGCACCCGAAGGTCATGCTCACTCACCGCGGCCCCGACGTTGGTCTGCATCCGCGCCGTCTGGGCCGCCGCACGGACCACGTAGGCCAGCGCCACCAGGGCCAACCACCCGGCCAGGGCAGTCGCGTCACCAGCCACGACCCCGTCGTCGATGGCGCGTCCCAGGACCATCGGGACACCGATGTTCACCAGGCTGACGAGGGCCGATGCGATGGATCCGGGTCTCAGCCAGTGTCGTCCGTCATGGGCCATGCGCCGGATCAGGGCACGTCCGTCGTGGGTCTGGCTCGTGTCGATGAGGGGATCGTCGATGGCCGGTGGGGTCTGCCCGGGGATGCGGGGCAGCCACCGTACTCTCGGGTGCCAGGAACGGTGCGGGGAACGAATCACACTGCTCCCGGACCATCGGATGAGCTGCCGACCGTACTCGCGTCACTGAAGCAGCCCACACTCCCCATCTGCTCGGGGTGGGTGCAGTGTCCGGGATCCATGGTTTCCACGGGCCTCATCAGCTCCTCTGCTCCCAGGGAGTTGTCGGATCCGGTGACCCCACGGACTCCAGGGGACGCCGTCTCATACGGTGCGGCAGCACCAGCCGGGCTGCCTGGGCGAGGTCGTCGGTGGAGATCTGGGTGCGTGCCTGCCAGGCCGCCAGGGTGCGTGCCGCCCGTACCATCATGATGTCGGCACGGTGACCGTCGACGTGGGCGTTGAGGCAGGTGTGCGACACCGTCATGAGGGTGTCGTCGTCAATGACCACCTGGTCGACGAGGCCACTGGCTCGTGTGATTCGTTCACTCATCTCGTGGCTGGCTTCCTCCCACGTACGTGTGAATCCTGCCGGGTCGTCCTCGAAGGCCAGCCGGCGCCGGATGACCTCGACACGCTGGTCGAGATCGTCCTCCCCGCCGACGGTGACACACAGTCCGAACCGGTCGAGCAGTTGGGGGCGCAGCTCGCCCTCCTCGGGATTCATGGTACCGACCAAGGTGAATCTCGCCGGATGGGTGACACTGATTCCCTCCCGCTCGACGGTGTTGACGCCCATCGCGGCGGAGTCCAGCAGCAGGTCGACGACGTGATCATCGAGCAGGTTCACCTCGTCGACGTAGAGGATCGCCCGGTGCGCCGCAGCCAACAGACCGGGCTCGAAGCGACGTCGTCCCTCCCGCAGGGCCGTCTCCATGTCGAGGGTTCCGGTGACGCGGTCCTCGGTGGCTCCCACCGGCAGCTCGACCACGGGCACCCGGACGGTGCGCGGCTCGGGCATGGTCTCGGGCACTCCGAGCTCGGCAGCGTGGACCGGATACTCCTCGGGGGACAGGTGGTAGGCCCCGGGAACCTCCTGGTGCTCCGGGAGCAGGGCTGCCAGGCCACGTACCGCCGTGGACTTCGCGGTTCCTTTCTCGCCGCGGATGAGCACCCCGGACAGATCGGGGCTGATCGAGGCGAGGATGAGGGCCAGCTTCATCTCCTCCTGTCCGACGATGGCGCAGAAGGGGTAGACGGGGCGTTGTGCCATGTCAGCGGTCCTTTCGGGGTTGGGTCGGGTCGAGTTGGGAGACGACGTTCACGAGGTCGTCGGCACGTAGGTCGTCGATGCGCAGGCAGGGTCCGCCCAGGGCCGTCGCAATGTCGTTGGCCCTGGACAGTTGGATGCCGCGGGGGTCCTCAGTATCGATGACGACCCAGCTGAGACGCCGGTCGGCGCCGATCTCGTCCGCTACTTTGAGGGCTTCGTCGGTGGCGCGGGAGTTGGGTTTGCCGTCCAGGCCGACGTTGCCGCGTCCGTCGGTGACGAGCACCAACAGCGGACGCAGACCGGGGTCCTTGAGCAGCAGGGGCCGGACGACCTCGCAGGCCGTTACGAGCCCAGCCGCCAGAGGAGTGCGACCGCCGACGGGAAGCTCGGCCAGGCCGCGTTGGGCCACCTCCACCGAGGAGGTCACCGGGACGAGCACCTCGGCCCGGTCGCGGCGGAAACCGATGAGGCAGACCCGGTCACGCTTGACGTAGGCGTCGAGCAGCAGGGAGAGGATAGCCCCCTTGGAGGCGGTCATCCGGCCCCGTGACCCCATCGACCCGGAGGCGTCGACGACGAGGATGACGCAGGAGGCCGACCGTCCGGTCCTCACCTTGGCCCGCCAGTCACCCGGCTCGACGTGGACCGCCATCGCGGGACGACTCGGGTCGGCTCGGCGTGACCTCTGGTGCACCGCGGCGGCACGCAGGGTGGCGTCCAGGGCGAGATCGTCGGGACGGTCGGTGGGGCGGGACGAGACGTAACGGCCGCGACGACCCTCGCTACGGGTGCGCAGGCGTCGCCCCGAGGCCCGTCGGGAGAGGCGATCCTGCTCGGGTTCCAGGGGGCGCACGGCGAATGCCTCACCCAGGGCGGCCACCTGGTCGCTGCCGGGGGATGGGTTCTGGGTGTTGTCGCGATTGGCGTCACGCTGGCCCTCGGACTGTTGGTTCCCGTCCGCCAGGTCGTCACCGGGGTCGTTGTCCTCGGCACTGCCGTGGTCATCGTGTGCGTGATCGCCCGGTGTGCCACCTGAGGTGGCAGCATTGTCGTTCCCGTGCAGATTTTCCACGTCTGGGTCGGGGCCCTGCTCCGAGTTCTGAGGTGGATCGGTCTCCTCGGTGGCGGAATCGGGATTGTGGGAGGGGTCCTCGGGCGGGTCCGGGTGGTTCTCGGGGTGCTGGTCTCGCGGTGGGGGAGGGTCGGCCGGCGTCTCGTCACGTCGGCGGTGTCGCAGCACCATCTCGCTGATCGCCAGCACGTCGTCCTCGGTGGCAGTCCTGCGGCCGGCCAGGGCGGCGTGGGCACGGGTGGCCTCTGCCATGACGACGTCGGCCCGGTGTCCGGCGACGTGGCTGTGTCGGCACAGCGAGCCGATGAGCTCGGTGACGGTGCGGTTCAGCGCGATCTGGTCGACGATGCGCTGTGCCCTGCCGATGGCCACGGCCTGACGTTCCTGGTCGTCCTGCCAACGGCGTGCGAACCCAGTCGGGTCGGCGTCGTGGTCGAGGCGACGCCGAATGATCTCTGCACGGGCCTCCGGGTCGGCCTCGCCGTGCACTTCGACGCACAGTCCGAATCGGTCGAGCAGCTGGGGTCGCAGCGCTCCCTCCTCCGGGTTCATCGTTCCGACCAGGACGAAACGGCTTGCCAGGGCAGCTTTCAGCCCCTCGCGCTCGACCCGGACGGTTCCGGCGCACGCGTCGATGACGAGGTCGACGAGGTAGTCGTCGAGGAGGTTGACCTCGTCGACGTAGAGCACCCCGCCGTCGACCTCGCTCAGCAGGCCCGGCTGGAGTACTGGCCGGCCCGACGTCAGGGTGGCCTCCAGGTCGAGTCCTCCGACGAGACGATCCTCGGTGGCGCCCAGGGCCAACGTCCTCATCACCTGACTCGGCAGCAGCTCTGCCAGACCACGGACCACCGTCGACTTGGCCGTCCCCTTCTCCCCGCTGAGCAGCACCCCGCCAATGCGCGGGTTGACGGCGCACAGCAGTAGGGCGCTCCTGGCCTCGTCCTGCCCGACGATGGCGGTGAAAGGGTAGGTCATCAGGCCAACCCCAGCCCGGCCAGGTCGAGCCCACCATCAGCGGTCACGGACGCAGAGCGCGTCGCAGCGGCGGACGGGTGCGGGTCGTCGGAGACCTCCTCGATGGTCCCCTCGATGTCGGCATAGGTGTCCTGCAACTCCTCGACGGTGCCCGGGTCGGCCTGCCAGACGTTGCGCTGGGCAGCGTCAAGGAGCTTGTCCACGATGTTGTGCAGGGCGTGCGGGTTGACCTCGTGGAACCACTCCTGCATCGCCGGGTCGAGGGCATAACGACGCGCCACCTTCTCCCACAGGCCGTCGTCGACGACGTCGGCGGTGGCGTCCCAGCCGATGAGGATGTCGAGCACCTTGGACAGGTCCCCGGCTCCCTTGTACCCGTGACGTTGCAGACCCTCGATCCACGACGGGTTGAGGATCCGGGAGCGCAGGATGAGCCTGGCCTCCTGCGTGGTGGTGCGTGTGGCGATCCGGGCGGGATCGGAGGAGTCACCCACGAACGATATCGGTGCCTCACCGCGCACCGTCGTCGCAGCGGCGATGAGCCCGCCGTAGTAGTTGTAGAAATCGGTGCAGCTGAGCATGTCGTACTCGCGGGTGTCCTCGTTCTTGACGGTGACGTCCATCCGTGACAACGCAGCGGTGAATCGCTCGGGCTCCACGTCCCCGAACACCTCCTCGCCGTAGGCGTGGGAGGAGGCCGCGATGTAGGCACGACCCAGATCGGCCTTGTCCCGCCACGCCTTGGTCTCGATGAGTTCCTCCACACCGGCGCCGTAGCCACCGGGTGGGCAACCGAAGACACGTAAGGTCGCCTTGCGACGGGCCTGCTCGACGTCGATCCCGCGAGCGATCATGTCGGCGACGTCGGCCTCGACGTGGGCACGCAACAGGTTGTCGTCGCCATCCTCCGGCAGGGCGGCGACCATCCGAACCGCCCGGTCGACCATCTCGACGAGGTTGGGGAAGGCGTCCCGGAACAGCCCGGAGATGCGCGGGGAGACGTCGATGCGAGGACGTCCCAGTTCATCCGGGTCGATGATCTGCAACCCGCTGACAAGGCCTGATGACTCCCAGACCGGGCGCACCCCCATGAGGTACAGGATCTCGGCGATGTCGGCCCCGCCGCTGCGCATGTTGGCCGTTCCCCACACCACGACACCGACGGTGCGCGGCCACGGCTGGTCGGGGTGGGCCTCGGCGTACCCGGTCAGCAGCTGCTCGGCGAGCTTGACCCCTTCCCGCCAACCGGTTGGCGTCGGCATGGTCTCGGGGTCGAGGGAGAAGAAGTTCCGTCCGGTCGGCAGGATGTGGGCGTTGCCACGGCTGGGCGCTCCCGACGGTCCGGGGGAGACGAATCCACCGTCCAGGGCCGTCATGATCGACTCGATCTCGTCGGTGGTGGCGTCCAGGCGCGGCATGAGGTCGGTGGCGACCCAGGTGAGGGTCTCGACGACGTCACCGTGCTCGGCGCCGAGCTGTTCTCGGCACAGCTGGGCAGCCAGGTCGTGGGCCCTTTCGGCGTCGAAGCATCCACCGTGGTGACAGGCGACGACCGGGGCCAGCAGGTCGACACATTGTCGGTGAGCGGCTTCCATGATCTCGCGTCCGGTCAGCCCGTCAGGCAGGTCAGCGGTGAGGGTGACCGGCTCGCCCGCCTTGACACTGACCTCGTCGAGACTCGCCCCCCAGGCATCCAGCACCGCCTCGCGCAGCGACGGCACTGACCCATTGGGCTGACGGGTCAACTGGGCGACGTACTCCACCTCGGCCGTGGCGGGGTCGTCCTGGCTGGCGACGAGCTGTCCGAGGACGTGCAGACCGTCGGAGATCTCACGGTCCTGCAGCTCGAGCAGGTGGTGATGGACCTTGTCGAGCAGCTCGACGGGGTCTGAGTCGACGTCACCTGCGGTCAGCCCCAGGTCGGTGTCCAAGCCGGCCTCGACGACGGCGTCCCACACCTGCTCGGCGACGAGGCGGGCGCGCTGCGGGCTCTGTGACTGCGCCCCGGCGTGCTCACGCAGGATGCGGTCGATCTCGGCGGTGGAGTCGTACAGGCCGGCCTGACGCATGGGTGGGGTGAGATGGTCGACGAGGGCGGCGGCACTGCGCCTCTTGGCCTGGGTGCCCTCGCCAGGGTTGTTGATGATGTAGGGGTAGATGTTGACCATCCGGTCCAGGGCTAGCTCCGGGTAGCACTTCTCGGACAGGCCCAGCCCCTTGCCGGGAAGCCATTCCAGGCTGCCGTGGGTGCCCACATGGATGACGGCGTCGGCCTTGAAAACGTCACGGATCCAGCGGTAGTGGGCCAGGTAGTGGTGCGGGGGAGGCAGCACCGGGTCGTGGATGGCAGAGTCCGTGACGGCCTCGAACGTCCCGCGCGGTGGCTGGATCGTCAGCAACACGTTGCCGTCGAGGTGCCCGGCGAAGGAGAACTCGTCGTCGTGGACGAAGAGGGTGCCCGGATGCGGCCCCCAGTTGCGGTCCATGCACTCGCGCACGGAGTCCGGCAGCCCCCGGTACCAAGGACGCGAGGTTTCCAGATTGGCGTGGGCCTCGGCCCTCTCGTACATCTGCTCGGGGGTGAGCCAGCGCTGGTCGCAGGTCAGGCACGACAACAGCACCTGGGCGATGTCGTCGCCGGTCTCGAACTGTTCCGGGACGTCGTACCCCTCCTCGCCCATCCGAATGAGCAGCTGACGCACCGACTCGAAGGTGTCCAGACCGGAGGCACAGCCGATGCGGTCATTGCGTGGCGGGTGGTGGTGGAAGACGATCGCCACCTTGCGCTGGCCGGTTGGGGTGCGAGCCAGCCGGGCCCAGGACAGGGCCAGCTCTGCCATCGCCTGCGCCCGGCCCGGGACCGGGACCATGCGGGGCACGACGGCTCCGGTGAGTTCGTCGACCTCGTCGGCCTCCCGGGTGGCCAGGAGTTTGGTGATGAGGGCGCCGTCGAACTCCGGCTGCGCGGCCTGGGTGGCGACGTCCATCGATCCCATGCCCTGGGCGGTGGCCTGCCAGGCAGCTCGTGGGGCGTAGGAGGTGAGGGCGTGCAGCACACTCACCCCCAGATTCGGGTAGGCGTCGGCATTGGCGGGGACGCCAGCCGTCATGGACATCCCGTGGACGTCGACCAGGGTGTCGACGACACATCGGCCCTCGTCGTCACGCAACAGATTCTCCAGAACCTGCGCCATGCCGGGGTTGCCGCGTCGCGCGTCGGGCAGCCGCAGGCAGAAGAACGGCACCGTGTTGGCGTCGAGCTCCTCGACGGCGGTGACGAGGGCCTCGATGTGGGCCGTGTTGTGCTCCAGCCAGTAGCTGCGTGGGAAGGTGATCCCGACGGTGGGACGGTCGGGGTTCAGGTGCTGCCGATACTCGGCGAGGCTGGTGAACAGGCCGTGACGCGGATGCCAGATTCCCTCGGTGGGGGCGGGGACGACGTCGGGGATCGGGGCCGAGCCTCCGTGCACCCGGTCGACGAGGACTCGCAGTGCTGACTCGACGTTGACCGGTCCGTTCATCCCCAGTAGTCCGACGAGGCCCTGCCAGGTGCCGTCGTCCAGACCACTGGCCCAGTCCTGGGCGGCCAGCAGCCCATCGTCGTCCCCGGAGGTCGGCTGGACGTGGATCCACGGCAGCGGCAGTCCGCGGGAGCGGCGGCTCTGCCAGGCCTCGACGAGGTCCGACCACGCCGGGCAGGAGGCCGTCCCACCGTGCAGGCTCAGCACGACGGCGTCACTGCGAGCGGCTGCTCGGGCGAAGGCGCGGGACAACTCCGGATCGAGGAGCTGGTCCTTGGTGCGGCCGAAGAGGGTGACGTTGATCCCGTCGGCACGCATCCGAGCCAGGGCCTGGCTGACGAGGGTGAGTTCCCCTCCGGTGGCTGAGAAGAAGCACAGGGTGGTCATGACGCGATCTCCAGACGGGCAAGGGTGTCGTCGATGAGGCAGGTGAGCGGGGTGTGACGGTGTTCCGGGTCGGCCAACGCATTCGCCTCCACCCGGGACGGGCAGTCGCCGGGGCACCGGTCCGCCAGGGCGCAGCGATGACACGGTCCACGCAACGTGTGGACATCGTGCGCGAAACGACGCCTCAAGCCATCCCAGTCGACGTCGTCGATGGTTCCGACCCGGGACGCCACGTCTCCGACGGCCTGGGAACAGGGGTAGACGCTCCCGTCGGGAGCCACCGCCAAGGATTCGCCGACCGCCGCATGACAGTACGGTCGGTTCGGCATTGCCAGTGGCAGAAGTGTTCGCCCGGACGGGTCGACCACGTCTGCGTGGCAGTTGACGTCGTTACGAACAGGATTGCCACGAGGGCTCGACGTGCCGGTGTGGCTCGAATCGTCGGCGGGTGTTGGTGTGCGGATGCAGCAGGGGTATGTGGATCGGATCCGGGACGTTTCCCCGGTGGCTGGTGGACGCGGTTGTCCTGGCCCGGGGCGAGTGGGACCGCTCGGCGCGTGACGCAGCGCTGCCCGAACGGTCTCCAGCTCACGCCAGCGCAACGGGTCGGCCCGCATCGCGTTGACCTGCGCGAGGCATCGGTGCAGGGCGGTGATCCCCGCGACGACGGCCTCCTCGGACGGAACCAGATCTTCCCGACCTGCAGCGCTGCCGATCGGCACCAGTGGGTCGAGTCCGAACCCGGTGACATTGGGAAGTCCGCCCAGGGTGACCGCCAGCTCACCCAGGTGGTCGACGTTGAGGGCCGAGAGCACCGTCGTCACTCGCACCGGGACATCGGCTCCAGCCAGCTCAAGCAGGCTCCGGAAGGTCTGTGCTGCCGACCCACGCGCCTGCTCCTGCACCGGTGGCGGCCCGTCAAGACTCACCCCGACACGCACCCGATGGCGTCTCAGCATGGCGACCATGTCGCCATCGAGGTGGGTGGCATTGGTCTGGATGCCGCAGGTGACCCGCCCGCCTCGAATGGCTGCGACCCGGCGGGCGACGTGCTCGACGAGGTCCGGCACCAGGGTCGGCTCCCCGCCGGCCAGCTGGACGTGGGCAGGCCGACCGGTGCCGCGCACGCCATCGGCGACGAGATCCAGTGCCGCGTCCGCCACCTCGATGCCCATCCGGCCGCCTCGGCGGTTTCGTCGGTAGCAGTACGGGCAGGCGAGGTCACAGGCGGCTGTGGGCCACAGCACGAGGTAGCGGACGGTCATGACCGACTCCTTGCGTCTGGTGGGTCTGCGTCCATTCGATGAGCCGTGGAACGTCCCGGGTCGGGGGCGGTGGCCGTCTCCTCTCCAGCGGCCCCCTGCCCGGCGATGTTGCACCCTCGCCCATCGTCAGCCGTGCCTCGTCCGAGCTGCGCCGACGTGCCTCCCCGGCCGCGGTGGGAAGCGCAACAGCCCTCCCGGTGCGAAACGAGAAGCTCGTACAGGTCGGCCAGGGTGGACAGCACCGTGCCGTCCACCTCCCAGCCGCCCGCAACGACGCGTACCGTGAGTGGGGTGGTGCCCTCGTCGGTACTGCCCGTACCGGCACTGGTCAGATCGGTGCCCGTGGTGGCGAGGGATTCCTCCACCACTCGATACCCAGCCCGTGCCAAGGTGTGCCGGGCCAGGTCGGCGTCCGTGCCTGCTCCGGCGACCACTGCCCTCGGGCGCCCCTCGTCGGACTGCCAGAAGGTGAGAGTGCGGAGATCGAAGGTGATCCCCTCGGCCCGGAAGGCCTCCTCCAGGCATCCGTCCCGGGCCAGGTCCTCCGGGGCCCCGATTGTCACGTCGGTGCCACGCCCAGCCACCCACAGGGTGTCGGCGTAGCGCATCACCGCCTCGATGTCATGGCTGCACACCACCACCGCGATGCTGCGTGCCGTGCACACCTCGCGCAGCATACCGAGCAGGGCGATCCTGCCCGGCGGGTCGAGGAAGGAGGTCGGCTCGTCGAGCAGCAGGATGGATGGCTCCTGGGCCAGGGCGCGGGCCACCATGACCCGTTGACGCTGACCGTCGGACAGCTCCCCGATGAAGGCTTCGGCCAGATCGGCAGCGCCCACCGCCCGCAGCGACTCGTCGATGACCGCATGGTCATGAGGTCGCAGCCGCCCACCGATGCCCGAATGTGGATGACGCCCCAGCGAGACGACGTCGCGGCAGGTGAGCCGGGCCACCGACACCCGGTCGGTGAGGACGGTCGAGAGGGCCCGGGCGACCTGACGGCGCGACATCCGTGACGTCGGGGTGCCGTTGACCTGCACTTCGCCGCCGAGGCTCGGCTGCAGCCCGGCGACCGAGCGCAACAGGGTGGACTTTCCGGCACCATTGGGCCCCACGAGCCCAATCATCTGCCCGGCACCCACCGCGCCCGTCACCCCCGACAACACCGTGGTGACGTGACGCCCCGAACGGTACCCGACCGTCAGGTTCGACAGTGTGAGACCGGTCATGTCGCCTCCGCCTCCCGGTACCAGCGCACCAGGATGATCATGACGACCGGCGCCCCGAACACCGCGTTGACGGCATTGACGGGCAGCACGTCGTCGCCGGGCAGCTGTGCCAGGATGTCGGCCATCAATGCCAGGGATCCGCCGGTGAGGATGCATCCGGGCAGCAGATGACGATGATCGGCCGTTCCCAGTACCCCACGCGTCAGATGTGGGATTGCGATGCCCAGGAAACTGATCGGCCCGCAGAACGCGGTGGCCGCCCCGGCGAGGATCGCGGTGCTCGCCACCAGCAGGGTGCGCACCACCTTGAGGTTCATTCCCATCGTCTGGGCGTAGCGTTCTCCCAACAACAAGGCGTTGAGCGGCTTGGCGAGCAGCAGACTGGCCAGGATCATGACGATCATGATCGGCACCATGGCTCGCAGGTTCTGCCACGTCACGCCGTGGTAGCTGCCGAACTGCCAGCGGGTGTACTGGGCGATGAGCTCCGGGCTGGCCCGCGACAACAGCACGGTGACCCCTGACGAGACGAAGTACCCGATCATGACGCCGAGCAGCAGCAGGATCGTCGAGGAGTGGATGAACCGGCCGGCCAGCATGACGATGAGCAGGACGACGGCTGCCCCCAGTGCCGCGGCGACCATGACCAACAGGTCCGGCCCGATTCCCAGCCCGGAGGCGAAGCTGGCCGCCCCCGCCGATGCCGAGGTGGACAGCACCACCAGGGCAACGCCCAGACTGGCACCCGAGGAGATACCCAGCACGTATGGGTCGGCCAGTGGGTTGCGGAACAGGGTCTGCATCTCCAGCCCGGACACTCCCAGCGCCGCCCCGACGAGCAGGGCGGTGATGGTACGAGGCTCGCGGACGTCGCGGATGATCGTCATCGAGACTGGGTCGACGTCGGTGCCACCGGTGAGGATCGTCATGACGTCACCCAGCGGGATGTTCACCGATCCCAGCGCCAGGCCGGCCAGGGTGACGGCGAGGAGGATCGTTGCGAGGATCGTGAAACGCACCGGCAGTGGCAGCCCGCGTCGTCCCTGCGTCTGGCGGCTCCGCACATCCCGGTGATCCCGCACGTCCCGACCCCGCCCATCCTGACCTCGTACGTCCCGGCCCGGTGCCTCTCGGTTCTGTGGCGTCTCCTGGTGGCTGTTCCACCAGGTGCCCCTGATCCGCTCGCCGTGTGTCTCGTGACGTCCGTGCCTCCCGCGACGGCCCGGCACTTGATCCTGAGTCGCAGTCACTTCGCGGTGGCCTTGCGGTAGAAGTAGAACTGGTGATCGGCATCCAGCTCAGGGTGCAGGATCGCCGTCAGATCCGCCAGGACGAGGTCGGGGCGCACGACCCCGGTCTGCCAGTAGTCGTTGCCGTGCTTCGGGTCGGCTCGCAGGGTGGCGTCCCAGACGTTGCCGTTGTCGAGGGCCTTGAGCGACTTCAGACGTGGGTCGGCCTTGAGGATCTCCGGGATGGACGACTTCTCCGGCCCGTCGATCCAGAAGTCGGCATCGTGGGCCTTCTTGATGATGGCCTCGGTGTCCAGCTTCCTGGATGCCACCCCGTGAAGGTCCTTGAACACGTACTCACCGCCTGCGTCGCGCAGGAATTGGATGGAGTAGTTCTCGTTGGGCTTGATGTACCAGACGCCCTTGTACTGCGATCCGTGGAGCACGGTCGGTCGTGTCGTCACCGTGGCGGCGCGTTTCGCGGTCGCATGGTACTTCTCGGCGATCTCGTCGTACTTCTGGTTCGCCGTCTTCTCGGCATTGACGAACAGCGAGTCGTACTTGATCCATTCGGCACGCCCCAGCGGGGTGCTCTCGAGGAAGTTCGGCTCGGCGACGACCGGGATGCCCATCTCCTTGATCTTGTCGATCTTGCTGGTGTTGTCGCTGCCACTGACGAGGTTGAAGATGAACAGGTCCGGGCGCAGCGCCGCCAGCTTCTCTGTGTTGATCTCGGTGGCGTTGTCACCTGCCGCGAAACTGGCGACCTTGTGGTCCTTGAGGGCCTGACGGGTGTTCGAATTCCCCACCCTGTCGACGTTGACCATGCCAGCCACGGAGTCCAGCTTTCCCAACATCTGGAACTTCATCGGCAGGGTCGTCGAACCCAGCGCCACCTTGGTGGTGGGGATGGTGATCTTCTGCGCCCTGGCGAGGTCACCGTCCAGCTTCGGCTGCGGGGCGCCACACTGCACCAGGACGTACTGCACGGGTTTCTTCGCGGTGTTCGACGGGTGCTTGAGCGTCACCACCTTGTACGACTTGTGGTACGACACGGTGATGTCGCGGGCGTCGCGGAAGGTGGCCTTGTCGGTGAAGTAGTCCTTCGAGGAGTCGAAGTCCTTGATGCAGCCCTGCTGGGAGGACGTGCTGGACGGCGTGTCCGCCGAGGAATCCGATTTCTCGGAGCGTGAGCACCCGGCGAGGGTGGCGATGCACATGGCGATGGCGGCTAGGCCCGCCACCAGACGATTGATGGACATGGTTGCTCCCAAGTGGAGGTGAAGGGATGGCGGTGCGGCGAACATCGCCGCTGAGAGGGTCAGCTGAGCTTGGTGTAGTAGTACGGCGTGTACCCCTTCATGAGGTCAGGGTGGAAGATGTACGTGAGGTCGGCCAGCACGACGTCGGGTTGGACGGTCCCGGACTGCCAGAAGTCGTTCCCGGTGTCTGGGGCAGTGCGCTTGCTGGGGTTCCAGACGTTGCCGTGCTGGAAGGCCGACAGGTTCGCGTAGCGCGGGTTCTGCTTGAGGGCGTCGTCCTTGCCGTGCCACGTCGTCATGGACATGTAGTTGCCGTTGAGCCAGAAATCGGCCTTGGAGCCGTACTTGAAGACGACCTCGGCGTCGGTCGGGGTGGCTCCGCTGCCCTTGACGGCCTGGGACATGGCGTCGGTGGCTCCGGCGTCGGTCATGAACCTGATCATGTAGGAGTCGGTTCCCGGGACGTACCACTGCCCCTTGGTCTCCTGGCCGACGAGCACGCTGGGCTTGTCGGTGGCGTTCCTGGCCTTCTTCGCCACCTCGGTGTAGCGCTTGGTGATGCCGTCGAAGTTCTTCGTGGCGGCGCCCTCCTTGTTGAGGAGGATGCCGTAGGTCTTCATCCACTCGGCTCGGGCCAGCGGGGTGGACTCGAGATAGTCGAGGTCCTGCAGCACCGGGATGCCGGCGGACTGCACCTGCTTGAACTCCTTCACCTCTGAGCTGGCGGCCAGCACGGCGTCGGGTTTGAGGGAGATGAGCTTCTCCGTGTCGATCTGCATCCGACTTGACCCGTAGCTGGGCGTGTTGCGGGCCTCGAGGGCGTCTCGTGCCGGTCCGCGGTAGATCTGTTCGAGCTGGTTGACGCCGACGACTGCGTCCAAGGACCCCAGGGTGTGGAGGACCGGGATCTGGGTGGTGGAGGAGGCGGCGATCCGTTTGACCGGGACGTCGATGATCGGGGCCTTGGCGAGCTCACCGGTGAGCGTTGGTCTGGGGGCACCGCACTGCAGTAACACGAAGGTCTGCGCCGGTTTGTCCTGCTTGCCGAGGGTGAGGACCTTGTAGGACTTGTGATAGCTGACGTGGACGTTCCTGGCCCCGGTGAAGGTGACCTTGTCACCGAAGTAGTCCTTGTCCTTGTCGAACTCCCCGGACTTGATGCACCCGGACATGTTGGCACCGGTGCCAGCTGATGGGGTGGTCGTCGAGGCGCTCGGGGAGGTGGAGCCGTCCTTCGTGCCCGAGCAGCCCGTCAGGGCCAGGGAAGGTACGACGAGAAGGGTGAGAAGGACCGAGACACGTCTCGGCAGTGGAGTACCCATGAAGTCTCCTGCAGTCGTGTCGCAGGACCCGCTGGGGCACACCCGGTGTGCTCGGCAGACTCCTACGGCGAGAGTCGGTGAATGCCACTTCGCAGGGAGGCGACCGGACTGAGCTGGAGGGCATCACCGTTGCGCGACAGTGTCGGACTTGCACCGACTTCGCTCGCTGCGGAGTACCTCGGGCCGAGTCCGACCCGGGACACGCACAAAATAGCATGTCTGGTGTCAATCCCTGTGCTGGGGCTGCAATGTGCCAATCCGAGCCCACGGCCGGTCGTCGCTCACATGTGTGCGCAGCTCGCCGACGTCTTCTGGTGCGCAGGCAAGCACGATGCAGGTCGACGGTCCGCCGGATTTCGTGAGATCGAGATCGGTCCTGCCGGGATCGAACCGCAGTCCTGCGGTGGCGGCGATTTGATCGGCCTCCCAGGCGATTCCGTGCGACCCCACCGGTACACAGTCGTGCACCAGGCCCGAGCCCAGCAGCGCACGCACCTCGTCCAGGGTGACGATCTCGCGCCGACCGGGGCATACCTCGTCATCCGGCGCCGAGATCGGGGAACCGACGCATACGAGCACGTCGGCTTCCTGCCCCTGTGCCGTTGCTGTCGGGGCCTCGCCGGGACCCGGTGTGCCAGGGGCTCTGCCCGGTCGTACCCCGATGATCGTCACCCCGATCCCGGTCTGGGTGGTGATGACGTTGTCCTCCGTCGATCCGGTGACGGCCTGGGGGTCGATCCCCGTGGCGACCGCGCACCGCTGGAACTCCTCGATCATTGGCTGGGCCGAGGCGGCGTCCTGACACAGGGTGTTGACGAGGACCATCGGTTGGGCTCCCCCACACAGTATCTCCAGCAGTGGTACTCGCGCGGCCAGGTGGGCACACCACGTCGGATCGGCAGGGTAGGAGTCCCCGGGCCGTGAGCCTATGCCCCCGACTGCGTCACAGGCGATGACCAGGCGCCCAGCCGGTACGTCGGCGAGCAGCAGGTCGCGCAGCCGAGACACCTGGGTGTCGGCATGGAGGCTCCCGGTGCTGTTTCGGGGGACGGCGGTGGGGGCGTGACGCTGAACCTCGCCTGGTTCGTGCGGCGCGGCTGATGGTTCATGAGGTACGGCTGGGCTGGGACTGCGCACCATGCCATTCAATCGCGTGTGGGAGGGTTGCGTGGGTGAGGGTTGAGCGAACACTGTTCGCCTCGGTGAGCCAGATGCCGGGCTGGAGCAGAATTGCCCTGGAGTCACTCGCTGGGGCCACCCGTCGTCGGATGCGTAGCATTCGGCTTGGTTGCTTCAGCACACGTGACGTCTGACGGTGCAACACTGGGTGGTACAGACAGGGGGTAGGTGTGAAGGCACGACTGGTGGTGACGGCAGCGCTCGTGGCGGGTGTCATCGTTGCGGAACGTCTCGCGACGGCCAGACATCATCGACACGTTCAGGTGCGGCGGATCGCCTTGGAGGGGATCGACGGGTTGGCAGGGCGCCAGCGTCCTTGCTGATGAGGCGCACATGTGAGTCAGCGATACATGCTGACCCCCGGGCACGTCTGTACCCTGCCTGTCACGGTGTCCTGCCTGTCAACGGTGCTGGGGCTGGTCGGGATCGATGTTGCGGCCGACCCCTCGTCCACGTCGTGATGCCAGGATTTTCGCCTGCACCCGTGCATCCTGCATTCCTGAGATTTCTTCGTCTGTGCGACGTCTCCCGCACACCCGGGGTGTGCGTCCCTGCCATGTCATCTGCGAACATGGTGTGAGACGACCGATGGTGTGAGCGACCGGGAGGAAGCATGGGAAACCACAAGAGAGTCGGCATTCTCACCGCCGGGGGAGACTGCCCCGGCCTCAACGCAGCAATCCGTGGCTTCGGCAAGGCGGCCATCCGCGAGTACGGCATGGAACTCGTCGGCTTCCATGACGGATTCCTGGGCCTGGCGCAGAACCGTTACGTCGACCTCACCCAACGCGACCTCTCCGGCATTCTCACCGTGGGCGGGACGATCCTGGGAACCAGCCGTGACAAGGTCAATCGCATGATCGTCAATGGCGAGGAGACGGACATGGTGCCGACCATCGTCGACAACTACGACAAGCTCGGCCTGGACGCCCTGGTGACACTTGGTGGTGGGGGAACCTCCAAGAACGCCTACAAACTGCACAAGGCCGGTCTCAACGTCATCCACCTGCCCAAGACCATCGACAACGACATCGTCGGCACCGACGACTCGTTCGGCTTCTCCACCGCCCTGGAGGTGGCCACCGACGCCATCGACCGGCTGCACTCCACCGCTCACTCCCACCACCGGATCATCCTGGCCGAGGTCATGGGGCACCGGGCCGGTTGGCTGGCCCTGGGATCGGGCATCGCCGGTGGGGCAGACATCATCCTGCTGCCCGAGGTGCCCTACAAGCTTGAGTCGATTGCCGAGGCCGTGGAGAGGAGACGCAGCCAGGGACTCAACTTCTCGGTCATCGCCGTGGCCGAGGGGGCGCGCGACGTCTCGGACGCCATGGCCCTGCGGGGTGCTCGTGCCCTCGTGGACAACTCCAGTGCCAAGACCAAACCGGCGGCCAAACGCGCCAAGCGCGACCTGGAGGCCTCCATGCGCGACAACACCATCAAGCTCGCCTCCGAGCTGGAGGAGGCCACCGGCCTGGAGTCTCGGGTGTCGATCCTGGGCTACGTCCAGCGCGGTGGCACGCCGTGCTCCCACGACCGACTGCTCGCCACCCGGCTGGGCACGATGGGTGCCCGCATGGTGCAGGAGGGAAACTTCGGCATCATGGTGGCCGCCAAGGGTTCCGGCACCGACACCGTCGCCCTCAAGGAGATGGCCGGCAAGGTGAAGTACGTGCCGGCGGACCACCCGTGGGTGGAAGCCGCCCGTGAAGTGGGTACCAGCCTCGGCGACTGAGCCACGAGGTGACGGCTCTGCCCGGCCTGGTGGGCATCCTGTGCTCCCGGGCAGCACAGGGCTTCGGGCGACACAAGACCTGCTCCCAGGCGACCCGGCGATCAACCAGTGCGCCCGGCCGTCACAGGCCGGTTCGGCACGGATGATCGGGGCCCCGACCCGGACGCACTGGGTGCATCAAGGACGGCCCCCGCGTCGCAGAGAGCCTGCAGCATTGGGAGCTCCGCGGCGGTGGGAGTCGATCTCGAGACAGGTGGCTCAGTCAAAACGTCGGGTGGTGGCTCAGCCCTGCTGCCCGTGACCGCCCTGCTGTACCGTGATCGGGTGATCCGGGTGCTTGTCGAGCCACGAGGCGACGAACGGGCAGGTCGGTCGCACGGTGGCACCCTGACCTGCCAGATCGTCCAAGGCGTACTTGACGACCTGGCTTGCCACGCCGCGCCCGGTGAAGCCGTCCTCGGTCTCAGTGTGATCCATGACGACGACATCGTCCTGCTGCGTGTAGTGCGCAAACCCTGCCAGTTCGCCGTCGATGTGGGCCTCGTAACGGGACTGTTCTGCGTTTCTGGTCACAGTGACATCGCTCATGGTGATGGTAACCAGTTCTCGTGGCGGATTGTTCCCCCCTGCACTTCTCCCACGGCGATTGGTGGCGTCGGTCGCCGCCCAGAGATTCGCAGGTCTGGCGGCAAGACGTTGTGGGTCGGGCGGCTCAACAGTCGTGGCTCATGGCCGTACCTCGATGAATCCACGTGCGCCACGTTCCATCTCGACGAAGGAGTGGTTGACGAAGGTGTAGCGGCCCGGCTCGGTGAACACCGTCTCGACGAATCCGCCCTGACAACTTGCCAGGTCGAGGGCCTGGGACCCGCCAGAACCAGGATCGTCGCGGCGCAGCAGGTACGCTCCCTCCTTGAACACGGTGTCGAACTGTGCCCCGACGATGTGGAAACTCATCCCCCGGCTGGGTCCGGCGGCCAGCACCCAGAACCGCACCCGTTCACCTACCCGGGCCTGCAGCGGGGCGAAGAGATACTGGTTGGCATGACCGTTGAACATCGTGAGGTCGACCTTCTCGTCGGCGATCCTTCCGGTGTCGACCGGCTGGTTGTTCTGCTCGGCCAGGTAGGTCTCGGACTGTACGAGCACGTACTGCCGGTCGACGGTGGGCAGATCTGCCGGGGCCACGATGAGCGCTCCGAACATGCCGGCGGCGATGTGGGCACTCATCGGCGTCGTCGAGCAGTGGTACAGCCAGATCCCCGCGTGATCGATGGTGAACTCGACGTCCAGACTCTGGCCCGGGGAGATGGTGCGCATAGTCGTGTCGGGGGAGGTTCGGGAGGCGTGGAAGTCGATGGAGTGGCCCATGGAGCCGTCGTTGACCAGATGCACCTGCATGCGGTCACCGAGCCGAGCCCGCAGCACCGGCCCCATGAACTGGCCGTTGTAGGTCATCGCGGCCAGCGTCGTGGCTGGTGCCACCTCGAGTTCCCCCTCGCGCACGGTGAGGCCGATGTGATGGGTCCGGCTGGCCTCCAGCGGGGGAAGTCGGGCGTCGCGAGTGTGGAAGCCCCGGCCCGGGGGCTGGGTGAGATCCACCGTGCGCCTGGGGGAGGTGGCCTCGGATGCCGGTGTTCCCCGGTCCGAGGACGTGGCTCCGACGAGGTCGACTCGCAGCGTCATGCCCATGGATCTGTGACCGACGAGGGTGCACCAGCCTTCCTGGGACTGCTCGAGCACCCCGGCGTCCAGGGTCGTGGTCTGTCCGGGGTCCAGACGTCCCGAGTACGGGCCGGAGGCCAGCTGCAGATCGTGGACCTGGGCAGGGTCGGTGTTGGTGAGCCTGACGACCAGACGGTCCCCGGCTGGTAGCTCGACGTGATCGGGATGGAAGCGCATGTCGTGGGCCGTCATCTCGATCGTCGTCGTGTGCCCGGTCGGTGCGACGTGGATGGCGGAGCTGGCTCGGTGCTCGTCCCACCCGTG
The DNA here is from genome assembly GCF_900186975.1 of Cutibacterium granulosum. NCBI lineage: Bacteria > Bacillati > Actinomycetota > Actinomycetes > Propionibacteriales > Propionibacteriaceae > Cutibacterium > Cutibacterium granulosum. Next base: position 566,380 of record NZ_LT906441.1, read on the forward strand.
GGCGGCAGCGCTGGCCCCCAGCACGGCCGACAGTCCGACGACCGACTCCACGAAGGAACGACGCCCCGGTGGTGTGGTGGGGCTCGGATCGGGGTGGGTTGCAGGCTTGCGCGTGGCGTTCGCGACGACGCCATCGGTTCTGGTGCCGCCCCCGGCGTCCTTGTCGTGCCCCGACGCCTCGGCGTCCGACCTCCGAATTGTGGAGGCTCCATTGTCCGGGTGTGGGGTTGCGCGGGCCCGGGCAGCCGCCATGCCACGCTCCTTGAGCAACGGGATGGCGGTGCGCACCATGGCGATCATCGCAGGCAGGAACCCGGCCAGACCGATCCCGGCGGTGACGATCCCCACCAGCTGCACGGCTCGTCCGCGCGCCAGCACCCAGATGAGCAGGCCAGCGTTGGTGAGCACGGCCCGGGTGGCCCCGAATGCGTGCATCCTGGCATTGGTGGCCCGCACGACGGATGGCCCGCCACCCATGACCATGGGCATGAGGTAGCTCATGGCGCCGAGCAACAACTGCAACAGGAACCCCATGACCACGGCGGGAGTGAGTATGCTGAGCTGCTCGTACATCAGGGTGTCGCGATGGGCGACGATGGTGGCCAGCAGCCAGACGAGCCAACCCCCGAACCACACGATGGCGGCCCCGATCGCATATCCCGGGTAGTCACGTGGCGGGCGACGTGCGGCACACCCCACCAGGTCGACGGCGACGACGAGCAGGGCGACGAACTCCAGGAGCACCCCCGCCCCGGCCAGCCACCACAACCCGGCAAGCGCCCCACCGGTGAGGACACCGACCGCCGCCAGTACCAGCCACAGGGCTCGACGTCCTCTACGGCTCTGCCCGGGCAGCATGGGGGTGCGCAACACGGTGGGCCACAACGTCATCAGGGTGCCGAGCACCGTCACCGAGATGAAACCCAGGATGTTGAACCCTTGGTGGGCCAGCAGCAGTCGGCTGCGCCACGGCTCGCGCGGGGAGAACGCCATGATCGCTCCCAGGCTCGCCCCGAACGGCAACAGACAGGCTGCGGCGGCGTAGAACCGCACCGTCGAGTCGAATCGTCCCGGCAACGCATGATGCACCTGACGGGCCAGCCCGATGCCGAACCAGGCCACGGCGAGCCCCACGATCGTCGCACCTGCCATGACGGCCCACGGCCAGTCCCCGATCATGCCGACGCACGCCGTGGCGATGCCGATCTGCAGCGTCCAGATCCGCCACACCTGCACGCGCCGAGCCTCGTCACCGAGCTTGGTGTGCAGGATCGCCTCGGTGAAGTACTGGCCCCACACCAGGATCGACGTCGTCGCCACACCCAGGGTGACCATGTGCACCAGCAGCCAGCGTTGCTGGTGGATCACCGGCCCAGCGAGTGCGACGACGAGCAGCGCGACCAGCCAGAAGGACACCGGTCGGGACGCCCGGCGGTGCCAACTGCGGCGGCCACCCCCACGGTCCGTGGACCCGCTGTGACGGCTTCTCCCACGGTCTGCCGGTTCACCGTGGACGCCGTCATCGCGGCCCGGGGTCTGCGACAGGGATGATTCGTTCTCGAGCTGCACGGCACCGCCCTCACGTCGACGTCATTCGGGGTGACCCCGCAGAAACAATATGACGATGGGCCAAGCCTCGTCCCGTCGCTGCCGTGTGCCGATGTGTCGGTGCCATGTGTCATGGTGCCCTTCCCGGACGCAGTGCCCTTCTCGTCTGCCACCGTGGCCCTGCTCTGTGCCGTGTCTTCGGGGCGTGTGCGTTTCGCGAACTGCGCCCCGATGTGCCTACGATGGGGTCTACGACAGGGGAGCACATCGGTGCTGAGAGTGGGCATGGTGCCCAGACCCTCGAACCTGAACCGGCCAGTACCGGCGTAGGGAGTCGGGACTCTTGCGTGCGCGCACGCCCCTTCCGCGACATGGAAGGACCATTCATGGCTGACAAGGTTCGGTACCGCACCATCGACATCCTCACCCCGGTGATGATCGCCGTGGCATTCGGTGTCATCTTCATCGGACTGGGGGCGCTGTTCAACGCCCTGTCACCGCTGTGGCTGCTCTACAAGCCCACCGAAGGCCTCTTCATGGGGCTGTGGTTGCTCTCCGGTGCCGTCGCCGGGCTCATCGTGCGCAAACCCGGTGCGGCCCTGCTCGCCGAGCTGCTGGCAGCTGCCATCGAGATGCTGCTGGGGGGCCAGTGGGCCGCCATGACCTTGGTCTCCGGGGTGTTGCAGGGCCTCGGCATGGAGATCTCGCTGGCGGTGTGGCGCTACCGCAGGGGTGGCATGCGCGTCGCCGTCGTCGGTGGCATGATCGGTGCGCTCTTCGAGTCGGTCTTCGAACGGCTCTCCTACTACCCGATGTTCCGGCCCACCGACACCGTCTTCTACATGATCTTCTGCCTCATTTCCGGGGCGGTCCTCGCTGGCGTCCTGGGCCAGCTCATCGTCAAGGGACTGGCCGGTGCCGGTGCACTCAGCTCCTTCCCGGTCGGACGGGAACGGGCCCGCCTGCAGGCTTCCGACGCCAAATGACGACGGCTCCCGCCACCACGGGAATCACGGTTCGTGGTCTCACGGTGACCCCGCCGGGGGCCGTCAACCCCATCCTCGGCCCCATCGACCTCGATCTGCCAGCCGGTTCCCGGGTGCTGCTCGCCGGGCCGTCCGGGGCCGGCAAGACGACTTTGCTGCATGCCCTGGGCGGTCTGCTGGACGAGGAGAGCTACTGCCTTGACGGGTCGGTGGAGCGTGCTGGTGATGTCGTCGGGACGGTTGGTCTGCTCCAGCAGAACCCGGAGAACGCCGTCGTCGCCGAACGAGCCGGGCGGGACACCACCTTTGGTCCGGAGAACCTGCAGCAGCCCCGGGAGCGGATGTGGCCGTTGGTCGCCGATCTGCACCACCGAGTGGGCTTGGAGACGGGGCTGGACCACAAGTCCCTGGAGATGTCCGGGGGCCAGATGCAGCGGCTGGCTCTTGCCGGGGTGCTCGCCTGCGACCCCGGTCTCATGCTGCTCGACGAGCCGGTGTCCATGCTCGACCCACAGGCCATCAGCCAGGTGCGCGACCTCGTTGCCGCCACGGTGGGTGAACGAAGTCTCGTCGTCGTCGACCATCATCCACGAACCTGGCGAGACGTGCTCGACACCGTCGTCGTGCTCACCGAACAGGGCACCGTGGATCGCATCGTCGGCATGGACGACTACCTTGCCGAGTACGTGGCCCCGCAGCCACCCACCCGAACCACTGATCCTGGGCGCTCCGGGGCCACCGTGGTGCAGGCCATCGGGGTGGACGTGGCCCGCCCGGGGGTCAGGGCTGCAAGGCACAGGGCCCCGGACAACCACCGTGCTGCCGGCACGCCGGCTGCGACGCCAGCTGAGGACGTGGCTCGCGACGACTGCCCGGGCCGCACCGATGTCGACGATCCTTCTCGTGACACCGTCCTGCTGCGGGACATCGATCTGGACGTGTGCGCCGGCACCATCACTGCGCTCGTGGGACCGTCTGGAATCGGGAAATCCACCCTGCTGCGGGTACTCGCCGGACTGGACGACCCGGCGGACGGCCAGGTGCGCTGGTGCGGGCACGCCACCTCGGCGTCCGGGGGCCGTGCGACACCGACCCAGGATGGCCCTTCCCGTGCCCGGGGCAAACACTCCCTGCATCAGGGGAGGTGGGCCACCACTCCGGCTCCGGGGAGTGTGGCGTGGGTACCGCAGAATCCCGAGCACTACCTCGTCGCCACCACCGTCGCCGATGAGCTCGTGGCCTCCCCGTACGCCGCTCGTCACCCTCAAGATGATGACGCCCCCTGCGCTGCCGCCTCCCGTGCCCGGGTGCAGAAGGCCGGGGAAGGATCACTCCCGGCCGAACCATCCACGACACACCCCGCCCCAGCGCCAGGTGCGGGGCAATCGCCCCGCGCAGCGGCTGTGGAGGAATCGCCCCGCGCAGCGTCGCAGGGCAGGCCAGCCGATGACCCGTCCCTCGGTGAGGTGGAAGACGCGTCCGCCACCATTGACCCAGTTGTTCCGGAACCCGTCACACCTGCTGCTCTGAGACGGTTCGGTCTGGCCGGGGTGGCGCAGTCACACCCCATGACGCTCTCGGGCGGGGAGAAGCGCCGCCTTGCCATTGCCGCGGCCCTGGCCCAGCAGCCCGACCTGCTCATCCTCGACGAGCCCACCGTGGGGCTCGACGCCGACCACGTCGAATCCGTCCTGGCAGCCGTCGCACAGGCTGCCGAGCAGGGTGTTGCCGTCATCGTGTCCACCCACGATCCGCTGGTCGCCCAGCTTGCCGACGAGGTCGTCGACCTGGCAGCACACCGGCTGCCCGATCCCCCCGCCGCCTCCCAACGCGTCCCGTGGATGCAACGACATCTCAACCAGCTCACCCTCATGGCCATCGGAGTGGCCGGCATCGTGGCATCGGCCTGGGTGCATACCCCTCTCATCGGACTCATCGGACTTGTGCCGTCGATCGTCCTGGGATTCCTGTGTGCCCGCAGCGGCAGGCAGGCGCTGGCACACACGCTCCCGGTGCTCTTCGCCGCCGTCATCCTCGTGTGGACCACCCTCATGCTCCATCACGGGTTCACCAATGCAGCTGTGCAGGCCGAGGCGTTGCGCCAGGGGGGTCGGATCCTCGTGCTCGTCATGCCGGGGGCGATGGCCTCGTGCGCCCTGGACCCCACCCGGCTCGGCGACTCCCTGGGACAGAACACACGCCTGCCGGACCGGTCAGTGGTGGCATCGGTGGCCGGGATGATCCGGATGGGGCAGACGTCTCGCACCTGGGGCATCTCCCGTGACGTGCGCACCCTGCGTGGTCTCGGGCCGCGCGGGACGAGACGCCGTGCCACCCCCGGCACGTACCTGCGCTACGCCGGGTCGATGACGATGGCGATGATCCTGGATTCCCTGCGCTCGGCCGAGGCGCTCAGTCGGGCCATGGACTCCCGGGGCTTCGCCACCGCCACTCACCGCACTTGGGCCGAGGAATCCCGGTTCGGCGCTGCGGACCTGTGGGGCCTCGTCGTCATCGTCGTGATCATCTGCTCGACGTTGGTCCCGGCCCTGCTGGGGTGACACTCATCAGCCCAGCTCCTTGAGTGCTGGCAGGTGACGAATGGATCTGCTCGTCGTAAGGACGGCGATGCCTGCTGCTCCGAGCGCGGTGACGCCGATGCCCAACGTCCGTGACGCGTGGTGATCCACGGCCAGGGCGGCCAGGGTCGGTGCGGCGACGGTGGCAAGACCGTTGACGAAGGTGAATATGCCCAGGGTTCGTCCTTGGAAGTCCGAGGGGATTCGGTGAAAGACGTGGGCGAACAGGGCACTGCCGATCGACGGTGACGGGATCATGCATGCCGTGGCCAGGATGAAGACCACCACAGCTGACGTCGGCGTGGTGAACATGACGAGCAGGATCGTGGCCATCCATGCCAGCCCGACGATCGCTATCCATCCCGACCGTACGGTGTCGGTGACCTTGGGTGTCAGGGCGGCACCGATGAGGGAACCCACCGTGAATCCTGCGCTGACCAAGCCGATGGTCAGCGAGTCGTGGCCGACGTCGCGCATGGTGAAGACCACCCAGGAGGTGGCCGTGAACACCATGAGGTTGACCAGCGGGGCACAGAAAATTGTGAGACGCACGACGACGTCCTGCCACACCGCACGCAGACCGTGCCGGTAGGCGGTGAGGAACCGGTCTCGGGAGGGCGGCGGAACCCTGTGCCGCGAACCCGTCTCGTCAACTCCTCTGTCGGAGATCCGGGTGTCGGACGCCTGGGCAGACGCGTCACCGGACTGGTCCGATGACTCCATCCCTCTCGACGACTTCGGTCGCCCATCCGGCTGGAACGATGCGCGAATTCGTGTCAGCAGCACGAGGAACGTGCTGTCACACACAAGTCGTAGCAGGAAGGGCAGTACCGGAGTCAGCCCGTACAGGGCGCCGGTCGTCGGGCGACTCGCTAGGCTGACCAGTGACGTCCGAGCCTGGGCGGCACTCATGGCTCGTGGATACTGTGCAGGTGTGATGAGTTCCTTGAGCGCCGCATCCATCGCGGGATCGGCCAGGGCCTCTGAGGCTGCCACGGCAATGGCACACCCCGTCACGACACATCCGAGCACGGTGGAATCTGCCCAGCTCCCCACCTGATGCACACCGAGCGCGATGATGAGGATCGCCATGAGCACCACGCTCGTCGTCACACAGTGTGCGATGATGCGGCGTCGATCCCCCGTGTCGGCGACACCGCCCCCAATCACTCCACCGATCCACGCCACCGCTGAGATGACGCTGGACAGCACCCCGGCCACCGAGACGGAGCCCCACAGGTCGATGAGGACGAGCGAGACGGCGAGCTGGGTACTCATGCTCACGGTGAGGAAGGTCTCAGCGGCGAACCACCGCCGATAGTCACGGCTGGCAAAAGGACTGGAACCCACGCCACCCCCGTTCGTGGTCGGATCCTGTGCCATGCATGTTGAGGCCCTCTACACTTGAGCGTCACCGGATGATGTATGCGCCATGGGGGCTGTTCACAGCGTCAAGAGGCACAGCACAGCAAATCTTACATGGTGGGTTTTCATCAGAGGCAGAACCCGGTCAGTGACCACCGAGGGTTGTCGGCCGTGCAGGCAGCCTCATCGGGAAAGTGCAGGCAGGAAAGCGTGAAGACGGATCGACTTGGTCTCACTCGCAGGGATCGGCTTGCGGTCGATGCAGCCAAGCTCTACCACGAAGGGCGCTCCCAGGCTGAGGTGGCCGAGATTCTCCATGTCTCGCGACCCAACGTCTCCAAGCTGCTCACCCACGCTCGGCAACGCGGATTCGTGCGCGTCTCGGTCGAGGATCCCAGGGAGAAGGACACCGAACTCATCAATTACCTCAAGGCAGCCTTCGACTTGGTTGAGGTACGGCTCGTCTCACCTGCTGGCCCCCGTGAAACATATCTGCGCAAAGCTCTGGGAAAGGCCGGCGCGGCTCTGCTCAAAGGCCTCATCCGTGACGGGGACACTGTCGGTTTCGCATGGTCCCCCACGATGGGCCATGTGGCCTCCCAACTGGGGGAGACCACGTTTCGGGACATCGCAGTGGTGCAACTGTGTGGCAACATCGGTGATCCCAGCTTGGATCTGTCCGGGATGCAGAGTTTCGAGCAGTTGCGTGGAGCCCTCGGTGCCAGCGTCCATCTGCTCGGTCATCCCAGCATCTTCGAATCCGTGGCCGCCAAGCAGGCGGTGGAACGCGAGCATGCTGTACGGGACGTGCTCAACCGTGCAGTCGAGGCACGTATAGCGGTGTACACGGTCGGATCAACCCAGCCATCGTCTCCCCATCTTGCGAGTCCCATGTGCACCTCGGAGGAGCGTGATCGTCTCATGGCTGTGGCCGTGGGTGACATCTGCTCGCACTTCGTTGATGGACAGGCACGGGTCTGCCTTCCCGACCTCAATGCCAGGACGCTGGCCATCTCGCTGCCAGACTTGCGTCACAAGGAGCAGAAGGTGTTGGTGGCCGGAGGAGCGGAGAACCTGCCTGCGATCCATGCAGCTCTGAACAACGGCTACGCCAACCGGCTCGTCATTGACGTTGCCACAGCACGCAGGCTCTATGCAGTTCAACGAAAGGAGCGACAAAGTCACCAGAATGGCACATATGTGCCAAAATAATGTTCTTTCTCAACGCAGTTCTCCCTAGGCTCGACGGCACGACTCGTCAAAGGAGACACTGTGAATCGTGAATCACAATTGATTGACCACACCCTGCTCAGCCCCACCGCCACTGCCGATCAGGTGCAGGAACTGTGCGATGAAGCCGTCGAGCACGATTTCTGGTCGGTGTGTATCAGCCCATGCCGGGTTGGACTGGCGGCCGACCATCTCAGGGACACCGATGTCAGGGTGTGCACCGTCATCGGCTTTCCATCAGGTGCACATGTATCGACCGTCAAGGCTGCCGAGACCAGACAGGCCGTCGCAGATGGTGCCGACGAGGTTGACATGGTGATCAACATCGGTGCCGTCAAGGACGGTGACTGGGAGCAGGTGAAACAGGACATCGCCGCGGTGGTGGACGCAGCGGGCGAGGGCGTGTTGGTCAAGGTCATCTTGGAGACGTGCCTGCTCGACGATGAGGAAATCGTGCAGGCATGTCAATGCGCGAGGGATGCCGGGGCACACTTCGTCAAGACCTCCACCGGATTCTCCACCGGTGGCGCGAGCGTCCATGCCGTCCAGCTCATGCGTGCCACAGTAGGCGAATCGATGGGCGTCAAGGCGTCGGGTGGGATTCGAAGCCGAGAAACCCTCGAAACCATGGTTGCCGCCGGAGCCAGTCGCATCGGTGCCTCGGCTGGCGTTGCACTGCTCGGGGGTGCCCAATGACCACCGCCGTCAAGGAGCAGACCGGCGCGTTGAATACTGGTCGGGGAATCATCAAGGACCAGACCCGCCAACTCGAGGATGGTTATCTCGACAAGACGCCGATCTTTCAGTATGTCCTGTTGTCGATCTGTTTTCCAATGTGGGGAATTGCTGCCAGCCTCAATGACATTCTCATCACCCAGTTCAAATCCATCTTCTCGCTGTCCGACTTTGCCTCGGCATTCGTGCAATCAGCGTTCTATGGTGGATACTTCCTTATCGCTATTCCAGCATCCCGAGTGATTCGCCACACCAGCTACAAGGTGGGAATCATGATCGGACTCACGGTGTACATCATCGGATGCTCACTGTTCTTCCCAGCCTCACACATGGCCACGTACTCGGTGTTCCTCGTCTCTCTGTTCGCCATTGCGGTGGGGCTGTCCTTCCTGGAGACGTCGTGCAACACCTACTCTTCGATGATTGGTCCCAAGCGGCTCTCAACACTGCGTCTCAACATCTCCCAAACCTTCTACCCGCTGGGTTCCATCGGTGGGATCCTGCTGGGTAAGTACCTCATCTTCAACGAGGGTGAGGCCTTGCACAAGCAGATGGCCACCATGAACGCCACCGAGAGTGCTGCCTTCGCCCGGGAGATGTTGCAACGCACACTGCAGCCATACCGGGTGATCATCATCATTCTCTTGGTGTTGCTCGTCACCGTGGCCATCACGCAGTTCCCACGGTGCAAACCCGTTTCCGCCAACTCCCACCGAGAGGCAGAGGCATCCATTGGGGAGACCTTGAGGTACTTGGCCGGGAATCGTCGTTTCAAATCTGGAGTCCTCACCCAGTTCCTCTACGTCGGTATGCAGACCGCTGTGTGGTCATTCACTATCCGGCTGGCGCTCAATCTGGATCATGACCTCAATGAACGTACTGCGTCGAACTTCATGATTCTCGCATTCATTGCATTCTTCGTCGGGAAGTTCATTGCCAATCTCCTCATGACGAAGTTGGACCAGAACTTGGTTCTCGTCGCATACTCGGTGTGCGGCCTGCTGGCGCTGTGCTACGTCATTCTCGTGCCGAACATGACGGCGGTCTACGCTGCCATTCTCGTCTCTGGACTGTTCGGTCCATGTTGGGCGACGATCTACTCGCGAACCCTGGACTCCATCGAGGACAAGCGATTCACCGAGACAGGCGGTGCGCTCATCGTCATGTCCATCATCGGTGGTGCCGTCGTTCCCGCTGTTCAAGGGCTCGTATCTGACAGGACGGGCTCGATGCAGACCTCCTTCTGCGTCAACCTCGTGTGCTTCGGTGCCGTTCTCCTCTATTTCCTCACCGCGTTCAAGCAATCCCGAAAGGATGAACAGGCATGAGTTTCTCCATCAATGTGAGCAAGGCGCTGTTCACGTCAGCACCATGTGAGATCCTGCGCTCCGACGTGTGGTCCGTCGTCACGAAGAAGTACCCTTCGGGGATTGAGTCCCTGACGATCCACAACGCTCGCGGGTATGTGGAGGTGCTGCCCTTCATGGGGCAGATCATCTGGGACGCCTGTTTCGACGGGACGAGTCTGCGGATGACAAACATGTTTCCCGAACCGAAACCTGCCACGCTCATCGAGGACACCTACGGTTGCTTCGCGTTCCATTCCGGACTGCTGGCCGCCGGGTGCCCAGGTCCCGAGGACGATCATCCGTTGCACGGCGAATTTGCCTGTGCCCCGATGGATTCCGCCAGACTCATCGTCGCTGACGACTCCATCTCCGTGGAGTCACGCCGTGAGTACGTCAAGGGGTTCGGCCACCACTACCTGGCCGAACCCAGCGTCACTCTGCGTTCCGACTCGACAATGTTCGACATCGGCCTGCGGTTGACGAACCTGTCTGCCCATGCCCCGATGCCGCTGCAGTACATGTGTCACATGAATTATGCCTTCGTGGCTGGTGCCATCATGAGTCAGAACCTGCCGCAGGGTGCCTTCAGCCTGCGTGCGTCGATCCCCGATCACGTCACACCGACTCCTGGCTGGCTCCAACTCAATGACGACATTCGCGCCGGGAAGCGCAATCCCGACTCCTTGGAGGGTGCCGAGGAGTTCGATCCCGAGATCGTCTACTTTGCCGACGACATCGACCAGCAGACTGACCATGCGGTGTTCCGTATGGAGTGTCCCGACGGGACGACGATGCGAACCGAGTTCGACACCGTCGACTTTCCGGTCGTCACCCGATGGATCCTGCACAATCCCGATCAGAAGGTGGCGGCGTTCGCCCTGCCCGGTACTTCGCGACCAGAGGGACGTGAGGCTGCACGCAAGGCGGGAACTCTCATCGAGCTTGCAGCGGGTCAGACGCGAGAATTCACCGTGCACACCGGAGTGGAGACGACCAGCTCCACCAGGGCCGATCTGGAGGAGGACTGACGATGGACATCGCAGTGGTTGGGTCGAACATGGTCGACCTCATCAGCTACATCGATCGCATGCCCACCGAGGGGGAGACCGTCGAGGCTCCGGACTTCCGACTGGGATGTGGCGGCAAGGGGGCCAACCAAGCCGTGGCCGCCTCCCGGCTGGGCTCCGACGTCCTCATGGTGACCCGAGTGGGCAACGACATGTTCGCCGACAACACCATTCACAATCTCGAGGACAATGGCATCGACACGACGTACGTCATGCGTACCGAGGCCACGTCCGGGGTTGCGCCGATCTTCGTCGATCCTCAGTCGCGCAACTCGATCATCATCGTCAAGGGTGCCAACGCCAAGCTCTGCGCCGACGACATCGCTGCGGCAAGGCAGGCCATCGCAGGATGCAAGCTCATCATCATGCAGCTGGAGATTCCCTTGGAGACGGTCTACGCCACGGTGGACCTGGCGGGAGAACTGGGTATCCCCGTGTTGCTGAACCCAGCTCCAGCCGATCCGAGGTTGTCGCTGGACAGGGTCAGGGGTGTCGAATTCATCGTCCCCAACGAGAGCGAGCTGTCGTTGATCTCCGGGATGCCCGTCGACACCCGTGCCGACATCGTCAACGCCGCCCACGTGCTGCTGGATGCCGGCATCCCCCATGTCATCGTCACCCTGGGGGCCAAGGGGGCGTTGTGGGTCAGTGCCGCAGGGCAACGGCTCATTCCTGCGCAGACCGTGGAAGCGGTGGACACCACCGGTGCCGGGGATGCCTTCATCGGTTGCTTCAGTCACATGTGGACCACGACCGGTGACGTCGAGGCATCCATCCGGGCTGCCAACCAGTATGCCGCCGAGTCGGTGACCAGGCGTGGTACGCAGACGTCCTACGCCTGGGGCCACGGTCGGGAACCGCGGGGTGCCAGATAATCGCTGCGTGAATGTCACGGGGCCGTCACACCAGGAACTTCCCGGTGTGACGGCCCCGGCTTTATGATATTGAGTATCAGTTCTCGCGCGGGGTCACGATGTGAACTCCGTGGAGCTCGACGGTGTCGGGCTTGGAGCACAGCAGGTCGGAGCCGAACTTCATGGTGATGTCGGTGGTGGCGTCAATTCCGTGCGGCAGGCCGCCAATGGTGAGGTCGGCGGAACCGGTCTCACCGGGGGCGATGGCGTGATTGCCATTGAGCTTGGTGTTCAGCTTGAAGGTGAAGGTCACCGGCTGGGAGTTGCGGAAGTTGGCGATCGTCCACTGCAGCTTCGAGATGGACTGGTCACCGGTGTTCTTGAAGGTGACGTGAAGCACCTTGTCGGAGTCGGTGAGGACGACGGTGGAGCCGCTCTGCACCGGCTTGCCGGCATGGTTGACGGTGGCGTCGACGTGCACACCGGACTTCTGGTCCGGGGCGGAGTACTGGCAGGAGGCCATCGTGGCGTGGCTCGGCGTGACAGGGGCAGCGCTGGCAAGTGGCGCAGCGGTGAGGGCGGCGCTCGTTCCAAGGGCCAGGGCACCAGTCAGGGCACCGAGGGTCTTGAGATTCTTCGGGATTCTCATAGATAGGTCCTTTCTCCATGGTTGCTGCACGAGATGGAGGTCATGCAACGCAATGTATAAATTATAAGTATGCTATTCGAGTAGCACACATCATGAGTATACACGACGTCCAGTGAAATCTGCAGTGGCCTTGGAGGATGGCTTGGGTGGGTATCGATGAGGTGGTGTCGATTGGGCTTGGTGTGGTCGGTGATGATGTTGCGAACGACTCATGGAGTATGGTTCCGATGATTTCTCTCGTGGCTAACAAAGGCCATAAGTCCTTGTGAAGGTGCTGTTTGACGTGTATGAGCACAAGGGGTGTGTCCGAATTCTGGTACTGCCCCTTTCTGGGGTGGTAGACGCGGAGGCCAGTACTTACAATATTGCTCACGATGAGGTGCCGGCGGCTGGTCATGGGTCGGAGGCTCTTCACGACACTCCCATCCCACCCCTAGGAGTAGGTATGAAGTTTCCACATTCCCTTTGTGTCGCTGTCACCGCCTCGGTACTCACGCTTGGCGGCATGGTCGTCCCCGCCTTGGCCGATGAAACCGGTGCCAAGCCCACCCCTGACCCGGCCGAGTTGGCCTCGACCCAGAAGGTGGACGCCAACCACGCCGTCTCCCTGACGATCAGGAAGCTCATCGGCGACCCGACAAATGATACCAGTCAGCTCAAGGGGTTGGCCGACGTCGAGTTCAAGGTTGAGAGGATCGACGTCGACCTGAGCACTGCGGATGGTTGGAAGGCATTGTCCGGCATGAATGCCGCCAATGCCTCGATCGACTCATCGGTCACCTTTGGCAATCTCAAGACCGATTCCAACGGTGTCGCGAAGATCAGCACCGCCGACAATGCGAACTTCAGGGTTGGTGCCTACCGCATCACCGAGCTGCAAAAAGGCAACTACACGGTTGCCCCGCCGTTCATCGTCACACTGCCATTCAACCAGGACGGTACGTGGAAGTACGACCAGATGGTTCAGCCGAAGAACCAGGAGGTCAAGGCCAACAAGCAGGTCGACGATACCGGAGCCACCATCGGCAAGCCCCTGTCCTACACCATCAACGCCCCAGTACCGGCTGGTGATCTCACCAAGTTCGTCATCACCGATCCGCTGGTCAACGAGCTGACTCTCGATCACGACAGTGTTGAGGTGACTGCCTCGGGCGGCAAGGGTGACCTTGCGCTGGAATCGGGGGACTACTCCGTCAGCACCGAGGACCACAAGCTCGTGGTCACCTTCACCGACGCTGGACTCAAGAAGTTGCAGGCACAGCGCAAGAGTGACCCGGCCCTGCAGGTCCATGTCGCCTTCCAAGCCACCCTCAACTCCGTGCCGGCCGATGGTGGCAAGGTGACCAACACCGCCACCGTGGATCTGCCCAATGGTGGAAAGGTCACCACCGACACCGACAGTCAGCCGACGTCAACCACCTTCGCCCCCCTCACCGTCACCAAGACGGCCCAAGGTACCGAAGCCTCCAAGCTCTCCGGTGCCCAGTTCAAGCTGTACCTGTGCAAGAAGGGTGACGATGGCAAGTACCAGCTGCTCGGCGACCCGGTGCAGGTTGCCGACAAGGACGCTGCCGGAGCCAACCTCTCCGACACCCTGACGACCGACGGTACCGCGACCGCCAAGGGATACGGTGTGCCGGCCACCTCGTTCTCCGGCGGAACCACGGGTGAGCAGGCCAACCAGTACTGCGTGCAGGAGACCAAGGCTCCCGAGGGCTTCTTCGTCAACCCGGAGGCCCAGCCCGTGAGCTATGACAAGGACAAGAACACCCTCACGGTCTCCGTGCAGGACGAGAAGGACTCCGTCATCGGCCAGCTACCTGCCACCGGTGCTTGGGGTCTGCTCATCGTCCTCGTCGTCGGTGGTGGTCTCGTCGCCCGCGGTGTGTACGTGAGCCGTCGCGACAAGGACCAGGCCTGACCCAATCCTGAGGAGGCACCGCTGTGGCGCGTGGCAAGCGGCGATGGCGTTCCATCGTCTACCTGCTCCTCGGCATGGCGGTGCTCCTGGCCCCAGTGGTCCTCACCCAGATCAAGAACAACGAACAGGCCAGGATCGCCGAAAACTACTCCCAACACGTCGCCCAGCTGGGCAGCTCCACCAGAGCCGAACAGCTGCGACGTGCCCGGCAGTACAACAGACAGTTGCAGAACGGGACGATCCGGGATCCGTGGGGAGAGCCCCCCGACACCGGATCTGCCCACTACCGCGACTACATGTCACAGCTCAACCTCGATCAGGCCATGGCTCGGGTGCGGGTGCCGTCGGTGGGAATCGACCTGCCGGTGTATCACGGCACCTCACAACGAGTTCTGGCCACCGGTGTTGGCCACTTGTACGGTACGGCACTGCCGGTCGGGGGAGTGGGGACGCACAGCGTGCTCACGGGCCACACCGGCCTGGCGACGTTGACGATGTTCGACAACCTCACGCATGTGCAGGTGGGAGACATCTTCTACGTCGACGTCATGGGTGAGACCTTGGCATACAGGGTGGATCGGGTCCGCGTCGTGGAACCGACCGATCTGGACGCCATCCGCCCGGTGAAGGGTCGCGACTACGCAACCTTGGTGACGTGCACCCCATACGGCATCAACTCTCACCGACTCCTGGTGCGGGGAGTTCAGACGACACCCCCGCCGCCCGAGCCACCGCAGCGCTACCACAGCCCGTGGCAACCGTGGATGATCGCCGTGCTCATCGTCGTCCTCCTCGTCCTCGTCTACCTCATCTGCTGGTTGGTGTCGAGACGACGTCACGACAAGGACGAAGACAACGATGGTCCCGCTCCGCGCCGGGGCGCGGACACGACTCACGACGCGGAGCCGCACACCAACGGCTCGGGCGTCATAGCAGACCGAGACGATCCGAGGAAGGCATGACGATGGATTCACGACGTCATGAGGCCCAGCCTCCCCTGGTGAGGCGCTTGGTGGCTGCGCTGGTGGCCGTACTGCTCACCGTCGCCGGGGCCGGTACGCCGATGACTGCCAGTGCCGCCTCCGGCGCCGGGAGCAACACACTGGTGTTCGTCAAGCGCGCCGGTGAGGGCGAGGCCCCCGGTGAGTCGCTGGAAGGCATCGTTCTGCAGGTCAATCAGGTTCTCGACGTCAACCTCGCTTCTGCCGATGAACTGCGTCAGCTGGTCAACGAGCAGCCGGCAGTCCTCACCCCGGCGTCGAGACATCGTATGGGCCCGGATCACCGGGCGGTCACCGACTCTGACGGTCGGGCTCGTGTCGACGGGTTGCCCAACGGTGTGTACCTGGTTCGGGAACGTCCGTCCCGAGTGGGCAACGTGGCCTACTCGGTGGCGACCCCGTTCCTCGTGGCCCTGCCCAATCCCCAGTATCATCCGGATCAGAAGCGTTCCCACACCGTGGAGGTGGCCCTCAAGGACCAGCCGATCTCGGTGCAGATCGCAGCCACCCCGTCGACAGTGGCCCCCTGTGACCAGGTGCACCTCCGACTCACCGGAACCGCACCCGAGCCCGACGTGCACGACAAGCTGTATCGCTACGTCATGGTGACGACGATGGATCCGGCCCTGACGGATCGCCAGGTGCGCCGGGTGTGGATCGACACCGGTGCATCCACCGTCGCGCTCGCCCGGGGCAGGGACTGGACATCGCGCGTCGATGAGAGGTCGCACGCGGTGGTCATCGACCTCACCGAGTCCGGGCTGGCCAGGCTCGCCCGGACCCGATCCGGCAACCCGCGGGTTCGGGTGGAGGCCGAGGTGGTGGCCACAGCCAGCTGCCAGAGCGTTGAGGGCAGAAGGTTGACGATGTCGGTGGGGTTGTTCCCCGACGGCTGGCAACCACCCATCGACCTCGGCAGAATCACCGACACCGCGGCGTCGACGGCGCAGACGAGCGTGCTGGTGGCTGCACACGCCACACCATCGAGCTCCGTGGCTCCACCAGCCCCGGATCGGCCTGGCACCAACAGTCCAGGCTTGGTCGGGCCTGGCCTGCCGTCCACCGGTGCGCTGGGTGCAGCAGGGGGGATCGGCACCGTCATCGTGGCGGTCATCGCCGTCCTCGTCGTGGTACGGCGTCGCCAGCGTGACAAGGAGGAAAGCCAGTGACTGGACGAATTCGTACTGGGATCGGGAACATCCTGTCCTTCTGCCTCGCGCTGCTGCTGGCTGTCATGACGGTCCAGTTCGGCCAGGCTGTCGTGTCCCAGACGACCACATCCGCCGAGGCTGCCCCCGTGCCCAAGGCCGGTGACCTCACCGTTCCGGCTGCGAATTCCACCGGGGATGCCACCACAGAAGGGAGTGGCCCTGCCAGCAAGTGGGACTGGAAGGGATGCCAGTTCCGCACCCCGGAAGGCCGCAACGGCAGTGGCAACCCCGTGACCGGCAATCCCGCCCCACAGATCTACGCCAACTCCCTGTGCTGGATCGACTGGACGGGTGTCGACTTCAACAAGGCCACGTCGACCACCCCGGTCCATGTCGAGCGATCTCTTGGGAGGTATAGGTTGAGCTTCGACCTCACGCGTCCTCTCATTAAGGAATACAAATCCGGGAAGTGGACCGACTCGGAACAGACGATTGAGGTCTTTCCCCACAACACGAACACCGGAAACTTCCGCAGCGACATTGGAACCTGGAGCGGCTCGGCATTCGGCTGGAACATGTTTGGTGCACACCTCGGCGACAGCAGTCGACCGGTGATCTTCTCTGACACGAACAAGCATTCCGGCACTGGTAACCAGCAGTTGGTGCGGTTGCACCTCACCAATATCAGGCTCACGGACACCACCGACAATTCCCCGGTGATCAACTACACTTTGACGATGGCGGATACCGAGTCCACGACCGGTGGCGAGGGACAGTCCGTCGACAATCTCGATGACACCTACGGAAATAACATCAAGTACGGAATGCTGCCCAATGGCGCGAGGTGTTCGGAAGGCAACTCCAACGTCGAAAACGGGCTGAGGCTCGAAGGGTCGGGCCCCAGCTGGGAGTGGGGCAGATCGGTCATGACCAGCTCAGGGGCCAACCGCAAGAAGCGCGATTTTGTGTGCGTATCCGTGGGTTCCGGGAAGATGTTCGTTGCCACGACCAAGGCTCCCCAACAGCTTGAGCTGTCTTCATGGACAGGTGCTCAGGAGGGCATTGGCTTGGCGATCAACTTCAGCCGCGTCTCTGGCAAAACGAGTCAACCGGACACCTCCTACGAGGAGGCTGTCACTGGTCAGAAGACCACTTTCGGTCTGTCGGCCAGGACGTCCGAAGGTAATTCCATTGACCTGCCCGAAGATGGTTCCGGTGCCGCCGTGGCCCGAGAGAACTCCGACGATACCTTCCTCGCTCCCAAGGGCGACCTCATCTTCACCTCGACTGCTGCAGGTGCACAGGCTGACAAGGCGCTCCTGCGATACAAACCGGAATGGAAGTGCACCGTTGGTGACGGAGAGGTCTGGACCATCAATGACGGATCGGACAATCCAGACTTCAAGCTGAACAACAAGGGGGCGTTCAGCGAGCTCACCGTCATGAACAACATCAACCGGGACAATCAGCCAGTCGACTGCCAGGTGAACTGGGTGAGCAAGTACGATCGCGCCAAGCTCAACCTGTCCAAGACGGTCAAGGGCGACGCCGCCCAGTTTGACTCCGTGCAGGGGCGCACCTACCAGATTCACTACGACTGTGGTGATGGCACGGACGCCGACTCCCCGTTTCGCAAGGCCGACTTCGTGGACGCCTACCCCGACGTCACCACCGCCAGTGGCGCCAACGGCGTCACCCTCAGCGGTGAGGTGAAACTGCTCTCCGGTGACAAGGTGACCCGCGACAACCTGCCAGCCGGGGCGTCGTGCACTCTCTCCGAGACGTTCACCGACATCAAGACTCCGCCCGCCCCCTCCGGCCTCGACCTCACCCAGACGTGGACGGGTCAGGGTACCGACGGCAAGACGCCCGACACCGACGTCACCGTCACCGACGGCAACGGCACCCATGCCACCCGCACCCGCGTCGTCACCCTGCAGAAGCTCGTCACCGGCCAGACCTCCGGTTCTACGACGGCCGTCAACACCTACACCCAGCGCATGGGTACCCTGCACGTCGACAAGGAGCTCGTGAGCTCCCAGGGTGACGGGGCCATCGCCGCGCTGTTCGGCAGCGCGTCCTCGCGCAAGTACGACTTCGACCTCACCTGCCCGGCTGCCAACTACGACAAGAAATTCAGCCTCACGATCTCCGAGCAGGGCAACGGGTACTCCAGCCCCGCGACCGACATCAAGGTTCCGGTGGCCGTGGACTGCTACCTGCATCCCCTCACCGGCCTGAGCAATGACGAGGGAACCAAGTTCGAGTTCGAGGGCCGTGACGTCACGGTCAACGGGGGCAAACCCATCGCCCCCGAGCCGGACTCCAGCACCTACAAGGGCTCGTACAAGGTGAAGTTGCCCGACTACTCCCCCAGCGAAGCCGAGTCCAGCGCCAAGATGCACCTGCGCACCAGCTACGACTACGTTCGTCGCAATGTCACCATCGTGGACCAGGTCGACGGCCCCGGCCGTACGGCCGCCGAGGCAGGCATCCGCTCCTTCTCGGTGAACTACACCTGCCGGTATGGTGCCGATGACGCCAACACACTCCACGGCGAACTCACCGTGCCAAAAACCCAGTCGACCGACGGCATCACCGAATTCACCGCCCCCATCAAGAACGTTCCGGTGGGTGCCACGTGCACGATTTACCAGGATGGTGTCGCGATATCCCCGTCCACCCTCGACATCGTCAAGGCGACGGGTACCCAGCTCAGCTTCGCCGATGCCAACGATGCGACCACGGTACTGTCCAACGATGAGGCCAGGACCAAGCCCATCATGACGGTGCAGACCACCGCGGAGACCAATCAGAACCGTGTGCTCATCACCAACGGTTATGCACCGGTACTCGGCACCGTGCGTCTCACCGGTGCCGTCGTCAACCCGGATGGACGCACCGACATCCCCGGTGACCTCACCGTGAAGTTCGACTGCGGCAGCCGCACCGTGGTGGGCTCCGACGGTAGGACCTATCGATCGGTGCCCCTCACCGGTGCTGTCACCGTGGCCTCCGGCGGCAGCGCCGTACTCAAGGCCAACACCGGCAATGTGAACGACGATGCCTTGGTCAACGACCAGAACGGCGTCATGGGTGTGCCCTACGGCCAGACCTGCCAGTTCTTCCAGACCCGTCCCGATGGCCTGTCCACGGACATCAGGTTCTCCAGCGATGCCAATCAGCAGAACATCACCATGGGCAAGGCCACCACGGACGCGAACCGGCAGGCTGCAGTCACGGTGACCGACACCTTCACCAGTGTCTCCAAGGGCCTGACCATCAGCCGCGCAGCAGTCGGTACCGACTCCAAACTTGCCCAGAACGTCAGCTACACCCTCTCGTGCACCACGAGTGCCGGTGAGCCCATCGATCTCGGTTCGGACGCCTCCTTCACCTTGGGTGCTGGAACGACTGGGGCGACGGCGTCGGACACGAAGACCTTCACCGGTCAGCAGATCCCCAAGGGCAGTACGTGTCATCTGGCCGAGGATCGGTCCGGGACCGGTGCGGAGACCTACCAGCGCACGTCCCAGCTCAAGGGCGGGGGTACCTTCCCCGTCACCCGCACCAGTACGATGCAACTGGCCGGCGGTTCCGACCTCGTCCAGAAGTCCGACGGCAGCAAGAACCCCATCGAGGCCGATTTCACCGTCGGCATCCAGTCCTCACTCACCATCGACACCGAGTATGGTTTCGTCAACACCCAGCTCACCTTGGACAAGGATGTTGCCTTTGCCGCTGCCAAGGACGGATCCGACGAGACCTACATCTCGCCGCAGCGCAAGGCCATCAAACACAACCGTGCCTTCCCGATGACGGTGAACTGCACCACACCCGACGGTCAGCCCTTGGACGGTTTCAGTCAGCCGATGAGTGACTACACCGGCACCGAGACCAACCCGACGAATGTCGAGAAGGCTCCCACCCTAGTCTCCGGGGCGGTTCCGGTCGGGTCGAGCTGTATGGTGGCCGAGGGGGCGTCCAGTACCTCCACTGGTATCTCGCTCGCCACGTCAATTGCCGTGGACAAGGCCAAGAGCGACTCCGCCGAGGGGGCTCAGCGTACTTTCTTCGTCCGCCCGACAAACGCTGCCGATGGGGTACCGGTGAGTGTCACCAACACCTATCGACGTAATCTTGCTCCGGTCAAGCTTTCCAAGCACGCCGAGCTGCCCGGCAGCATCCAGAAGGCCTACGACGAGGCCAACGCCCTGCGTCCGGATCTCGATCAGAAGATCCCGTACTACACCCACTCGTTCACCATGACCTGTCTGGATCCCAAGGTCACTGGCTCGGACGGCAGGGAAGACGTTGTGCTGGGCACCTTCCACGGTCAGATCACCGGTGCCGGCACCTATACCTTCCCCGACGTGCCCTCCGGCACGGACTGCTCCATCGTCGGTGACCATTTCGGTGAACTGGGGCTGTCCCTGCAGGCCCCCAGGCCCGACAATCCCCAGCAAACGGATCAGCTCAAGGCCTACCTCAAGCCCAAGCAGATCAAGTGGGTCGCTGATGGCCGCAACGACAGTACGGCCAAGGTGGAATCCGAGGACGTCGTGGCCAAGGCGGGTGGCACGACGACGTCGGACACGTTCCAGACGGTTGCCAGCGGAAACGCCATCGACATCTACAACAACTACCGGTATGTCACCAGCCCGGTGCAGCTCACGAAGAAGGTCGTGACGACCAGCTACGGGTTCGACAAACTCAACACGTCCAAGCCCACCTTCGAATTCGACGTCTCCTGCCGCGCAGTGGGTCTGCAGACCTCAACCGGTGGCGGTGATCTGCTCGGTGGTGGCCCCACCTTGCCGCATGAGGTGACGTGGGACCAGATCAAGGGCGCCAGTCCTCACGCCGAGGGCAAGAACCCCAACACCGGTCAGGACAACATCAGCCGTAGCTATAGTTCCGACAAGGTCAATGTGCCGGCTGGGGCGACGTGCACCATGACCGAGAAGAACGTCACCGGTACACCGCAGTCGATGCAGGTCAATGCAGTCCACTCCGGACCACTCGTCGTCACCGGTGAGGCCCCCAGCTCCGCCGCTGACACCGGGGCCACCGCCGATAAGATTCCGGTGCGCTCCTCGTGGGACTTCGTCAACACCTACACCCGACGCATGATCCCGGTGCGCCTCGCCATGATGCAGGCCAGCTCTTGGGCCCGTGAGGATCCCGAGGGCTACCAGGTCGACGTCTCCTGCCACGACACCGCCACGACTCATCGGGTGGAAACCTTCACCCGTGACCAGGCCGACTCCTCGACCTCGGTAGCCAGTGACTCGGCTCCCACGAGGGCCCGTACCATCGCCTTGCCGGCCGACAGCTCGTGTGATGTGTCCCTTGCCGGCAGCAAGGCCTTGGCCGCGCGCGGTGACTTGGAGGTCACCCAGGGCAGCCGTACCCCGTTCGTGGTGTTCGGTCAGTGGGACGGCAATGGTGTGGCAGCTGCGAGCAATCCGAAGGACGACCCGGTGAGGACCCCCGTCGATCAAGTGACGGCTGAGCAGAAGTCGTACACGTACTCGATCGACCTGCCCGCCGACATCAGTGTGCCCACTGGCAAGGATGTGGCGATGACGGTGGGTGCCGAGGCCGTGCACCTCCATGCCTCCGCCACACCCTCCCTCATCAAGATGGTGTCCGGCGGTATCGCCCAGAACGCCAGGATGACCTTCACCAGCCCCTGTTTCCCCGATGACAAGTTGACCCAGACCATCAACCCCGGCGATGAACTGCAGTTCAAATCGGTGCCGGTGGGAACGTCGTGTGAGGTCACCGAGACCGACGGTGGAATCGCCAGCGTCGAACCCTGGCTGAGCGTCTCGGACAAGGGCAAGTACATCGGAGACGACCCCGGTGTGACGAACACCAGCGCCGTGCGCAAGAGTGACGGAACAGTGGTTCGTGCTGGGACGCACAGTGTGAATTTCCTCGTCAACCCCGTCAATGATCCCGCTGACCTGTCGACCAGCGGCGATGGCTGGAGGATCACCGTGCTGGACACCTACCCCTCCATGCAGGTGACCAAGAGGATTGCCGGAGCGGCGACCACCTCCACCCTCAACGGCCCCGTGGACACCGCCATGCTGGACCCCGACGCGACGACCATGGACGTCACCTACACCATCGACGACAACGGAGGGTTCGACCTCACGAAGTTCACCCTCAAGGATCCGTCACTGGCGGGCAGGCAGGTCCGCTCGCAGGATGGTGGTGGTGCCCAGTCGAGTCAGACGGTCGACGCCGACGGCACCATCCCGGCCGGAGCCTGCAACCTCGACCAGGCCACCGTGAAGGCTGGTGACAAGACGTCGTGCACCATCACCGTGGAGCTGGGGGAGCCGAAACCACCGGCATGGTTGAAGGTCCCCGCCGGTGCCGTGACGGTGAGTGCCACGGTGGCCACCACGGCCTCGTCGGTCGGTGAGATCACTGCCACGTCCAATACGTACGGGGCGATCCGGCCGGTCGCCAGCCTGTTGCCCACCACGGGCATGCAGACCCTCCTGCTGGTTCTGCTGCTTGGTCTGGTGATCCTGGGTATCGGCCTGTGGCAGCACCGTCGCGATCAGTGAGCCGTGCTCGGTGAGCAGTCACGGTGACTCTGCCCGAGATGGGTCGGGCCAGAACGGATCGGTCCAACGCGGTTCCGTCCAGGTCGGGGCAAGCCAGGCTGGTTCCGCCTCGGTGAGGGAGCACCGAGGGGGACTGCCTCCCCAGGAGCCACCACGTCCGGAATCGCCCCGGCGTGGTTCAACACGCCGGTGGCGATCCCTGTTGTGGATCGTCATCGGTCTGCTCATCCTGCTGCTGCCGGTGCCGTTGACCCTGTGGAACGACTACCACGTCCACCAAGTTGCCGAACAGTACTCCCGGCTGGCTGCCAAGGGGCTCACCTCGGAGCAGAACGCCAAACTGCTGCGTCAGGCCCATGCCTACAACCGGAAGCTGGCCCGTGCCGGGCATCACGCCCTGCCTCCCGAACCCGCCACGCCGGGGTTCGACGACTACATGAGGGTCCTCAATGTGTCCGGCTCCGAGGGGGCGCTGGGGCGTGTCACCGTCCCCTCGGTGGACATCGACCTGCCGGTGTACCACACGACGCGCTCCGACGTGCTCCATCGCGGTGCCGGGCACATGTTCGGATCCGACCTGCCTGTCGGCGGGGCGGGGACGACGTCGGTCATCTCAGCGCACACCGGCATGGTCAACGCCTCCATGTTCGACCGGTTACCCGCCTTGGGCAAGGGTGACGACGTCTACGTCACGGTGGCCGACCAGACCCTGCGCTACCGGGTGCGCGGCAAGCGTGTCGTCGGACCCCACGACTACAGGGCGATCACCTACGAGCATGGTGTCGACAAGCTCGTCCTGGTCACCTGCACTCCCTACGGTCTCAACACCGATCGGCTGCTCGTCGAGGCGGTTCGGGTGCCGGGCACGGCTGCCGCACCCCCGAGCAGCTGGCACCTGTCGCTCAGTTGGTGGATGATCCTCGACATGCTGCTCATCGCAGCCATCGTGTGTTATCTGCTCATCTCCCGGTGCAGACGCAGGAGGAAGGAGCAGCGGGTGGACAGGTCTCAGCCTCCCGACACGAACCGGTAGCCCATGCCGGACTCGGTGAGCAGGTGGCGCGGGTTTCGAGGATCCGGCTCGAGCTTCTTGCGCAGCTGGGAGAGGTAGAGCCGCAGGTACCCGGTGTCGGTGACGTGCTCGGACCCCCACACCTGGGTGAGCATGGTCTGACGAGTCACCAGACGTCCCTCGTTGCGCACCAGCAACTCCAGCACCTTCCACTCGGTGGGTGTGAGTCGCACCGGTCTGCCGTCACGCAGCACACTGTGGGCAGTCAGATCGACGGTGACGTCACCGAATCCCACGACCAGTCCGGGATCCTCGGGTTGGGGAACGCGTCGGCCCAGGGCACGAATCCGGGCGAGCAGCTCGTCAATGGCGAATGGCTTGGTGACGTAGTCGTCGGCACCAGCGTCCAGGGCCGCGACGATGTCGTTGGACCCGCTGCGACCCGACACGACGAGGATTGGGGCCTGGGACCAGCCGCGTATCGCCTCGATGACCTTGATGCCGTCCAACCTGGGCATGCCCAGGTCCAGCAGGTAGAGGTCGGGGTGACGGTCGACGGCGACGCTCAGGGCCTCGGCGCCGTCACGGGCCAGCAGCACCTCGTAGCCGCGAGC
Organism: Cutibacterium granulosum; assembly: GCF_900186975.1. Classification (NCBI taxonomy): domain Bacteria; kingdom Bacillati; phylum Actinomycetota; class Actinomycetes; order Propionibacteriales; family Propionibacteriaceae; genus Cutibacterium; species Cutibacterium granulosum. The sequence continues at coordinate 591,028 of NZ_LT906441.1, forward strand.
GGCCAAGGTGATGCGCAGTGCCCGTAGGATCTGCGGGTCGTCGTCAGCGATGAGGATTCTCATCACTCCTCCTCATCGATGTCGGCGCTTTGGGCGTCGTGTAGCGAGATCACCATCGTGAGCCCACCACCGGGGGTGGACTCGGGCTCAAGTGTGCCGCCCATTCCCTCGATGAATCCCTTGGACAGGGCCAGCCCCAGTCCCAGACCGGTCGTCGTGTCGGTGTCGCCCAGGCGCTGGAAGGGTACGAAGATCTCCTCGCGGCGCTCCGGGGCCACCCCGCGACCATGATCGACGATCCGGATCTCGACCCGGTTGGCGAAGCATGAGGTCGTCACCCGCACTCGGCGGCGATCGGGCTCGTAGCGCATGGCGTTGGACAGCACGTTGACCACGGCCCGTTGCAGCAGCACCGGGTCGGCGCAGGCCTCCGGAACCGTCTGGTCCAGGTCGAGTTCCACCTCTCCAGGGCCCACGTGCAGCTCATCCAGGCAGGCCAGCACGACGTCAGCAGTGTCCACAGCCGTCGTCATGACGGCGAGCACACCCGACTGCAGACGTGACACGTCGAGCAGGTCACGCACCAGCACCGACAACGTGCCCAGGGCCTCGTCGGCGGTTTGCAGCAGTTTCGCACGGTCCGCAGCACTCAACTGTGCGCCCTGGTGGCGCAACCCGCCCACTGCTGCCGAGGCTGCGGCCAGTGGACGACGCAGGTCGTGACCAGCCGCGGTGAGCAGGGCAGTACGCACCTTGTCGGTGGCCGTGAGTGGCTCGAGCTCGCGAGCGGTGGCCTCCAGGTCACGGTGTTCCAGGACGTTCTCGACCTGGTTGGCGATGGCCGACATGAGCCGCAGGGCCGGGGCGTCCAGGTGACCGTACAGGTTCAGGACTCCGTGGTCCCCCACCGGCACGGTGGTGGGGACGTCGGTCATGACACCGCACTCCTCGACGACCTCGTCGGCAACGACCAGACTCATCCCGTCCAGTCCCAGGGTGGCGCGGCTGCGTTCCAGTACCGCAGAGATGGCGTCCTGGCCCTGCAACATCGACTTGGCGATGGTCTGCAGCAGCTCTGACTCCGCCGAGGCCCGTCGGGCCACCCGGGCCCGTCGGGCGGCCCGGTCCACCACCATCGACACCCCCACGGCGGTGACGATGTAGAGCAGCAACGACACCAGGTGCTGGATCTGGCCCACCGACACGGTGAGCCGTGGGTTGATGAAGAAGAAGTCCAAGGCCAGGCCGGACGCCAGAGCGGCCGTCACCGCAGGCCAGAAGCCGCCGATGATGGCGATGACCACCGTGAGCAGTACGTAGGACAGCACGACGACGGCGAGCATCTCGGGACCGCGGGCTGCGGTCAGCCCCCACGTGAGCACCGGGCCGGTCGTTGCCAAGGTCGCGAATCCGACGACGCGTCGGCGCACCGACACCGCTCCCGCCGAGAGGTTGGGCAGTGTGAACCTGGCGGCAGCGGCATGGTTGACGATGTGGACGTCGATGTCACCGGACTCGCGGATGATGACGCTGCCGATTCCCGGCCCGGACAGCATCTTGGTGAGCCAGCCGCGCCGGGTGGCGCCGATGACCAGCTGGGTCGCGTTGACCGAGTGCGCGAAGTCGATGAGGGTGGCCGGAATGTCGTTGCCAACCAGTTGGTGGAAGGTTCCGCCGAGAGTAGTGACGAGTTGACGCTGCCGGATGAGCTCGGTGGGACGGGGAGCGCGCAGCCCGTCCTCACTGGAGACGAAGACGGCGATGAGTTCCCCGCCCGAGGACCTGGCGGCGATGCGTGCACCGCGGCGCAGCAGCGTCTCGCCCTCCGGCCCGCCGGTGAGCGCGACGACGACTCGTTCCCTGGCCTCCCAGCGCCCCTCGATACCGTGCTCCTCACGGTACAGTCTGAGGGCTTGGTCGACGTCGTCGGCCATCCACAACAGCGCCAGCTCGCGCAGGGCGGTGAGATTGCCCAGCCGAAAGTAGTTCGACAGGGCAGCGTTGATCCGCTCCGAGGGGTAGACGTCACCCGACGAGAGCCGATCACGCAGGGCCTGGGGTGCGAGATCCACGACCTCCACCTGATCGGCGTGGCGCAGTACGGTGTCGGGGATCGTCTCATGTTGGACGATTCCGGTGATCTGTTCGACGACGTCGTTGAGCGACTCGATGTGCTGGACGTTCACCGTCGAGATGACGTCGATCCCGGCATCGAGCAGATCCTCGACGTCCTGCCAGCGTTTGGGGTGATCGGAGCCCGGGGCGTCGGTGTGGGCCAGCTCGTCGACCAGAGCCACCTCGGGGTGACGCTTCAGGAGGGCCCGGACGTCCATCTCGTCGAGCTCGACACCGCGGTGGTCCACCTGCCGACGCGGTACCTGAGGCAGGCCCTCGGCCATCCGGGCGGTCATGGTGCGCCCGTGGGTCTCCAACAGTCCGATGACGACGTCCACGCCATTGTCCTGCAGCCTCTTGCCCTCCTCGAGCATGGCACAGGTCTTGCCGACCCCGGGGGCGGCCCCGAGCAACACCCGGAGTCGCCCACGATTGCCCATGTCAGCCCTTTCGTAGATCGAGGGCCGCGTTGAGTTCGAGCACATTGACCCTCGGCTCACCCAGGAAGCCGAACTGGCGCTCGCTGGTGTGATCGTTGACAAGCGTACGCACATCATCGGAATCCATGTGGCGAGCATGGGCGACCCGATCGATCTGGATGTCGGCGTAGGCCACACTGATGTGGGGATCCAGGCCGGAGCTGGAGGCCGTCAGGGCGTCGGCGGGAACCTTGGACTCGGCGACCCCGTTGAAGGACGCCACTCGAGCCCTGCGCTCGCGCACCGCCCTGACGAGTTCGGGGTGTTCGGGGCCCATGTTGGACGCCCCGGAGGCACCACCGTCGTAACCGTCGTCACCGGCTGCCGAGGGACGGGACTGGAAGTACTGGGGCAGTGGCCTGCCCCTGTCATCGGTGAAATTCTGCCCGATGAGTGAGGAACCGACGACTCGTCCGCCCGACTCCAGCATCGAGCCGTTGGCCTTGTCGTGGAAGACCAGCTGTCCCAGACCCGTCATGACGAATGTGTGGAGCACACCGACGACGAGGGTGAGTACCAGGATGGCCTTGAGGCCGACCCACAGATTGCGCAATGTGGTGTTCACGGTGATCTCCTGCCACCTCAGAATCCGGGGATGAGCCGGACCAACAGATCGATGAGCCAGATGCCGACGAACGGGACGATGATGCCGCCGACACCGTAGATGGTGAGATTTCGCCGCAACGCCTGGGCGGCGGACACGGCACGGTACCTGACCCCCTTGAGGGCCAAGGGCACCAGGGCAATGATGACGAGCGCGTTGAAGATCACCGCCGACAGCACCGCCGAGGAGGACGAGTGCAGACCCATGACATTGAGCTTGGACAATCCCGGATGGATACCCATGAACATGGCCGGGATGATGGCGAAGTACTTGGCGATGTCGTTGGCGATCGAGAAGGTCGTCAATGCGCCGCGGGTGATGAGCACCTGTTTTCCGATGGCGACGATGTCGATGAGCTTGGTCGGATCGGAGTCGAGGTCGACCATGTTGCCGGCCTCCTTGGCTGCCGAGGTGCCGGTGTTCATGGCGACGCCGACGTCGGCCTGTGCCAGGGCGGGGGCGTCATTGGTGCCGTCGCCGGTCATGGCGACCAACCGTCCACCCTCCTGCTCGGCCTTGATGTAGGCGAGCTTGTCCTCGGGGGTCGCCTCGGCGATGAAGTCGTCGACGCCGGCCTCCTTGGCGATGGCAGCGGCGGTCAGGGCATTGTCACCGGTGACCATGACGGTGCGGATGCCCATTCGACGCAGCTCCTCGAAGCGCTCGGTGAGGCCTTCCTTGACGATGTCCTTGAGGTGGACGATGCCGAGGGCCCCACCACGTCCGCCGGGTCGACGCACGGCGACCACCAGAGGGGTTCCGCCGCTGTTGGAGACGGCCTGCACGCGAGTGTCCAGCTCGGTGGACGCATTGGTGTCCAATGGCTCGCCGTTGACCTCCTCCAGCCAGGCGAGCACCGCCGAGGCAGCACCCTTGCGGATGTTCGTGCCGTCGGGAAGGTCCAGACCAGACATGCGGGTCTGGGCGGTGAAGGGCACGACGGCCCCGCCCACCTCACCGTCGGCGAATCCTTGTTTTCGGGCCAGGGCGACGATGGAGGTGCCCTCCGGGGTCGGGTCGGCCAAGGAGGACTGGGCTGCGGCGTCGCGCAGTTCGGCGGCGTCGACCCCGGGCATGGTGACGAATTCGCTGGCTCGACGGTTGCCGTGGGTGATGGTGCCGGTCTTGTCGAGCAGCAGGGTGGTGACGTCACCGGCGGCCTCCACGGCACGTCCGGACATCGCCAGCACGTTGTGCTGCACCAGACGATCCATGCCCGCGATGCCGATGGCCGACAGCAGGGCGCCGATCGTCGTCGGGATGAGGCAGATCAGCAGGGAGACGAGCATCGGGGTGCCCACCGGCCCGGCGTCGTAGGAGGCGATCGGGTTGAGGGCGAGGGCGACGATGACGAAGACGATCGACAGACTCGCCAACAGGATGTTGAGGGCGATCTCGTTGGGGGTCTTCTGACGTGCCGAACCCTCCACCAGGGAGATCATGCGGTCGACGAAGGTCTGGCCGGGCCTGGAGGTGATGCGCACGACGATGCGGTCGGACAGCACCCGGGTGCCGCCAGTGACGGCTGAACGGTCGCCACCGGACTCGCGCACCACCGGGGCTGATTCACCGGTGATGGCCGACTCGTCGACCGAGGCGATACCGGCGATGACATCTCCGTCACCGGGGATCGTCTGACCGGCGACGACCACGACGACGTCTGACAGGGTGAGATCGGCGGAGGAGACCTCCGTCGTCGCGGCTTCGAGGGCAGCCGGGTCATTGCTTGCATCGTAGTTGACGACGCGACGTGCGACGGTGGTGGTGCGGGTCCGGCGCAGGGTCTCGGCCTGGGCCTTGCCACGCCCCTCGGCCACCGATTCGGCAAGATTGGCGAAGATCACCGTCAACCACAGCCATCCGGCGACGATCCACACGAAGGAGCCGGGGACCGGTGTCCCACTGGAGGTCTGCGGGTCTCCCATGACGATCTCGATGATCGCCAGGATCGTCGTGAGGACGGCACCGACCCACACCAGGGCCATGACCGGGTTGTGGAACTGGTCACGAGGATTGAGCTTGTACAGCGCGCCGGGCAGGGCCCGGCACAACTGAGCAGCGTTCCAGGCGCCGGTGGCGGACCTTTTCGAGATTTCGCCCTCCCCGTTCCGTTCGGGCGAACTCGTCACATCGACAGTTGACATCACAGGAGTCCTTCCGCGAGCGGTCCGAGGGACAGGACCGGGAAGAAGACGAGGGCGGTGACCAGGACCGCGGTGAACACGACCAGGCCGACGAAGAGGTTGGAGTGGGTGGGCAGGGTTCCGGCGGTGGCGGGAGCCCTGCCCTGCCGGGCCAGGGAGCCGGCCAGGGCCAGGACCAGGATGATCGGGATGAAACGTCCGAGAGCCATGACGACGCCGATGGCCGAGGCCATCCAGGGAGTGTCGGCGATGAGCCCGGCGAAGGCCGAACCGTTGTTGTTGGCCCCCGAGGTGAAGGCGTAGATGAGCTCGGTGAGCCCGTGCGTGCCGGGGTTGGAGATCGAGGAGTCCAGCACCGAGTTGCGCGCCCCGGGGATCGTGAGACTCAGTGCCACTCCGCCGATGACGAGCACCGGCATGACGAGTATGTACAGCGAGGCGATCTTCATCTGCGCCGGGCCGATCTTCTTGCCGAGGTACTCCGGGGTGCGCCCGACCAACAGGCCGGCGATGAACACAGCGATGACGGCGATGACGAGCATTCCGTACAGTCCGGTGCCCACGCCGCCGGGACTCACCTCGCCGAGCATCATGGTGAGCAGCGGCACCATGCCACCCAGGGCGGTGTAGGAGTCGTGCATCGAGTTGACGGCGCCGGTGGAGGTGTTGGTCGTCGTGCTGGCGAAGAACACCGACTGCACCAGACCGAACCGCTGCTCCTTGCCCTCCATGGCCGATCCGGCCAGTCGCGACGCGGTGCCCGAACCGGTGAACTCGAAGGCGGCCGTGGCAGCCAGGGTGAGGAGGAACAGGGTGGCCATGGCCTTGAGGATCGCCATGCCCTGACGTCTGTCGCCAACCATCGTGCCGAAGGTGCGCGGCAACGAGAAGGGGATGACGAGGATGAGGAAGGTCTCGAAGAAGCTCGTCCAGGCCTGGGGGTTCTCGAAGGGGTGGGAGGAGTTGGCGTTGTAGAAGCCACCCCCGTTGGTGCCGAGCTCCTTGATGGCCTCCTGGGAGGCCACCGGGCCACCGGGGATGGTCTGGACGTGTCCGGCCAGGGTGGTGACCGTCCTGAATCCCTCGAGGTTCTGCACGACACCACCGGCCATGAGCACGATGGCGCCGATGGCGGCGCCCGGCAGCAGGACGCGTCCGGTGATGCGCACCAGGTCCACCCAGAAGTTGCCGATGGTGGTGCAGTGACGACGAGCCAACCCACGTACCAGGGCCACGGCAACGGCGATACCGGTGGCGGCCGAGACGAGGTTCTGCACCACGAGTCCGGCGAACTGCACGGTGTAGCCCAAGGTGATCTCGGGCGAGTAGGCCTGCCAGTTGGTGTTGGTGACGAAGGAGATGGCCGTGGTGAAGGCCACCTGCGGGGCGACCGGGCCGTTGCCCAGGGAGAAGGGCAGCCACTGCTGAATGCGTTGCAGCAGGTAGAGGAGGAGCGCACCCATGAGGCTGAACGCCAGCACGGAACGGGCATAGGCAGACCAGCTCTGTTCCTTGCTGGAGTCCACACCGATGATGCGGTGCATCCAGCTCTCCACCTTGGTGTCCCGGTCACTTTCCAGGGTGGTGGCGATGTAGTCACCCAGCGGCTTGTGCGCCAGGCCCAACATGACGGCCATGACAACGGTCGTCATGAGAAGGCAGATCCAGTTCATCAGAATTTCTCCGGATGGATGAGGGCGTGCAGCAGGAAGAGGACTGCGACGATCCCCAGAGCTGTGGCAATGGCATTCATGACGTCGATGAGGCTCATGACAGGGACTTCGCCCCCTTCACGGCGAGATCACACAGGACGAACAGCGCGATGGCGCCAAGTACGTAGGCGATGTCAAGCACGTGGGACTCCGTTCGGACAACCGGCTGTGCCGGGGGACACCAGGCTGGTACCCGTCCCGATGCAACTCCTCGACCCGGCCCGGTGTCGTCCTTGCACACGGAATCCATACGGGTGACTGCGACCCCTCTGATCTGCTTCGTTCGGCCTGTGGCGCCATTTCTCACCGGGGAAGTGGTTCTGGTGTCAGCGGTGTCGACTCACACTCCGCTCACGGGTCACCGACGTCGCTGTCCATCATCGAAACTGAACCACCTCGCCCGTGCCCGGCGGGCCGACTCCATGGTGGAGAGCGGTCTGCCGTCCATCTGTGTGGCTCCGCCGGCAGACCGCGGTAGGGGATTGATCAGCTGCAGAGCGCGGAAAGCTGCTCAGCTCCAACGGGCTCGTCGGTCTGGGCGGGGATCACCGCCCAGCGCGTGGCGATGGTCGAAACGAGCTCCAACTGTTGTTGCTCCGAGTGGGCTCGAACGGCAAGTAGCGGGCTGGTGGGACTGGCAGCGGCGAGAGAGTTGTTCATCACCCACGCCCAAGGTCGAATGTTGGCGCGTTCGAGATCCGCGGTGAGAGCTCGTGCCTCGGTGACCGGCGTGGTCTCCGGAAGGGTGACGACCACGATCTTGGTGTGGTCTGGGTCCTGCAGCTGGGTGAGAGGAGTCGTGACGTGCCCATGCTGCGTCTCATCGAGGTGCCGGGTGATGTCGCGATGATAGGCACCGGTGGCGTCCATGAGCAGCAGAGTGTGTCCGGTGGGGGCAGTGTCCATGACGACGAACTGGTCGTGTGCCTTGTCCACAGTGCGGCTGAACTGCTGGAAGACGGCGATCTCCTCGGTGCAGGGACTCATCAGGTCCTCGGCAAGGGCAGCGCGTCCGGCATCGCTGAGCTTCGTGCCCTTGGAAGCCATGACACGGTCTCGGTACTCCTGGGTGGCCTGTGCGGGATCGATGGCGCTGACTTCGAGTCCGGGGACATCGCTGCCGAGCGTTGTCGTCAAGTGGGCGGCGGGATCGGTGGTGGTGAGCAGGACCTTCTTGCCGCGCTGCACCAGTGCGATGGCAATCGCCGCAGCGACAGTGGTCTTGCCGACTCCACCCTTGCCCATCGCCATGACCAGGCCGTGGTCCTTCTGGGCGAGTTCGTCGACCAGGCAGGTGAGTCGGGGTGGAATTGCATCGGGGGTGTCAGTCGGACTCGCAGCGGCATCGTCAGTCGGAGTCTCGGCTCCTTGGTTGAACAACGTCGTGAGGGCTTCCGGGCCAATCATGTTGGTCGCCTTGAGCTCGATCGTGTCTCGCGGAAGCGCAGCCAGCGTCGGTGACATGCCATTGACGGCAGCCTGCTCGCGGGCATGGATGGTGCGCGAGAAGTCATCGGTTGCAGCAGCGGATGGCAACTGGCCATTGACCACCAGGTTGGTGGCGTGTATGTCCAGCTCAGCCAACTCGTCCAGGGTACGGGCCACTTCGCTGAGCGTCGACTGCTGGGCTCGGGCGACCAGGACCAGTCGTGTCTGCGCCGTGTCGGTCAGGGTCTGGATTGCGGCCCGATAGGTGGCGCGGTTCTTCTCCAGTCCGCTCATCGGCCCCAGGCATGAGACATCACCTTTGCCAGCATCGAGATAACTGGTCCAACTACCTGGCAGCTGCAGCAGACGAATGGTGTGGCCTGTTGGTGCGGTGTCGAAGATGATGTGGTCGTAGTCGCGAGTCGTCTCAGGATTGGCCAGGAGGTCAGTGAACTCGTTGAACGATGCAATCTCGGTGGTGCACGAGCCAGACAGCTGTTCGGTGATCTCCTTGATCTCCTTGGCCGGTAAAATGGCGCGGACTGGGTCGAGGATCTTGTTTCGGTATTCCTCTGCCGCCTCATCGGGGTTGATTTCCAAGGTGGCCAGTCCCGGCACCTGTTCGATGGGGGTGACTCGGTTGCCGATCGTTGCCCCGAAGACCTGGGCGACATTGCTTGCCGGATCGGTGCTGACCAGCAGAACTCGCTTGCCCTGTCGGGCCAAGTGGACAGCTGTGGCACACGCGATGCTTGTCTTGCCCACACCGCCCTTGCCAGTGAAGAAGAAGTGCCGTGGGGCCTCAGCAAGGAATTTCATCATCACAATCTCCCGTGGACATCGACGAGATCAGCAGCAGCCGGATTCGGTGGAGGGTGCATTGGTGGAGTCACAGCATCCGCCGACGGCAGGAACGGGCAGTATGGTTTGTGAGCCACAGCAGGACGAGGGGGTTGCCGTGTCCGAAGAGCAGCATTCCGTACGTGAAGTGTCAGTCAGACCTGCATAGCGCTCGAGTTCCTCCAGTCGGGGATGACGTCCTGTCAGGACCGTCACATCGTCGACCAGCGTCAGTGGAAGACCTTCCGACCCAGCGGTCCTCAGGAAATTGACCACCACAGGGTTGTGGGCGAACTGGCTCGGCTCACTGGCCAAGTTGGCTCGTTCGATGTCCACACCGCGTGTCTTGAGTTCACTGACAGCGGCTGTGAAATCCACCAATTCCTGGTCAAGCTGCGGCCCACACACTCCCGTGTTGCAACACAGTGCGGGCTCGAATACGCGAATGACTGGCATGATGAGAACCTCCGCGAGAAAGGAATCCGACACCCAACGTATTGACAGGTGTCTATATGAATGAGAGTAGCAAAATATAGATGATTGTCAATATGTGAGGTATCATCCACCCATGACCATGCCAATTGAGTCACAGTCGGAGGCGGGGGCCTGCCTACCTGGCGGATCCACGATCTCACCCCGGCACGCTGAGCAGGTGGCACTCGTGGCCAAGGCACTGTCGGATCCGGTGCGGCTGCGAATCTTCCACCACATCGCAGCGAGCCGGTGTTCGAGTGTGTGCGCATGCAATCTGTCCGAGGTCTTCGGCGTGACGCAACCCACTCTGTCGCATCATCTGAAGAAGCTTGTGGAAGCTGGTCTGGTGAACCGTGAAATGCGTGGACGCTGGGCACACTTCACCCTTCGACCTGAGGGGATTCAGCCCCTCACGAACCTCTTGGGAGGCCTCCGGTGACAAGTGCCGATCGCCGTCAGCGGTGTTCTTGCATGTGAAGAGCGTTGGCAGGCGCTGGACGGCTCCAGCGCCCCTGCGTCATCCGTCTGATCGATGGAAGGTGATGAAGCCGACTGCTCCCGGCTCTCGAGATCAACACTCGCCCCTCCGGGCTCCAGAACGGCAACAAGGCCCGAATCGGGACCATCGAGAGTGGCAAGGATTCGGGCCTTGTGGTTGTGGAGCATAGGGGGTTCGAACCCCTGACCTATTGCTTGCAAAGCAATCGCGCTACCAACTGCGCCAATGCCCCAATGGACCTCGACAGTCTATGCCAAAACGACGCAGATGCGAAATGGGGTTGGTGGAGCACCGGCAGGGTGACGATCCAGCGAGCTGTCTCCTGCGACGGCTCAGCCTGCCAGGTCGAGCAGACGGTCGGGCGAGATCACCTCGACCTCGAAACCGGCCTCGCGCAGCTGCGGGGCGAGAACACCCGCCTGGCCGCTGATGCCGATCTGCCAGGCCGTGACGTCCAGCAGCTGCTGCCAGGCCTCGTTGGCCGAGTCATGGCCCACCTGCGCCAGGCGGGCGAAGTGCTCGTCGATCCAGATGCTGGGCAGTCCGGCCAGGTGGAGCACGGCGAGCTGGGCGGAAACCGCCTCTGCGGTGTCGTACTGCAGGGGAGCCACCCCGACCAGATGGTCACGGGCCTCGTCCACCTCGGTACGGCCCAGCGGATCACCAGCGGCATCGAGGATCTGCATCGTCGTCACGAGGGCCTCGGCGGCCACCTCGGTACGAAATGCCCCGCTCACCGAGGCAATGGCACCACACTTCATCGGCCGTACCGACATGCCGACCCCGTACGACCAACCCTTCTCCTCACGCAACACCGAGTTCAGCCGCGAGGAGAACGTACCGCCCAGGGCGGCTGCGGCCACCTTGAGCGCAGGCCACAGCGGATGGTCACGCCCAGGAGTGCCCAGCTGGAGGCCCACGTCGGCCTGCACGGCGTCCGGACGATCGACGAGCAGCACTCGGCGTGCTGCGGCGGTGGTGGTGAGCTCACGCGTCGACTCGGCCCGTGGGGTTCCGGTCCACTGCTCCAGCACGTCCAGATTCACCTCGTCGGCATGGTCACCGGCCACCACGAGCACACCACGGTCAGGTCGCCACATCTGGTTCCAGAACTCACGCACCCGCTCGGCGTCAATGGCGGCCAAAGTGCTCATCGATCCGGCCGAGGCCCGGGACAGTCTGCTGGAGCATGGCCACAGCAGACGGTTGGCAGCCAGTTGGGCCAGGGACGGGCCACTGTGGGCGGTGCGGGCCAGCTGAGCCACCGACGCGTCCACCTGACGGCCCACGTCAACGGGATCCAGTGCGGTGCTGGTGAGCAGCTCGGCGAAGAGCTCCATGCCCGTCGGGAGCTGCTCACCCGGCACGTCCAGGCTCAGCATGGTCGACGTCGGCATCGCGCTGCCGCCGTAGCTGGCGGCAATTTGTTCCATCTGTTCGGCGAACTCGTGGCCGGGATGGGGCGCCGTGCCCTCGTCGGCGGTGCGCACCGTGACGGCCCCGATCCCCTCCAGGTCTGCCGGCTCACTGGCCAGCGGCACGTCCAGGGCGAGCTGGACGCTCATGATCTCCTGGCCGGGAAGCGGCACGGTGAGCACCGTGAGACCATTGCCGAGCTCCCGACGCTCGACGTGGGGAAAGGTCCACGCCGATCCCGTCGTCACCGTCGGACGCGGTCGCAGCGGTGCCTGCTGTACCTGTGGAGCAGGATCCTTCGGGGATGTCTGGCTCGGCGGTGTGGCATGGCTCATCGGGCGTCCTCCTCGTCGTCATGGGCTCCATCGGTCACCGAATCGGTCTGCTCGGTGGTGTGGACGACCATCGAGGCCTGGCTCGGATCGAGCAACTCGGCTGCCTCGCCCACCTGTTCGCACGTCATGTCGGCCATCAGGTCGAACTCGTCGTGACACCGGCGTGCGTCGTCCAGGATCTGGTGTGCGGCGTTGAGCACGTCCGCTCGGGTGTCGGCGGTGGCCCAACTCTCCAACCAGTCTCGCTGCGCCTGGGCCCGGCAGCGAGCCATCTCCTGCGGCGTCGGGGGCTGGGTGGCCAACTCGGTGAGCAGCGGGTCGAGCTCGCGGCGGAACCGCTCCACACTCACCCCCGGTTTCAGGTGCGCCGCCACGATTGCCGTCGAGCGCTGTCGGGACAGCCCCAGGCTGTTCGCCGAGACACCGTCCACCAGACCCAACTCCCGGTCCAGCCGACGCACCAGCCGGGACGACATGCCCCCGGCCAACACCGACAGGGCCATGTCGCAGGCCACCGCCGTGGGATCGGCCGTGTGGGTGGGGCCAGTCGGGCAGGTGTGATCGGACATCGGGGTCGTGTCGGGTGCAGCTGCCGGGCTGGCAACGGGTGGTACCGGCCAGGTGAGCACCACCGAGGTGCGCGGTACGTCACGCACGATCATCCGGTTGCGTCGCGCACTGTCCAGATGGGTCCCGCCCCGGCGATGCTGCGGAGCCGGTGCCCCGGTGTCACTCACCGGGGCGAAGTATCGTTCGACGAGTCGCAACGCCTCCTCGGCGTCGACACAGCCACTGATCACCAGGGAGGCATTGGACGGGCGGTACCACCGGTCGTGGAAGGCGACGACGTCGTCCAGGCTGGCTGCGTCCAGATCATGCTCCGATCCGATGGGGGAGTGGCCGTAGGGCTCGTCGGCGTCATACTGGCTTGCCAACACGGCGTCGAGCAGGTCGCCGTAGGGGCTGTTGTCGTAGCGCTGCCGCTTCTCCTCCTTGACGACGTCACGCTGGGTGGTGAGGCTCTCCTCGGTGACGGCCAGGTGCGCCATGCGCTCGGCCTCCAGCCACAGACCCAGCCCCAGCGCTCCGGGTGGCACCAGCTCGAAGTAGTTCGTCCGATCGAAGCTCGTCGTGGCATTGGCCGACCCGCCGACCGCCTCGATCGCTGCCAGATGTTCACCTGAGGCGATGCCACTGGTGGTGCCGGAGAACATGAGGTGCTCGAAGAGGTGGGCGAAACCGTCGCGTCCAGGTTGTTCGTCGGCGGATCCGACGTTGTACCACAGGTTGATCGCCACTGCGGGCAGGGTGAGATCCGAGTCGACGATGACGTCCAGGCCATTGTCCAGGGTGGTGGTGACGAGTGCGTCCAGATTCGGCATGACACCGAGCATAGGTGCTGATCCGGGTGCGATGGGGTTGGCGGAGTGCTGGATGCCCGAGGAGGATTGGTTCGTGCAGCGCCGAGTTGCTTGGCACGACGCCGTACTCTGGGGGCCATGCAGACGCGCCGACTTGAAGTTTCCCATGCTCTGCAGCGTCGCCGTGCCCTGGAGCAGTTGTGGAGCCCCCAGGTGGACCTCAACGCCCCCACCCAGTGCGACGCGGACCCCATGCTGATACGTGCAGCCTTGCACCACGGGGAACCCCGTGAGGAACCATGCCCAGTGTGCGAGTCGCCCCAGTTGGTACTTTTGCGGTATACATTTGGTTCTCAGCTCGGACAATTCTCCGGACGCATTCGTACGGTTGTCGAGCTGGAGGAAATGGAACACGAATTCGGGGAGTTTCGGGTCTACGAGGTCGAGGTGTGCCCCGACTGTGGGTGGAACCACGTCCTGACCCACTACGTCCTGGGTGACGGCAGGCGACGCCGGCCGCCCCGTCACCAACCCACCGTGGAGGATATCTATGGCTGAGCGATCCCGCGCACGACGTGGCTCGAGACGTGGTTCGACCAGGTCGAGACGCGCGAGGACGTCGCGCTCGTCGACTCGTGGCAGGCGGCGTCGCAGTCCACTACGACGAGTGCTGCGGGGACTGCTCATCCTCATTCTCGTCATGGTCATGGCCGTCGTTGCGGCCGGGGCGGTGTTCTACCATCGCACCGAGCTACCCGATCCCAACAAGGGATTCTCGTCGAACACGTCGTTCATCTACTACAACGACTCGACATCGAAGATCGGCAGCTTCTCGGTGCAGAATCGTCAGTCGATCACCTACGACGAGATGCCCCAGAACATCAGGGACGCAGCCGTCTCGGCCGAGAACCGCACCTTCTGGAGCGACCCCGGGATCTCGGTGAAGGGCATGTCCCGAGCCGCGTTCAGCGTGCTCAGGGGTGGCGATGTCCAGGGCGGATCGACGATCACCCAGCAGTACATCAAGGTGCTCTACCTGTCCCAGGAACGCACCATGCAGCGCAAGCTCAAGGAACTCGTCCTGGCCGACAAGATGGGCCGCAAGGTGCCCAAGGAGGACATCCTCGCCGGCTACCTCAACACCATCTACTTCGGGCGCGGCGCCTATGGCGTCCAGGCGGCGGCCAGGGCATACTTCAACATCGATGCCAAGGATCTCGACCTGAGGCAGGCCGCGGTGCTCGCCGCCGTGCTCAACAATCCCACCCTCTTCGATCCCAGCGATGGACCGGCGGCACGGGAGCGTCTGCTCGGACGCTACCGCTACGTCCTGGATGGCATGCTCGAGATGGGCAGGATCAGCCAGAACGATCACGACGTTGCCTCGCACGCATTGCCCGATTTCCCCGACGTGCCCGTCAACAACCGTTGGCAGGGAACCAAGGGATACCTCCTCAAGCTCGTCCAGGACGAACTCGTCTCCCAGGGATTCACCGAGTCCCAGATCGCTGGCGGTGGTCTCAAGGTCACCACCACCTTGGACCCCAAGGTGCAGCAGGCGGCCGTTGACGCCGGGCAGAGGTACAAGAGGATCGCCGGCAACAATGCCGGTGACGACGGGCCGGCGAGACTGCACCCCGCCATCGCCTCGGTCGATGCCAGGACCGGGGGTGTCCTGGGAATCTACGGCGGCGACGACTACGTCAGGAACTCCCGCAACTGGGCGACGACCGCCCGTCCGGGAGCCTCCAGCATCAAGACCTACGCCGTCATTGCCGCGTTGCGCAATGGCTTCAGCCTGCAGTCCGCCCTGGAGGGCAACACCTTCACCCCCAAGGGCGATTCGAAACCGGTGCGCAACGAGTTCCACCACGAGTACGGCACGGTGAGCTTGCAGACGGCGACCGAGAAGTCCATCAACACTGCCTTCGTCGACGTCGTCTCACGCATGAGGAATGGCCCGGCCCAGGTGATCAAGGCCGCCAACGACGCTGGGGTGCCCAAGGGAGACGGATGGGACCTCAACAACCGTATCGCCCTGGGTACCGCCGAGGTGAGTCCGCTGGACCAGGCTGCCGGATACGCCACCCTTGCCAATGACGGGGTGCGCATGCCCACCCACTTTGTCGCCAAGGTCGTCGGGCCGCAGGGCAACACCCTGTATGAGAACAAGACCAAGGGCGCCCAGGCCATCGAGCCAGACATTGCCCGCGACACCACCCATGCGTTGCGTTCCGTGGTCGAGCAGGGCACCGGTGCGGCAGTGTCCCGACTCGGTTACCAGGTGGCTGGCAAGACCGGCACCAACGGCGTCGGCGACAAGATCACCTCCGCCTGGTTCGTGGCCTACACCAAGCAGATCTCCACTGCCGTCATGTTCGTCGCAGGTGACGGCGGCACCGACGACCTTGACCCGTTCCATGCCCCGGACAACCCGACCTTCTTCGGTGGCACGTACCCGGCACGCACCTGGGCAGCCGTCATGGAAGTGGCCATGAAGGGCAAGGAGCATGAGAGGTTCGCCGGCAGGCAGGGCGTGAACCTGTGGGGCAAGCACCACGGCGAGGACATCGACGACCACATCGTCCCCGCCACGCCGCACCCCCGATCCACTGCCGGTACCACCACGCCGACTCCCCGGAAACACGAGAATGGCCAGCACGAGAGCACGCCTCCGACACACTCGCCCATCGCGAGCCCGACGGTGCAACCCACGCGCACGCCGGCACCCGACACCCCGGTACGGCCCAGCAGACCGAGCCGCCCCTCGGTGCGGCCACGACCGAACAGACCGACAACCAGACCCATCAGACCCATCAGACCCACGCATCAGCCAGTGAGACCGACGCCGCGCCCAGTGGGACCGACGACACAGCCGCACGAGGTTGGTCTTAAGGAAGGCTAGTCTGCTCTCGTGACCCAGCCCCAAGACAGCACCAGTACCGGTGACCACTCCGTCGCTCCTGCGTGGCATCGCTCCCTGCCCTCCCGGTGGGGACTGGACGCCTGGCTCGGAGGCCCGGTGGGACGCCATGCCCATCCGCGAGGTGAATTCTTCGACCCGGCCCGGTGGGCGATCGGTGCGGCGATCCTCACCTGGGTGCTGACGATCCTGCGCCACCAACCCTGTGCACACACCGGTGCCAGTGGTCAGTTCAACCGGTATCAGCGGCTGTGCTACTCCGACATCCCGGTGATCTTCACCTCCTCGGGGATGGGTAGGGGCGGCGCGTTGCTGGCAGAGCGATCCGTGCGCCAGTCCCCGATCACCGTGGCCATCATGGCCGTCAATCGTTGGCTCGTGGGCCACCTTGGCTGGGTGGTGGGGCCGACCGCCACCGATCAGCAGGTCACCCAGGCCGCCAATGCCTACTGGGCCCTGTCAAGTGTGCTGTTGTTCCTCGGTTTCCTTGCGACGGTCGTGGGTGTCATGCTGCTCGGACGCGGCAGCGACATCCCATCGCCCCGACCGGCCACCAGCGCAACGACACCCACCGCTGCTGTGGTCACCGAGGTCGCAGCACGGACTCGTCGACGTAGCTGGGACGTGTTCCTCGTCGCCTGCAGCCCGCTGGTTCTCGCAGCCGGCATGGTCGACTTCACCTTGGTGCCGGTGGGATTCATGACCCTCTCGTTGCTCGCCTGGGCCACCAGGCGTCCGACGCTCGCCGGGGTGCTGGCCGGGTTGGCGGTCTCCGGCAGCCTGCAGACCGCCGTGGTCGTCCTCGCCGTCGTCGTCCTGTGCCTGCGTGCGGGCAAGCTCGCCTCGCTGGGACGGTACCTGGGGCCAGCCGCGGGTGTTCTGGTCATCTGCCACGGTGTTGCCGCCGCGCTCTCCCCGGCCACCTGGAAGGCCACCTTGGCCGCGACCTTCGGGCCTCAGGTGGGCTTGGGTAGCCTGTGGCTCATCTTCCAGGACGCCACCAAGGATTCCATCGCGCACGTCGGCGTGCTGAGCAGTGTCCTTGCTGCTGCAGGCCTGCTGTGGCTCACCTGGTTCGTCTGGCGGCTTCCGCGTCGGCCCCGGGTGGCGCAGGTGGCCCTTGTCGCCCTCATCATCATCTTCGTGGCCTACAAGTCGTACTCGCCGCAGTACTCGCTGCTCCTGGTGCCCTTGGCCGCCCTGGCCTGCCCCGACTGGCGCAACTGGGGGGTGCTCATGACCGGCGAGGTGTTCTACCAGTTCGTCGTGTGGGGACACCTGGCCGGCGCCACCAAACCTGCCGGATCCACCGTGGACGCCGTCTACTGGGGGGCGATCATCGTGCGTGTCGCTGCCCAGGTGTGGTTCGCCTGGACGGTCGTCGACGAGATGCGCCGCCCGTGGAACGACTCCGTACGAGCGGGCTACGGTGATGACCCCACCGGAGGAGTGCTCGATTACGCCCCGGACGCACCGGTCATCGGTGCACTGAGCACCGCCGAGGCATCGTCCACCACCCTCGAGAGGAGCACGGTGAGCCCAACCGTCAAGCCCGTCACCCCGGCCGACGACCCCGTCCTGGTGCGCCGAACGTGGATCGGTACCCGCATCCTGCTCGGCCTCACCCTCGTCCTCGTCATGGCCGCCAAGGACCTGAGCTTCGTCCAGGCCACCGGGAACTGGGACGTTAAGCACTTCGTCAACATCGCCCGGCACGGTTATGCCGATCCGCTGGAGATGGCGTTCTTCCCGGGGCTGCCCGCCATCATGCACGCCGGCTCCTGGATCGGTCTGCCCCCGGAGGTCACCGGGGTGATCGTCGCCCTGGTCTGCTCGGGGCTGGCCACAACAGCCCTGTACCGTATCGGCGGAGCGGTTCCGGCGATGCTCTGGCTCATAGCGCCCACTGCGGCATTCACCACCATCGGTTACACCGAGGCACCCTTCGTGGCAGCAGCCTTCTGGGCGTGGGAGCGGGCCCGCTCGAACCGGTGGTGGCAGGCGGCGGCTCTGGCAGCCGTGGCATGCACCATGCGGGTCTCGGGTCTGTTCCTCGTCGGTGCGCTCGCCGTCATGGCAGTCGTCGGTGACGGGGAGAAGCCGGCACGACGGCGCGGGTCGAAGCGTCGCATCGACGTCGAGCAGGTGTGCTCGCGATTGGCGACCCTCATCATCCCGGCTGCCGTGCTCGTGTGTTACGTCATCTTCCTGCACGAACTCACCGGCTCGTGGACGGCCTGGCACCAGGCCCAGGAGAAGGGCTGGGGACGCGGATTCACCACCCCGTTGCAGACCCTGCACAACACCCTGCCCGCCACACACACCGACATGTGGCGTGGGGTGTACCACGAGGGAGCCGCCAGGGTGGCCATGATCTTCCGCTTCGAGCTCGTCTCGGTCGCCATTGGCCTGGTGACGACGATCTACTGCCTGCTCAGGCGCAGGTGGGCCTCCGCCGCATGGGTGGGCATCCAGATCATCGCCTTCTCCATCGGACACTGGTACATGAGCGTCAACCGGGCCGTTCTGCTGTGGTTCCCCACGGCGATCATGTTGGCCGAGGCAGCTGCCGTGCCATCCAAGGCCAACGCTCTGGTGAAGCTGTGGCGGGGGGTCGTCATGGTCCTCGTCGTGGTTGACCTCGGCGTCATGTGTTGGTGGGGATGGCTGCTGTACACGGGGGCGTGGGCGAGTTGAGCAGGAAGACCGTGGGCTCCCGCTCTGGCAGGCCGCATCGCCCGCCAGTTCCGGGACAGAGCACAGCGAACCAGCCCGTGAGCCCCAGCCGGGCCGAGACATCTGCGCAGTCCGCGATGACGTCTTCGGCCCGCCGATCCATCACCACGTGGCAGCACGTCCTGGGGTGGTCCCTCGTGCTGCTCATGACCGGAGTCCAGTTCGTCGATCTGCGCCACGGCATCACCCGCCCCTGGGTGGTGAGTGCCCAGCTCCTCGTCTGTGGCGCTGCACTGCTCGTCGCCGCCCCTGCAGCGTACCGGCAGGTGAGGATGCGTCGACAGGCAGGGACGCCTCGGGGAGGGGTTCTCACCCCCACTGGATGGATCCTGTGTGGCGGCTTCACCCTCATCGAGGCATGGGCGCTGGTCTCCAGCCTCGTCGCTTCACAGGCCGTCATCAAGCAGGGAGTCGTTCCACGCGTCTACCAGGTCATGCCGGTGGTCACCGGATGGGTGACGATGGCTGCGGTGCTCGTCGTCCTCCTTGCCATCGGACAGCAGGGACGCACCCGCTACGTTCCCCTTGCCGCTGTGGGACTTCTGCTGGGGGCACTGGCCGACTGGCCGGTCCAGGTGCCCATTCACCGTTCGATACGACTGGCCAGCGGTATGGGCGGCTCGGCCGTCATCCACGTGCCGATCGCCCTGGCCGGGGCGGTGCTCGTCGACGTCGCACGAGACACCACTGGGCACGCACCGGGCCCTGCCGGAGGTGTGTCAGGACCCACTTGGCGTACTCGGATGGCATGGGCAGGTGGCGGTGCGTCGGTGCTCATGATGCTGCTGACCGGATCGCGAGCCGCACTCATCGTGCTGGTGGCGACCTGCCTCGCGCTCGTCGTCTCCTTGCGACGTCAGGTTGCGGTGCGTCGGCTGGCAGCAGCGGCGCTGTGTGTCGGAATCGCCGTGGTCGCCGTCTGCCTCAGGGTGTCCTGCTTCCAGCGGATGCTCCGTCTGAGCTCGTCCCGACGCATGGACACCTGGACCGTGGGCTGGCAGACGGTGAGCTCCTCGGTCAGGTCGATGCTCATCGGTGTGGGGTCCGGCACCATGTTTCCGTGGTATGCCATTGAGGCCAAGCTGTACCCGTTTGCCGGCACGGGGATGGTGGACAGTCGGTTCGGACGTGCCCTCATATCCGCCCACTCGGTGTATCTGGAGGTCCTGGTGGAGCTGGGGGTCATCATGCTCGTCGTGCTGCTCGTCATGGTGGTGGCCCTGTGGCGACCCGCCTGCAACGTCATGAGTCGTGGTCTGGGGTCACACCGTCATGGGGTGACCGTCATCGTGCTGGCGGCGACGACACTGGCATGGGCCGTCGACACCTACCTCGTCAAGGGCTTCGCCGTGTCGATGTGGTGGTGGGTGGTGGCCCTGTGTGCCGTGGGGCTCGCCGATGAACGGGCCAGCGCTGGCCAGGATGGTGGCGTTGCGCAGTCGGTGCCCAGCCATCGACAACCGTGAGCGTGGTGCTGGACCGAATCGTCTCGGCATCACGGAGTTTCGCTGGTGGTCGTGACTCGACGAATTGAGAGCAGCTGTCATGCCCGCACGAGGACGACGATGAACGGCTCGAGCTGCTCGAGGTCTCCCGGAACGGTCTGGGGCCTCCCGGAGGGATCTGCTGAGCCGATCTCGGTGCTGTCACTCCACCTGAGAAGACGGAGGCCTGAGCCGGTGAGTACCAGCCCAGGCCCCGATCAGAGGGGTGCAGTCACTTCCCGGCGCCAACCATCTGTCGGGCGCGTGCCGACACCCTCGCGTCGGTGAGTACCAAGCCGCCGACATGCGCCTGGCACAGTTCCAAGGATTCCAGCGTCTGCTGCAGCTGCGAGCGTCGCACTGTGCCCGACTGCACCACTGGTACGACGGAGGCCACCTGGGCCGCGATGACCGAGGAATCGGTGTAGGTCAGCAAGGGGGCCCCCACCAGCAGGACGGTGTCGTACTCGCGCCCCAACTCGGCCAGGGTCTGTGCAAAGGTCTCGGTGGCGAGCAGCTCGGCAGCATTGCCCACGGTGGTGCCGGCGGCGACGATCGGCGCCCCGCTGCGGTCGTACGTGGCCTGCTGCAGGGTGGCACGACCCGCCAACAGATCCGACAGGCCAGCGCTCGAGGTCACTCCGGCCGCCTTGGTGGCGGTGGCGCGTCGAAGATCGGCATCCACGACGACCACACTGTGTCCGTCGGCGTGCAGACGATCGGCTGCGGCAAGGGTCACGGTCGAGGCATCCTCACTGGCGAGACTGGGGGCCAGCAGCACCGTGCGCAGACCGTCTTTGGGAGGAATGAACGAGAGGTTGCGTCCGAGCACCGCCTCCAGCTCGCCACCGCCCTGTGCGGTGGATCCCTTCCTGGGGATCACGCTCAGTATCGATGAATCGGTGACATCGGCGAGGTCGGCGACGTCACCGATCCTCGTGCTGGCCAAGGCACGCACCAACAGCACCAGCAGGGCCAGGACGAGACCTCCCAGCACGCCAATCATTGCGCTGCGCTTGGCCGAGGGGGCGCTGTCCGCCACCTGGGTGGTGATGACCGAGGAGTTCGCCACCGACAGTGCGGGCTTGCCGTCCACGTCTGGTGCCGACTTCTTGACCTGTTCCTGCAGGGAATCCGTGATTGCCTTGACGACGGCAGTGGCCCGGTCCTTGTCGGAGTCCATGAAACTCACCGAGACCATCATCGGTGCGGTGCTGATGACGACTGCCTGCTGCAGGGTGGCTCCGTCGATCTGTGGGGAGACGGACTGACCCACCTCGTCGAGCAGGGAGGCCGACTTGGCGTAGGTGCCGTAGGTCGTCACCAACGAGGTGGTGTACGTTGCCGCGGCGTCCGGGGTGTCGAAGGCGTGAAATGCCTGCGACGAGAAGAGGACATCGCCCTCGACACGGTACTTGGGTTTGGCGAGGGCATAGCTGAGGGCGCCAAGGACGATGGCGGCGATGACGAAGACGATGAGACTTGACCGCCACATTCGGGCCATGTTCCTCATCACTGTGCGCAATTGCATACTCGACCGATCTCTTCGACACGATTGCTAAGGTGTGTCCCAGAATATAGCGGTATCGGCGATGGGAGTTGTGATGGGCGTTTGCCTGCACAGGATTGCCAACTGCGTGGCCATGGGCAGTCGTCACTGTGCAGACGTCCGTCGCCGGCTCGCGAACCACGTGAGGGGTGAGCGCAACTGCCTGCGCCACGGCAGTACGCACACGTCAGGCACATGTGGCACTGGCAGGGAAAGTCCCCGCGTCAATGGGGACGAGCTGCCTGACGCGTGTCCGCGCGTCGTCCTCATCACCTCCAGGTTCCCCTATGGGACGGGGGAACAGTTCCTGGAGACCGAGTTGCCCCACTGGCTGGGATCTGGTGCCAGACTCACCATCGTCCCCGAGAAGAACGACACACCACAGATACCGCCGCGTCCGCGTCTGCCCGGCATTGACGTCGATGACCGGCTGCGGCGTCGCTGGACCAGTCCGCTGTGGCGTGCGGTGGCCGTCGTCGACACCCTCACGGGACCACTCCTGTGGCGGGAACTGGCTCAGGTGCGTGAACTCGGGCGGCTCACCAGACCGGTCGTTGCATTCGTGGCACGTACCGGTGTCCAGGTGGCTCTGGTGCGACGCTTCCTGCGGGACCACTACCGGGACGCGGACCTCGTCTACACCTACTGGCTGGCCCCATCGGCAACCGCCGCTGCGCTGGAACATGCCGCGGGCACGGTTCACCACACCATCTCGCGCGGCCACAACTACGACCTCTACGAGGACAAACACCCCACCGGTCATCACCCCTTCATCCGCCAGGTGACCGATTGCTTCGACGCGGTACAACCCATTTCGGCCGCCGGGGGAGAGTTCCTCGTCGACCGCTACGGATTCAGACCGCAGACAGTGCTGGTCAATCGGCTGGGCGTCACCCTCGTCGAGGGTTCTGAGACGAGTAGCCCCAGCCCGAGTGGCGAACTCACGGTGATGTCGGTGAGCACGATGAGTCGGTTCAAGCGGCTTCACCTGCTCATCGACGCCCTTGCCGTGCTGCACGAGCAGCATCCCGAGATGACCCTGCGCTGGGTGCATGCCGGTGACGGACCACTGCACGACGATCTGGCGGCCCAGGTCTCCACCACGTTGCAGGGTGTCGATGTGCAATGGCTCGGCATCCTCCCCCACGACGAACTGCTCGAGTACTACCGCAACCACCAGGTGGACCTGCTCGTCAACACGAGCTCATCGGAAGGCATCCCGGTGTCGATGATGGAGGCGATGGCTCGCGAGGTGCCGGTGCTGGGCACCGACGTCGGAGGGGTTCGGGAGATCGTGCCGTCAGACTGGCTCATGACAGCCAACCCCTCAGCCGAGCACATCGCCCAGACCATCTGGGAGCACCATGAGCAGGTCAAGGACCCTCGGATCCGTGCCGACATGGCTGCGAAGGTCCGCGCCGACTTCGACGAGCAGACCAACTATCAGACCTTCATCAACCACCTCATCGACCTGGCGAGTCGCCCATGACCGACAACTCCATGCCCAGCGGTCTCAGCACCCATCCGGCCACCAGCACCACCACGCCCAGTGGTGTCCTCCGTGCTGGATCCGGCATCCTCGCCAGCTCCGACGCTGGCGGGGCACGGCTCGAGCAGGACATGGCGCACGACTCCTCGCAGCATCGTCCTTCCCAGCGTGCGTTCACCCGTCGTCATGACCACGGTCCCCGGTATCTCGGTGCCCGGGCGGCCAACGTCGTCGAGGAGAGCCCCTCCCCCTTCGCACGACTGTGTGAGTGGCTGCTCGCGGTGTGCTTCGTCCTCATGCCGGTGCTGTCGGCCTGGGGATCGACCGTGACGATCGCCGGTCAGGCCCCGGTGCGTCTGCTCACCCTGGTCTTCGTCGTGCTGGTACTCATCCGGCGGCGCTACCTGTCCGTCGTCACCCAGGGCATCCTCGTGGTGACCGGGATGTGGATGATCCTCGGTCTGGTGCTTCCTGCCGGCACCACCGGTGTCAAGGAACTGCTTTGCGTGGCCTTCGGGCTGCTCACCATGGCTGCGATGACGATGACCGCTGATCGGCCGGGATGGATTGTCACGGTGTGTCGGGCCTGGCTCCTCGGGCTCGTCGTCGCCATCCTGCCGGCACTCAACGAGGTACGCACTGGCAAGCACCTGCCCAACTACCTGGGCGGTACCAAGACGATGGGCCGTTATCGCGAGATCGCCTCGTTCATGGTCAATCCCAACCTCTTCGCCTACTTCCTCGTCGCAGGAATGATCGTCATGGTCGTTGGATGGACGGTGGAACGGCACTGGTTCGTCCGGCTCATGTACATCGGCACCTTCGTGCTGTGCTTCCCGTTGCTCGTGCTGGCTGGTGCCCGGTTGGCGTTGATGTCCACACTGGTGATCCTCGCCTGGCTCATGGTCAGGTACCGCAAACTGCTCATCGCCGCGGTGGTGCTCACCCTCACCGGGGCCTTGGCGATCATCGTCTCCGGCAAGCTGGATGATGTGCTTGACGAGGTCGCCATGTCGATTCACCACCTCTCCTCGAACTCCGGGCGTTCCCGACTGGGCGTGTACCAGGACGCCATCTGGATGTTCGTCGCCTCGAAGGGGGTGGGGCTCGGGCCTGGACAGTTCCAGGACGCCGTCCTGCTCGCCCCCTGGCCCAACCGCGGCACGATTGACCCACACAACGGCTTCGCCGAACTCTTCGTGGGCTACGGTCTGCTGCTGGGCACGGTGCTGCTGGCCATCGGAATCGCCGTGCTGTGGGCAGGGGCGCGCCGGTTGTGGGACCTGGATCCGGGACCGGCACAGCGATTGATATTGCAGACGGTCGTGGCGAGCATGCTCGTCATCCCGGTCATCGCCCTGGCCAACAGCTCCTACCTCAAGAACCCGGTGGTCTGGGTCCAGATGGCCACTGTGGCGGTGTTCTGCGAGTTCCTGCGCCCCGATGCGACGGCTGGTCTGGAGGAGGAGTTTGCTGGGCGGTGCGATGCCGACGAGTCGTCCCGACGTACATACTTGGAACGGCGTAGCAGACTGGTTCGTGGTGTCATGGATCGTGCACAGCGTTCTGACACCTCGCGTCCAGGCCCCTCGACGGGGTGACGGGCGCGGCAGCATGTGACCAAACCGCTGAGGTGGGTAGTCTGTGCACTGACCCACACATCTGTCCCGAAGGGTGGACCCATGAGTGAACCGCGGATCATTCCGACCGCAGATCTTGACGAGGGAGTGACGATCGGCGACGGCTCGTCGATCTGGCATCTGTCCCAGGTACGCGGAGGAGCCGTCCTCGGCGAGAACGTCGTCGTCGGACGTGGTGCCTACATCGGGGAGGGGGTGCACGTCGGTGACAACTGCAAGATCCAGAACTACGCGCTCGTCTACGAGCCCGCCGAACTTGAGGACGGCGTGTTCATCGGCCCGGCAGTGGTGCTCACCAACGACCACTTCCCGCGCGCCATCAACCCCGACGGGTCGTTGAAGTCCGCCGACGACTGGGAGCAGGTGGGCGTCACGTGCAAGCGCGGCTGCTCGGTCGGTGCCCGCAGCGTGTGCATCGCCCCGGTGACGATCGGGGAATGGGCCACCGTGGCAGCCGGATCCGTCGTCACCAAGGACGTGCAGCCCTACGCCTTGGTCGCCGGTGTGCCTGCCAAGCGCATCAAGTGGGTCGGACGGTCCGGATTCCCCCTCGAGCCCGACGGTGAGAATCGCTGGATCGATCCCCGCACCGGGGACCGATTCACCGAGGACCCCGCCACCGACACCCTCACCCTCGTCGGTGAGGGCGAGGAGAACTGACCGCCGACTGGTTCATCCCAGTACAGCTTCACGAACCCAGTACAGCACCTCGAACCGACTGAAAACCTCAGATCGGCACCCACAACACGAACCGGCTGAACCAGGTCGGCACAATCCAACGCAAGGAGACACAGTGACTCTCGAATTCATCCCACCGGCCAAGCCAATCCTCGGCGAAGACGAGCGCAAGGCCGTTGACGCCGTCATCGCCTCCGGCATGGTTGCCCAGGGCCCCCAGGTCCACTCCTTCGAGGAGGAGTTCTCCGCCCAGGTTGTCGACGGTGTCGAGTGCGTGGCCGTCAACTCCGGCACCTCCGCCCTGCACATCGGCCTGCTGGCCTCGGGTATCGGAGCCGGTGATGAGGTCATCGTCCCGTCCTTCACCTTCGCCGCCACCGGCAACTCGGTGGCCCTCACCGGCGCCAAGCCGGTCTTCGCCGATGTCGATCCCAACACCTTCTGCCTGGACCCGGCCTCCGTCGAGGCGTCCATCACCGAGAACACCAAGGGCATCCTGCCGGTGCACCTGTACGGTCTGCCGGCCAACCTGGACGAGATTCGCGTCATCGCCGACAAGCACGGTGTGCAGCTCTTCGAGGACTGCGCCCAGGCCCACGCCGCCTCCATCAACGGCAAACACGTCGGCACCTTCGGCACCTTCGGCGCCTTCTCGTTCTACCCGACCAAGAACATGACCTCCGGTGAGGGCGGCATGATCACCACCTCCGATCCCGAGGTGGCCCGCAAGGCCCGCATGATCCGCAACCAGGGCATGGAGAAGCGCTACGCCAACGAGTTCGTCGGCCTCAACAACCGCATGACCGACATCCACGCCTCCATCGGCCGCGTTCAGCTGGGCAAACTGGCTGGCTGGACGAAGATCCGTCAGGACAACGCCGCGTTCCTCTCGCAGAACATCACCGAGGCCGTCACCCCGACCGTCCCGGAGGGCTACGTGCACGTCTACCACCAGTACACGATTCGCGTGGAGGGAGCCACCGGCGAGGAGCGCGACCGTTTCGTCACCGCCCTCAAGGAGGAGCATCAGGTCGGTTCGGGTGTCTACTACCCGATCCCCAACCACCGACTGCCCTCGCTGGCCCCCTACGCCCCGGGTCTGGAGCTGCCGAACACCGAGAAGGTTGCAGCAGAGTGTGTCTCGCTGCCGGTGCATCCCTCGCTGTCCCAGGCCGACCTGGAGCGCATCGCCGAGGCCGTCAACAAGGCCGCGAAGGCAGGTGCGTGATGGCAAACCTGCGCGCCGGCATGGTCGGCATCGGATCGATGGGCAAGAACCACGTCCGCAACCTGCGGGCGATCGACGGTGTCGACCTCGTCGCCATCGCAGACGCCTCCGGCAAGGACCCGTTCGGGGTCGCTGGTGACCTGCCCATCCTGCCCGACGTGGACGCCGTCATCGAGACCGGTGTTGACTACTGTGTCGTCGCCGCTCCGACGAAGTTCCACGAGGAGATCGGTCTCAAGCTTGCCGAGGCCGGTGTACACGCCCTCATCGAGAAGCCGCTGGCCTACGACACCACCGCTGCCAAACATCTCGCCGAGGCGTTCGCCTCCCGTGGTCTGGTGGGGGCCGTCGGACACATCGAGCGGTACAACCCGGCCCTGCAGTCGCTGCGCAAGCGTCTGGAGAATGGCGACCTCGGCGACCTCTACCAGGTGGCCACCCGCCGCCAGGGACCGTTCCCAGCCCGTATCGCCGACGTCGGGGTCGTCAAGGACCTTGCCAGCCACGACATCGACCTCACCTCCTGGGTCACCCAGCGGGACTTCGAACTCGTCGCGGCTCGCACGATGTTCAAGGCCGGACGCGAGTACGAGGACATGGTCTCGGCCACCTGTCAGCTCTCCGGTGGGCTCATGAGCAACCACCTCGTCAACTGGCTCACCCCGACCAAGGAGCGTCGTACCTTCGTTACCGGTGAGAAGGGCATGTTCGTCGCCGACACCCTCACCGCCGATCTCACCTTCTACGCCAATGCCAAGGTGGAGACGGTCTGGGACGACATCGCCAACTTCCGTGGCGTCGCCGAGGGTGACGTCACCCGGTTTGCGATCCCCAAGCCCGAGCCGCTGCGCACCGAGCACGAGAACTTCCGTGACGCCGTGCTGGGCAAGGGCTCCGACATCGTCACCATGGAGCAGGGTGCCCGAGTGGTTCAGGTGTGCGAGGCGATGATCGAGTCCGCTAGGACGAACCAGTTCATCGAGATCAACTGAGTCGGTTGACGTGTACCGGCGCCCGTCGGTACCCGAACAGCTGCGGATGGGCCTGCCGTCGTGAGACGGTGGGCCCAGTGCCATATGTGACGAACGCCATTTCCGACAGCCAGTAGCCCCATGGCTGGCTCCGACGAGCATCCTGACAAGGAAGTGACGACATGGACGTGATTCGCCGTCTGCTGGCCGAGTGGTACCCCGACGAGAGGAGCTTGGGGACGAGGGTCACTGGTATGGTGGCCGAGTGCGTCCTGGCGGCTCTCGTCATCACCGCCACCTTCGTGACGACGGAGCGCCCGGTGCGTGGCAGGCAGACCCTGCCCATTTTCGAACTGGTGCTGTGCATCGCACTCGGGGTGCTGGTGGTGGTGCACCTGGCGAGGTGGTGCGTGTTGGATGTCGACACCAGACGTGCGGTGATCGGGGACCGGCGATGGCTGCGTGTCACCGTCGGTGCGTTCCTGTTCGTCGTCGCCGTGGCGGCAGTGAGCCTGGGGTTCCACGATCACGCCGTGCGCGTCAACGACGCGGTGGTCACCCATCCGCCAGGCTGGCTCTTCACCGTGCCACTGGTGCAGTCTGCCCTGACGGTGCTGGTCGCGCTCGCCCTGGTGACGGCCATCCCGCGCAGTGGCCTGCTGCGTGCCCTGTGGCGTGCCTCGGTGGTGCTCGCCCTCGCCACGGCGTGCGACATCGTCCGGGAGTACGACACCGGCAACTACTACGGGTGGCGGGTCGCGACCCGACTGGGTGGGGCGGCGACGATCCACATCGTCTACCTGCTGGGGATCGGCGCCATGATTGAGGCCCTCCTGCACGGCTGGCGCCGATGGATCTCGGTTCCGGTGCTGACGATCCTGCTCGTCGTCCTGGTGCTCAGCGGGTCCCGTGCCGGGATCGTCGGTGTGGGACTGTTCGCGGGAATGCTGGTGCTGTGGTACGCACAACGTCGATTGCGCACTCTCAAGGCTCGGGCAGCCCTGGTGACGACGGTACTCCTGGCGGTGTGTGCGGCCGTGGTGGGGATGAGTCTCATGCGAGGTTCCCTGGTGGACCGGGCCCGGGTCCTCACCTGGCGCACGGCGTGGCAGGCTGCCACCACTGACGTGGCCACGGTGCTGTTCGGGGTGGGCTATGGACGGTTGTGGCCCTGGCTTGGCGGAATGACCGGTGCACTGCCGCTGCGCAGTCACGCGGTGCGCACCACCTTCTTCGGTGCTTGCCTGCCGCACGCCCACAACACCGTCGTCGCGGTCTTCGGGGAGATGGGTCTCGTGGGTCTTGCGGCGTTGCTGGTGATTTTCGGAGTCGTCATCGTCGTTGCGGTACGGGCGGTACGAGGACCCAGCCGGGTGCTCGCCATGACGGTCCTCGCCAGCCTGCCGGGGCTGCTCGTCGACACCTATCTCATCAAGAACTTTCCGGTGTCACTGCTGTGGTGGGTGGCCGTGTTCATGCTGCTCGTGCTGGAGGCCGAGCGTACGGCCGGTCAATCTGCCACGTGACCCGGCCGACCTGCCACACACTGTCTTGCCCATCGGCCCTTGGACACGCTCCAGAATGTGCCTGCTGGACATGCGCCCCCAGGTATGAGCCGTGGGGCATGTGCTCGGCCAACGGTGCGCACCCGTCCAGCGCGGATGACGATGGGTGCCGTCCCGGGCATCACATGTTGTCTTCAGACCAGTCACCCTGGAGGCAGAGGTGATTCTCGGCATCAGGATGTGGGGCTGGGGAACGTACGCGTAGGGCCGCCATCGTGATGATGACGGCCCCAGCTGGGCAGGTTCTCTCGTGGCAGGTCGTGCTCAGGCGTCCAGATCGGACGCCACCAGATCGGCGATGGTGTTGACGTCCTCCTCGTCGTCACCCGCCACCGTGACCGAGTCGCCGGAGGAGGCGCCCAGGGTCATGATGCCCAGGACGGACTTGGCATCGATCGGGTCGCCGTCGGTGGCCAAGGTGACGGCGGAGCCGAGCTGGGCGGCCTTCTGCGAGATGATGGCGGCTGGGCGGGCATGGAGTCCGACGGAGGATCCGACGGTGACGGTTCTGCTTGCCATGATGTTTCCTTTCCGGGTTGTGGTGTTGTGTTGCGGTGTGCAGGGCCTATGGGGTGTGCAGGGATTCAGGCGGCAGCGGCTGTCTTGTCCTTGCGCTGGGCTGACGCCTTGAGAATGGTGACGAGCAAGGCTGCCACGACGGTACCGACGATGACGGCCAGGATGAACGCCCAGAATCGGTCGATGGCGAAGAACACGAAGATTCCGCCGTGGGGGGCCTTGGAGGCGGCACCCAGAGCCATGGAGAGGGCACCGGTGACGGCACCGCCGACCATCATCGAG